>NZ_JAAOTI010000014.1:0-272054 GCF_011297315.1 Catellatospora chokoriensis
GGGGCGCGGGTGGTGCGGGGTGGGGTGGCGGCGCGGGGTGGGGGCGTCGGGGGGAGGGCATAAGCTCTTCGGGTGACTGAGACGCTGCTGCTGCTTGATGGGCATTCGCTGGCTTACCGGGCGTTCTTCGCGCTGCCGGTGGAGAACTTCTCGACGTCGACGGGGCAGCCCACCAACGCCGTGTACGGCTTCACCTCGATGCTGATCAACGTGCTGCGCGACGAGAAGCCCACGCACATCGCCGTGGCGTTCGACGTGTCGCGGCAGTCGTTCCGCACCGAGCAGTACGCCGAGTACAAGGCCGGCCGCTCGGAGACGCCGACGGACTTCAAGGGGCAGGTCAGCCTGGTCCAGGAGGTGCTGGACGCGCTGCAGGTCAAGCACGTGCAGCTGGCGGGATACGAGGCTGACGACATCATCGCCACGCTCGCCCGGCAGGGCCGCGAGGCCGGCATGCGGGTGCTGATCTGCACCGGCGACCGTGACGCCTACCAGCTGGTCACCAAGGACGTCACGGTGCTGTACCCGCGCAAGGGCGTGTCCGACCTGGCCCGGATGGACCCGGCGGCGGTGCTGGAGAAGTACGGCGTGGGCCCGGAGCGCTACCGCGACCTGGCCGCGCTGGTGGGCGAGTCCAGCGACAACCTGCCCGGCGTGCCGGGCGTGGGCCCGAAGACCGCCGCCAAGTGGATCAACCAGTACGACGGCCTGGAGGGCGTCATCGCCCGGGTCGACGAGATCAAGGGCAAGGCGGGGGAGAGCCTGCGCGAGCACCTGGCCGGGGTGATGCGCAACCAGCAGATCAACCTGCTGCGCGACGACCTCGACCTGCCGCTGGACGTGCCGTCGACGCACTGGACGACCTGGGACCGCGAGGCCGTGCATCAGGTCTTCGACACGCTGCAGTTCCGCGTGCTACGCGACCGGCTGTACCAGTACCTCGACACCGCCGAGCCGGAGGCCGAGGCCGGTTTCGACATCGACGGCACCGTGCTCACCGAGCCCGGCGCGCTGGCGGCCTGGCTCGGCGAGCAGGTGACCGGCCCGGTCGGCATCGCCGTGGCCGGCACGTTCGGCCGGGGCACGGGCACGCTGACGGGGCTGGCGCTGGCCGCCGACCACGCCGCCGTGTGGGTCGACCCGACGGGGCTGGAGCCCGCCGACGACGCGGCGCTGGCGGCCTGGCTGGCCGACCCGGCCAAGCCGAAGGTGCTGCACGACGCCAAGCCCGCCCTGCTGGCCCTGCAGGCCCGCGGCTGGGAGCTGCACGGCCTGACCCACGACACCGCGCTCGCGGCCTACCTGGCCCGTCCCGATCAGCGTTCCTACGACCTGGCCGATCTGGCGGTGCGCTACCTGCACCGGGAGCTGCGGGCGGAGGCGAACGACACCGGCCAGCTGGCGCTGGACTTCGGTGACGGCACCGCCGACCACGCCGCCGAGGAGGCGCTGATGCTGCGCGCCCGGGCGACGCTCGACCTGGTCGACGCGCTGGGCGGGGAGCTGGACCGCGGCGACGGCGAGCGGCTGCTGGCCGACGTGGAGCTGCCGCTGGTGCCGGTGCTGGCCGCGATGGAGCGGGTCGGCATCGCCGCCGACACCGACTACCTGACCGAGCTGGAGGCGCAGTTCGCGGGCGAGGTGAAGGCGGCGGCGCAGGCCGCGTACGGCGACGTCGGCCGCGAGTTCAACCTCGGTTCGCCCAAGCAGCTGCAGGAGATCCTGTTCGGCGAGCTGAACCTGCCCAAGACCAAGAAGATCAAGACGGGGTACACCACCGACGCCGACGCGCTGCAGTGGCTGTTCGCGCAGACCGGGCACCCGGTGCTGGAGCACCTGCTGCGCCACCGCGACGTCGCCAAGCTGAAGTCCACGGTGGACGGCCTGCTCAAGTCGGTCAGCGACGACGGCCGGATCCACACCACGTTCTTCCAGACGGTGGCGGCCACCGGCCGGCTGTCCAGCACCGACCCGAACCTGCAGAACGTGCCGATCCGCACCGAGGAGGGCCGGCGCATCCGCCGCGCCTTCGTGGTCGGGCCGGGCTTCGAGTCGCTGCTGACGGCCGACTACAGCCAGATCGAGATGCGCATCATGGCGCACCTGTCGCAGGACGCGGGCCTGATCGAGGCGTTCGCCACCGGCGAGGACCTGCACACCACGGTCGCGTCGAAGGTCTTCGCGACCGACGAGGTCACCGCCGAGCAGCGGCGCAGGATCAAGGCCATGTCGTACGGGCTGGCGTACGGCCTGTCCGCGTACGGGCTGTCGCAGCAGCTGGGCATCTCCACGGCCGAGGCGACCGGGCTCATGGAGGACTACTTCGCCCGCTTCGGCGGCGTGCGCGACTACCTGCACGCGGTCGTCGACCAGGCACGCAAGGACGGCTACACGGCCACCATCCTGGGCCGCCGCCGCTTCCTGCCCGACCTGGTCAGCGACAACCGGCAGCGGCGCGAGATGGCCGAGCGCATGGCGCTCAACGCCCCGATCCAGGGCTCGGCCGCCGATGTCATCAAGCTGGCCATGCTGCGGGTCGACAGGGCGCTGCGGGCCGAGGGCCTGACCTCGCGGATGCTGCTGCAGGTCCACGACGAGCTCGTGTTCGAGGTCGCCGCGGGCGAGCGGGAGACCCTGGAGGCGCTGGTCCGCCGCGAGATGGGCACCGCCGTCGACCTGTCCGTCCCCCTGGAGGTCTCCGTCGGCGCCGGCCACGACTGGAACGAAGCCGACCACTGACCACCCCGGCGGGGCCGGCCCACCCGGCCCCGCCGGGCCAGCCCGCCCCCTACCGCGATGATCATGAACTTATGGCACGGCTCGGCGGCGTGTCGGCGGCACAACCTCATGATCGAAACGGCTCGGGCCTAGCCGGGCCGGGGTTCAGGCTCGGGACAGGGCGGCCGTGGCCTGGTCGATGATCTCGTCCGGGGTCAGCGTGATCGGGATGACGATCGCGGACTCGTCGTCGCCGGGCTTCTCCAGGTCGGCGAGCTGGGAGTCGAGCAGGCGCGGGTTGAAGAAGTGCCCGGGGCGGTTCGACAGGCGTGAGGCCAGCAGTTCGTGCGAGCCGTCGAGGTACACGACGGCCAGGCCGGGTGCGGCCTCGCGCAGCAGGTCGCGATAGGAGCGTTTGAGCGCCGAGCAGGCCAGCACCGCGGGGATGCCCTCATCCTGCTGCTCGGCCAGCCACTGGGCGCACAGGCGCAGCCAGGGTGCGCGGTCTGCGTCGGTCAGCGGGATGCCCGCCGACATCTTCTGCACGTTGGCCTGGGGATGCAGGTCGTCACCGTCGGCGTAGACGGCGCCGAGGCGCTCGGCCAGCCGCGTGCCGACAGTGCTCTTGCCGCTGCCGGAGACTCCCATGACGAGTACGGTCGAGGCGCTCACGATCGTGACACTAGCTCAGCGCGCCGTCGCCGGTCGGCGGACACGGGTGGAGCGCCGCTCCGGCCGCGCGGCGGGACCCACGGCCGGAGCGGCGCGCACCGGGCGGGTGGAGGCACACCCGGTGCGCGCGGACCCTTTACAGGGTCCGCTTGTTCAGCAGGCGGTTCGGCGTGCCGGAGAGGCTGCCGGTGACGACGCCCGTGGTGGCGTTGTCGACGACCCAGGCGTGGATGGTCGCCTGGCTCGCGTCGCCGTACGTCGCCTTGTAGAGCACGGCGATGCCGGCGGCGTGCGGGGTGGACATCGAGGTGCCGTTGTAGCTGCCGGTGGTGTTGCCGGGCAGGGTGGACACGATGGCCGAGCCGGGGCCGTAGACGTCGACGCAGGAACCGGTGGAGGAGTAGCTGGCGCGGGCGTCGGTGGACGTGGTCGCCGCGACCACGAGCGCCGCGGTCAGGTTGCGGGGCAGCCGGTCGCACGAGTTGCCGCCGGTGTTGCCGGCTGACGTGGCCAGGAAGACGCCCGCGTTCATCAGGTTGGTCAGCGCGGTGGCCAGCGTCGCGCTGTACGTCATGTTCCACGAGGTGTTGGCCACGGCCGGCTTGACGTGGTTGGTGCGCACCCAGTTGACCGCGGCGACGGCCCCGGACGTGGTGCCGCTGCCGGCGCAGTTGAGCCACTTCACGCCGTGCAGGGTCGCGGCCTTCGCCACACCGTACGAGGTGGCGCCGATGGTGCCCGCCACGTGCGTGCCGTGGCCGTTGCAGTCGGTGTTGTTGCTGTCCACCGCGTTGTAGTTGAACTGGGCGCGGCCACCGAAGTTCGGGTGGGAGGCGTCGACGCCCGAGTCGATGATGTACGCGTGCACGCCCGCGCCGGTGGCGGTGTAGCTGTAGCTGGCCGACAGCGGCAGCGCGTTCTGGTCGATGCGGTCGATGCCCCACGCGGGTGGGCTGGTCTGCGTGGTGTCGAGCACGTTGCGGTGCCAGGCGTCGCGCTCGATGGCCAGCACGTCGGCGCTGTGCGACAGCTCGCGCACCTGGGCGGCGGTCAGCTCGGCGGCGAAGCCGTTGACGGTGGCCCCGAAGTCGAGGCGGGCCGTGGTCCGCAAGGCCCGCAGCGCGATCCCGCGGTCCGCGCCCGCGCGGAAGGTGACCAGGTAGGCGCCGGGGATGACGGTGGTGTCCGCGGAGGCGGCGGGGGCGGTGATCGGGACCGGGACGGCCCGGTAGGGCGCGCCGGCGGCGAGTGCGGGTGACGGCAGGGCCACGGCGGTGGCCAGGGTGGTGGCGGTGATCGCGGCGAATGCCAGTAGGCGGGCACGCCAAGGCCGGTTGGTTGGCACGTCTTCCTCCCCGGAGCCAGAGGCCGTCCTGTTTGGACGGCAGCTGGCTCGGAGAATACATAGACGTTGTTACAAGAATCAATGCATGACCGCGGATGTGTCAGGCTCGACAGGCGTGGCGGGCGCAGCAAGCAGGTGCCGCCCCGTTCGGGGCGGCACCTGGAGGTCCGGGACCGGTCGCGGCGGGCGGTCAGTCCGGCGGCGGGCCGGGCTTCTGCTCGTAGGTCCGCGCGTGCTCCGCGTCGTAGCGGATGCCGGGCCGCTCGCGGCTGTGGTGGTAGCTGTAGACGAAGTAGATGACGAAACCGATGAGCATCCAGACCGCGAAGCGCACCCAGGTGTCGACGGGCAGGTTGAGCATCAGCCACAGGCTCGCCAGCGCGGCCAGGATCGGCAGCAGTGGCACCCACGGCACGCGGAACGGGCGGTGCAGGTCGGGCCGGGTCTTGCGCAGCACGATCACGCCGAGCGCCACCACGAAGAAGGCGAACAGGGTGCCGATGCTGACCAGCTCGGACAGCTTCTCCAGCGGGATGAACGCGGCCAGCAGGGCGATGAGGACGCCGACCCCGATGGTGATCAGGTACGGGGTGCCGTACGTGCGGTGCACCCTGGCCATGCCGACCGGCAGCAGGCCGTCGCGGGACATCGCGAACAGCACGCGCACCTGGCCGAGCAGCAGCACCAGCACCACGGTGGTGATGCCGCAGATCGCGCCGAGCGAGATGAGCTTGGCGACCCAGGGCTGGCCGACCACGTCGAAGGCGTGCGCCAGCGGCGCGTCGACGGCCAGTTCGGTGTAGTGCACCATGCCGGTGATCACCAGGGAGACCAGCACGTAGAGCAGGGTGCAGATGACCAGCGAGCCGATGATGCCGCGGGGCATGTCCCGCTGCGGGTTGCGCACCTCCTCGGCGGTGGTCGCCACGATGTCGAACCCGATGTAGGCGAAGAAGACGATCGCGGCGGCGGCAAGGATGCCGGGGATGCCGAAATGCACCGGCTCGATGCCGAGCAGCAGCTGGGAGAGCGGGGTGTGCCAGACCCCGGCTCCGGTCTGCGCGGCCGGCTCGGTCGGCGGGATGAACGGCTTGTAGTTGGCGAACTTGATGAAGAAGGCGCCCACGACGATCACCAGCAGCACCACGGCCACCTTGATCGCGACCAGCACGCCGGAGACCCGGCTGGACAGCTTCGTGCCGAGCACGCCCAGGATGGTGCAGACCGCGACGATGAAGATCGCCCCGAAGTCGGGGATCGCCTTCTCTCCGGCTACCCAGGCGGGCAGGCTGAGCAGGTTCGCCAGGTACGCCGACCAGCCGCGCGCCACCACCGCGGCGCCCAGGCCCAGTTCGAGCACCAGGTCCCACCCGATGATCCAGGCGACGATCTCGCCCAGGGTCGCGTAGGAGTAGGTGTAGGCCGAACCGGCCACCGGCACGGTCGAGGCGAACTCGGCGTAGCAGAGCGCCGCCAGGGCGCAGACGATGCCGGCCACCACGAACGAGATCACGATCGCCGGGCCGGCGTTGACCGCGGCCTGCCGGCCGGTCAGCACGAAGATGCCGGTGCCGATGATCACGGCGACGCCGAAGATGATCAGGTCGAGGGTGGTCAGGTTCTTCTTGAGCCTGTGTTCAGGCTCCACCGTCTCGGCCATCTCGGCTTCGATGCGCTTTGTCCTGAATATCCCCATTGCCACGCCCTGATCATCCGCCCGGCGTCGCCCCCTCCGCGCGGTTTCGCGAAAAGTGCAATTGCGCCGGTCAGTCGGACGGCTTCGCGGCCACGAAGATGGCGGTGCCGGGGAAGAGGCGGCCGCGCAGCGGGGACCACTGGCCCCAGATCTGCTCGTGGCCCTCGGGCCACTCCGGCTCGATCAGGTCGACCAGGGTGAAGCCCGCGCCGAGCAGTTCGCGCAGCCGGTCGCCCATGGTGCGGTGGTGCTCGACGTAGGTCGCCGCGCCGTGCTCGTCGTACTCGACGTAGGGGCGGCGGTCGAAGTAGGAGTGCACCGCCCGCAGGCCGCCCTCGGTGGGGTCGTCGAGGAAGATCCAGCGCATCGGGTGGGTGACCGAGAAGACCCAGCGCCCGCCCGGCTTGAGCACCCGGTACACCTCGCGCATGACCAGCGCCGAGTCGTCGACGAACGGCACCGCGCCGAACGCGGTGCAGGCGACGTCGAAGGCCCCGTCGGCGAAGGGCAGCGCGCTCGCGTCGGCCTGCACCAGCGGCACGGTGAGGCCGGTGCGCGCGGCGGCCTGCTCGGCGTGGCGCAGCATGCCCGCGGACAGGTCCATCGCCACCACGTCGGCGCCCTGCGCGGCCAGCCAGCGGGCCGCGGCCGCCGCGCCGCAGCCCAGCTCCAGCACCCGGCGGCCGGCGACGTCGCCGAGCAGCTTGGCGTCGGCCTCGCGCAGCCCCTCCGGGCACCACACGAAGTCGGCCTCGCCGAGGAACTCGCCGTGCTCGGACTGGTAGTTGTCGGCGTCGGCGTCCCACCAGCCGCGGGAGGCGCGCAGGTTCTCCGCGGCGGTGACCGGGCGGCGGGTCACGCCGGGTCCGGAGGCGACGTCGTCGGGGCCGTCGTGCGCGAGGTCGAGGTCGTCGTCACCGGCAGAATGGATCTCCACCCGGACAGCGTACGAGCCGGTCGTCCGGGGGCGACTCACCGGGTGTGACGCACGGAACAATTCGCCCGCAATCGCCGTGGAGCCCCGCGAATCAGGAAGAGGGGAGCGTCACGGGAGGGGTGGGGTTGCGTCGTGTGGTAATGGGCACGGTAAGCTGTTCGATGCACTCGCACGTCCGCGGTTCTCGGCATGGAGCAGACCCGTAGCGCGCCGGATCACCGGAGCGTAGGCGAGCGGGAGCGGCAGTGGAACACCCACTGGGTCACACTGAACATCCATCCGACGGAGCAACAGTCCACATGACGAGCAGCATCGAGGCCACCTCGAGCGCCAACAGGGTCACCATCGACGATCTCGGCTCTGAGGAGGCATTCCTCGCCGCGATCGACGAGACCATCAAGTACTTCAACGACGGCGACATTGTCGAAGGCACCGTCGTCAAGGTCGACCGGGACGAGGTCCTGCTCGACATCGGCTACAAGACCGAGGGCGTCATCCCCTCGCGTGAGTTGTCGATCAAGCACGATGTGGACCCTGCTGAGGTCGTCACCGTCGGTGATCACATCGAGGCCCTGGTCCTCCAGAAGGAGGACAAGGAGGGGCGTCTGATCCTCTCCAAGAAGCGCGCGCAGTACGAGCGGGCGTGGGGCACCATCGAGAAGATCAAGGAAGACGACGGCGTCGTCCGTGGCTCCGTCATCGAGGTGGTCAAGGGTGGCCTCATCCTCGACATCGGCCTGCGGGGCTTCCTGCCGGCCTCGCTCGTCGAGATGCGCCGCGTCCGCGACCTGCAGCCGTACGTCGGCCGCGAGCTCGAGGCGAAGATCATCGAGCTGGACAAGAACCGCAACAACGTGGTCCTGTCCCGCCGGGCCTACCTCGAGCAGACCCAGTCCGAGGTGCGCACCGAGTTCCTGAACAAGCTCCAGAAGGGCCAGGTCCGCAAGGGCGTCGTGTCCTCGATCGTCAACTTCGGCGCCTTCGTGGACCTGGGCGGCGTGGACGGTCTGGTGCACGTCTCCGAGCTGTCCTGGAAGCACATCGACCACCCGTCCGAGGTCGTCGAGGTCGGCACCGAGGTCGAGGTCGAGGTTCTCGACGTGGACCTGGACCGCGAGCGCGTCTCCCTGTCGCTCAAGGCGACCCAGGAGGACCCGTGGCGTCAGTTCGCCCGTACCCACGCGATCACGCAGATCGTGCCGGGTAAGGTCACCAAGCTGGTGCCGTTCGGTGCGTTCGTCCGGGTCGAGGACGGCATCGAGGGCCTGGTGCACATCTCCGAGCTGGCCGAGCGCCACGTGGAGATCCCGGAGCAGGTCGTTCAGGTCGGCTCCGACGTGATGGTCAAGGTCATCGACATCGACCTCGAGCGTCGCCGCATCTCGCTGTCGCTCAAGCAGGCCAACGAGGGCTTCGTCGAGGGCGAGGAGCACTTCGACCCGACCCTCTACGGCATGGCCGCGACGTACGACAACGAGGGCAACTACATCTACCCCGAGGGCTTCGACCCGGAGACGGGCGAGTGGCTCGAGGGCTACGAGAAGCAGCGCGAGGTGTGGGAGCAGCAGTACGCTGACGCCCGCGCGCGCTGGGAGGCGCACACCAAGCAGGTCGTCACCTCGCGGGCGGCCGACGCCGCTGCCGCGTCCGAGGTGCCGTCCGGCAACGTGTCGACCTCGACCCCGGCCCCGGCCAAGGCGGCGGAGGAGCCCAGCGGCACCCTCGCCACCGACGAGGCCCTGGCCGCGCTTCGCGAGAAGCTGGCGGGCGGCAAGGCCTGAGGTTCGCCTCGCGCCTGAGTAGCACACAGGGCGGCCCCCGACTCCACGGAGTCGGGGGCCGCCCTCTTCGCGTACCCCGAAGCCTCGGCCGGGCCCACCGCCCGGCCGTGCGCCGCATGATCGCCCGACTTGCCTGGCACCTGTGCGTATCTTGAGCGCCCATTCGCCCACTTGCCTGGCAAGTCGAACGATCTTGGAAGGGCCCGGCCCGGCGGCGCGCGCGGGCGGGTGCGAGCATGGGGCGGTGCGATGGGTGGGGCTGACCGGCGGGATCGGATCCGGTAAGAGTGCGGTGGCGGCGCGGCTGGCCGAGCTGGGCGCGGTGGTGATCGACTCCGACCGGCTGGCCCGGGAGGCCGTCGCGCCGGGCACGGACGGGCTGGCCGAGGTGGTCGCGCGGTTCGGGCCGCAGGTGCTCGGGCCGGACGGCGCGCTCGACCGGCCCGCGCTCGGCAAGCTCGTCTTCGGCGACGAGCAGGCCCGCCGCGACCTGGAGGCGATCATCCACCCGCGCGTGCGGGCCCGCACCGCCGAGCTGGCCGCCGCCGCGCCGCCCGGCACGGTGGTCGTCAACGACGTGCCGCTGCTGATCGAAGCCGGCCTGGCCGGGCAGTACGAGCTGGTGATCGTGGTCTTCGCGGACGAGGCGACCCGGGTGGCCCGGCTGGTGCGCGACCGCGGCATGACCGAGGCCGAGGCGCGGGCCCGCATCGCGGCGCAGGCCACCGACGAGCAGCGCCGCGCCGCAGCCGACGTGGCCATCGTCAACGACGGCACCCTGGCCGACCTGCGCGCCGCCGTCGACGAGGTCTGGCAGACCCGCCTTCACCCCTGACCCGGCCGTCCGCCCCGCAACGCCATGATCGCCCGACTTGCCAGGCAGGTGGGCGAATGGGCGCTCAAGATACGCACAGGTGCCGGGCAAGTCGGGCGATCATGGGTGGGCCGCACGGGAAGAGGCCCGCGCCGCGGCGGCGGCACGGGCCTCGATCAGCCGGGGGACCGGCTACTTGACCTTCATCGGCAGGTTCGGCGACTTCTCGTTCAGGTCCAGGTCGAGCTGGGCGAAACCACCCGTGGCGGTACGCAGCTCCAGCCGCTTGAGCACCCCGGCGTTGTCGACCCAGTAGCGCATCCGGGCCTGTCCCGCGGGCACGTTGGTCTCGACCGCGCTGGGCAGCTCGAACACGCCTACCGGCACCTTGTTCAGCACGTCGACGCGCAGCCGGCGGCCGTGCTCGCGAATGTGATCCGCGTCGTCCGGGACGTTGGCGGCCAGCGACAGCGCCTCGTAGATCAGGTAGTCCATGTCCGTGATCTCGCCGGAGCTGCCCAGCACCACCCACTCGGCCCGCTCCCACTTGCCCGTCGGCGCGGGCAGCGGCGGCTGCTCGGGCACGCGCTTGCCGGGCTTGCGGATGGATATGCCGGTGCGGTCGGCGTGCAGCAGCACGTCGTAGCTCTCGTCGTCGACGTCGCGCACCGCCAGGTACGCCAGCCGCTTCTGCCAGTCCAGCCAGCCCTTGCCGGTCCGCAGCGCGCCGGGCAGGACCGGCATGGTCACGGTGACCGCGCCGCCCCGGGCCTTCAGGTTGCGCTGGCGCAGCTGCGACAGCACCTTCGCCTCGGCCTTGGTGATCTCGGTCGGCTTGTGGTCGCGCCCGCCGAGCGCCATCGTGCGCACGAACTCCTGCTGCTGGCCGCGCTGCAGATCGAGCACGGACGGCAGGCCGTCGCCGAGCACCGTCTCCAGGCGCACCAGCGCGCCCTTGGCGTCCAGCCAGTAGCCGACCGCGCCGCCGTTGGCCTCCAGCGACTTCGGGTCGGGGGCGGGCGACGGGCTGCCGCTCGCCTTGGCGGCCTGGTCCGTGCCGGCCGAGGCGCCACTGCCCGGGGACGGGGCGGGCGAGGCGTCGCCCGGGGACGGCGCGGTGGTCGCCTCCGTGCGCGGAGCGGTCGCCGCGGAGGCGGACACCCCGGCCGAGGCGGCCGCGGAGGGGGAGGGCACGGCGGACGCCGACGGCGCCGCACTCGGCGCGGCCTGCGGCAGCAGCGCCGGGCCGAGCAGCACGTCCACCGGGGCGCCCTCGAACGTGTCGCGGCGGACCCACTCGTTGCGCAGTTCGCCGAGCGGACCGGTCGGGTCGGCCTCCTGCTTGGCCAGCAGGAACAGGAACGCGACCAGGTTGTCGATCGGCCGCTCCTCGTCGCCGCCGAGCTGCAGCGGGCGTACCCGCCAGCCGTCCTCCGGCGCGGTCAGCGGCGGCTTTCCGGCCGGGACCGCGGCCGGTGCGGCGGGCGACGCCGCGGCGGGCGAGGCGGACTCGCGGGCCGACTCCGGTGCGGGACCCGACGCTGCGGGCGCGGGCAGCGCGCCGGGGCGCATCGCCACCACCCCGGGCGTGGCCTGGATCAGCACCGTGCTCGCCCCGGCTCCGGTCCCGGACACGGACAGGTAGACCAGCTGGCGTTTCCAGTCGACCCAGCCGTCGACCTTGGTCTGGCGGCTGCCCGGCCCGATGGTGCCGCGCAGGCCGACCCGGCCGTCGGCGAAGTTGCGCGCGCGCATGCCGGCCAGGCGCTCGAGCTCGGCCTTGTTCAGCGGGCGGCTGGCCTCCGCGGCGGGTTTGTCCGCCGAGCAGGAGGCCAGGCCGCCGGTCAGGGTCGCGGTGAGGCCCAGCAGGAGCCCGCCCGCGGCGAGGAGATGGAGGATCCGGCGTCGTCCGTTGGTCGAGGTTCCCACGGCAAATGCAACGGGCCGGCGGGGGTGAGGTGACGTGCCAAACCGGTCAGGGTCGCCGTCGGGTGCTCGGGGCTGGGCGGATACGTCAAGACCGCCCGCGGCGGCCGGTCGGCGCACACAGTGTGCGCGACCGCAGCGGTGCGCTCATCGATCCTGCGGTGGGGCGGATCGAGGCTGCTACCGGTGCGCCAGAGGTGACAACCGGCCGGTGTGGAGGTCCGGTCTCCCTGGGACGGCCGCCGCGAACGGCCTACCACATGACGGTATCGCGGTGATTGATGACACACAATCGCAATATTGGAGCCGGTCACTCACCTACCGTCACACTAGCCCCGCGTACCTGCACATCGGCTCGCGCGAGTGTCACACGCCGGGCGTAGGTTGGGTCACATGAGTGAGACCGTTGCCGCCACGATCCCCCGCCTGGACGGGACGTTCCAGGTCATCAGCGACTATGTGCCCGCCGGTGACCAGCCCACCGCCATCGAGGAGCTCGCCAAGCGGGTGCGCCGCGGCGACAAGCACTCGGTGCTGCTCGGCGCGACCGGCACGGGCAAGTCGGCGACCACGGCCTGGCTCATCGAGAAGCTGCAGCGCCCGGCGCTGGTGATGGCCCCGAACAAGACCCTGGCCGCCCAGCTGGCCAAGGAGTTCCGCGAGCTGATGCCCAACAACGCGGTGGAGTACTTCGTCAGCTACTACGACTACTACCAGCCCGAGGCGTACATCCCGCAGACGGACACCTACATCGAGAAGGACTCCTCGATCAACGAGGAGGTGGAGCGGCTGCGCCACTCGGCGACGATGTCCCTGCTGACCCGCCGCGACGTCATCGTGGTCGCCACGGTCTCCGCGATCTACGGCCTGGGCACGCCGCAGGAATACCTGGAGCGCGCGGTCAAGGTGAAGGTCGGCGAGGAGATCGACCGGGACAAGCTGCTGCGCCGCCTGGTCGAGATCCAGTACGCGCGCAACGACATGGCGTTCAACCGGGGCACCTTCCGGGTCCGCGGCGACACCCTGGAGATCATCCCGGCGTACGAGGAACTGGCGCTGCGCATCGAGTTCTTCGGCGACGAGATCGAGCGGCTGTCCTACCTGCACCCGCTCACCGGCGACGTGATCAAGGACGTCACCGAGATGATGATCTTCCCGGCGACGCACTACGCGGCCGGGCCGGAGCGCATGGAGCGGGCGATCGCCGGCATCGAGGCCGAGCTGGAGGAGCGCCTGGCCGAGCTCGACCAGCAGGGCAAGCTGCTGGAGGCGCAACGGCTGCGCATGCGCACCACGTACGACCTGGAGATGATGCGCCAGGTCGGCTTCTGCAACGGCATCGAGAACTACTCGCGCCACATCGACGGCCGCGAGCAGGGCAGCCCGCCGCACGCCCTGCTCGACTACTTCCCCGACGACTTCGTGACCGTCATCGACGAGTCGCACGTGACCATCCCGCAGATCGGCGGCATGTACGAGGGCGACGCCTCCCGCAAGCGGGTGCTGGTCGAGCACGGCTTCCGGCTGCCCAGCGCGCAGGACAACCGGCCGCTGCGCTTCGACGAGTTCCTGGAGCGGGTGGGCCAGATGGTCTTCCTGTCCGCGACCCCGGGGCCGTGGGAGCTCAAGCAGGCGCAGGGCGAGTTCGTCGAGCAGGTGATCCGCCCGACCGGCCTGGTCGACCCGCAGGTGGTGGTGAAGCCGACCAAGGGCCAGATCGACGACCTGATGCACGAGATCCGGGTGCGCACCGAGCGCGACGAGCGGGTGCTGGTCACCACGCTGACCAAGAAGATGTCCGAGGACCTCACCGACTACCTGCTGGAGAACGGCATCCGGGTGCGCTACCTGCACTCCGAGGTGGACACGCTGCGCCGGGTGGAGCTGCTCAAGGAGCTGCGCATCGGCGAGTTCGACGTGCTGGTCGGCATCAACCTGCTGCGCGAGGGCCTGGACCTGCCCGAGGTGTCGCTGGTGGCGATCCTCGACGCGGACAAGGAGGGCTTCCTGCGCAGCGGCACCTCGCTGATCCAGACCATCGGCCGGGCCGCGCGCAACGTGTCCGGCGAGGTCCACATGTACGCCGACAAGATCACTCCGTCGATGGCGTCGGCGATCGACGAGACGAACCGGCGCCGGGCCAAGCAGGTGGCCTACAACGAGGCGCACGGCGTGGACCCGCAGCCGCTGCGCAAGCGGATCCACGACATCCTGGACGACATCTACCGCGAGGCTGAGGACACCGAGAACGCGCTGGCCGGGCACGGGCCTGGCGGGCACATCATCGGCGGGTCGGGCCGGCAGATGTCGCGCGGCAAGGCGCCGACGCCGGGCACGCGCTCGAAGGCGCGCACCACCTCGGAGAAGCGGGGCGCGGTGGTCGCCGCGTCCGAGGGCATGGCCCGCGTCGAGCTGGCCAAGCTGATCACGGAGCTGACCGACCAGATGCTGGCCGCCGCGGCCGAGCTGCAGTTCGAGCTGGCCGCGCGCATCCGCGACGAGATCACCGAGCTGAAGAAGGAACTCCGCCAGATGGACGCCGGCGCCTGACCGGCCCGCCCGCCCACACGCGGCCCGCCCGCCACCCGGCGCGGCGGGCCGCGCCGTCTCCGCCCCCCAGGCCGCCGCCCTGGCCGTCCGGGGCCGCAACCCTTAAAGACCCGCGCCTTCCGGACGGCCGGGAGTGCGCGGGTCTTTAAGAGTTGCGGCAGCGGGGTGGGGCGGGGGTCACCGGGGGTCGAGCTGGTCGGGGTAGGTGGGGCGGCCGGTGACGGCGTCGCGGAGCTTGTCGGCGACGCCGAGCATCGGGTCGACGACCTTGTTCCAGGGCGGGGTGCTCGGGGACTTGGGGTGGGGGCGGGTGCCCGCCGCCTCCTCGGCGATCGCGGCCCGGTTGCCCAGGCGGATCAGCTCGTCGTCATCGGCGAGTTCCTTCAGTCGGCCGTGGATGCGGCGGTCGGCGGTGTGCTTGTGGCGGCGCAGGTGGGCGTCGACCTCCAGGGCGAGGTGCTGGAAGCCCTCGTCCTCGGTCGGCATGACCGACAGCGTCTGCAGCACCTGGCGGATCGCGCCGTCCTCGGCGAGCTCCCGGGAGACCAGGTCGTCGCCGTCGGGGAAGAGATTCTTCACGGTCGGCAACAGGTACTGCTCCTCGGCCGCGAGGTGGCGGCTGACGACCGCGGTCACCACCTCGGCGACCTGGCGGCGCCTGGCCGGTGAGGCCGTCGGGGCCTCGGTGGCCAGCTCCGCCGACAGGCGGGTGATCTGCCGGTGCTCGTCGGCCAGCATGTCGACGATGCTCTGCCCGGCGGGGGTGTACTGGGCCTCGGCTTCGGGGGACAGGGGCGGTAGTGGTGGCAGCTCAGCGCTCATGTCGCGGTGCTACCCGCGGGCGGGCACAGGCAAACCTCGGTCGATTGACGGGGCCTGCCGGACCTCATAGCATCGACGCCGATCGCCTCCGGGCTCCGGCGGTCAGTTCTCGGCGTGGCCGGTCCGGCCACCAAGGGCAGTGGTGTGCATCCGTTCGCGCATGAATCCTCCCGGAACAGGATCCCCACCGTGCCCACACTCTCCTCCAGAGCGGGGCGTGCCACGCTCGCCCTGCTCATGCTGACCCTGTCCGCGCTCGCGATCGTCGTCGCGAGCCTGCCCACCCCCGGCCGCGCCGCCGACCCGATAACCGTGCTGACCAGCGACTTCGAGGACGGCACCAGCCAGGGCTGGGCCCGGCGCGGCACCGTCGAGGCCGTCGAGAACAGCACCGCCGTCGCACATGCGGGCAGCCGCAGCCTGCTGACCTCGGGCCGCACCGCGTCCTGGAACGGCCCCAGCCGGGACCTGCTGGCCACCGTCACCCGCGGCACCCGCTACACGTACTCCGTCTGGGCGCGTGCCGCCGCGGGCGCGGGCAGCGTGCAGCTGCGCATGAGCGTCGAACGCCGCTGGCAGGGCACCGCCAACTACGAGCAGGTCGTCAACAGCACCACCGTCACCGACGGCGGCTGGACCCAGCTGACCGGCGGCTACACGCTCGCCAACGACGCCGACTTCTTCGCCGTGTACGTCGAGACGGTCAGCGGCACGGCGTCGTTCCACCTCGACGACTTCAGCCTGTCCTACCTGCCGGCCAGTCCGATCCAGACCGACATCCCGTCGCTGAAGACGGTGTTCGCCAATGACTTCCCGATCGGCGCGGCGGTCGGTCGCCCGCAGCTGCTCGCCGAGCGCGGCCAGCTGCTGGCCAAGCACTTCAACTCGGTGACCGCGGGCAACGCGATGAAGTGGGACGCGACCGAGCCCACCGAAGGGGTGTTCAACTACACCGACGCCGACGCGATCGTCGCGTTCGCCCGGGCCAACGGCATGAAGGTGCGCGGGCACACGTTCGTCTGGCACAACCAGACCCCGGCCTGGGTGTTCAACGACGCCAGCGGACAGCCGATGACCGCCACCGCGGCCAACAAGACGCTGCTGCTGGCCCGGCTGGAGGCGCACATCCGCGCGGTCGGCGGCCGGTACGCCGGCGACGTCTCCGCGTGGGACGTGGTCAACGAGGTCATCGACGAGAACCAGTCGGACGGCCTGCGCCGCAGCACCTGGTACACGATCACCGGGCTGGACTACATCCGCACCGCGTTCCGGGTCGCCCGGCAGGTCGCGCCGAACGCGAAGCTGTTCATCAACGACTACAACACCAATGTGCAGGCCAAGCGGGACAAGCTCTACAACCTGGTCGCGCAGCTGAAGGCCGAAGGGGTGCCGATCGACGGGGTGGGCCACCAGCAGCACGGCAACATCTCCTGGCCGACCGGCGCGGAGACCGACTCGATGATCGCGACGTTCATTCCGCTCGGCGTCGAGCAGCAGATCACCGAGATGGACACCAGCATCTACACCAGCAGCTCGGAGAGCTTCACCACGCCGCCCGCGGACCGGCTCACCAGCCAGGCCGCGCGGTACAAGGCCTGGTTCGACGTGTACCGCAAGTACAAGGCGAACATCACCTCGGTGACGTTCTGGGGCCTGGCCGACGACGAGACCTGGCTGGACAGCTACCCGGTGAGCCGCAAGGACTTCCCGCTGCTGTTCGACGTGCAGCTGCAGGCCAAGCCGGCGTACTGGGCCGTGATCGGCGCGGCCTCGCCGTCGGCGTCCGGACCGGCCTCGCCGAGCACGTCCGCGTCGTCGTCACCCAGTCCGAGCGCGTCGCGCAGCCCGTCGGCGTCGCCGAGCGCCAGCGCCCCGCCGAGCCCGAGCCCGAGCCCGAGCCCGAGCCCGAGCGCGTCGCGCAGTCCCTCGGCGTCGCCGAGCGCCAGCGCCTCGCCGAGCCCGTCGGTCAGCACTTCGCCGTCGACCGGCGGCTGCCGGGTGAAGTACACCGTCACCAACCAGTGGAACACCGGGTTCCAGGGTGACGTGGTGATCACGAATGTCGGCCCGGCGGCGGTCAACGGCTGGGCGCTGCGCTGGACCTTCGCCAACGGCCAGGTGATCAACCAGTCCTGGAGCAGCACGTACGCGCAGAGCGGCGCCAACGTGACGATCACCAACGCGGCCTGGAACGGCGTCATCGGCGCGAACGGCGGCACCGCCTCCTTCGGCTTCCTCAGCAGCTGGAGCGGGACCAACGCCACGCCGACGACGTTCACCCTGAACGGAGCGACCTGCGTGCTCGGCTGAGCACGGATCGGCGCACCCGCCACGGTCACCCCGTGGCGGGTACGCCGCCGTACGCCGGCTCAGGCCTCCGCGGTGACCAGGTAGAACGTGAAGCCGGCCAGGAACGGCTCGCTTTCCAGGCGGATCAGCCACTGCCGGGCCACCTCGTCGGCCATCACCCCGTCCCGGACCGCGCGGGCGGTGTTGCGCCGCAGGCCGAGCACCTGGTCGGCGGCCTGGAAGTCGCGGTAGACCGCTACCGTGGCCTCCACCGCGCCGATCCCGAACCCGGCCCGTGCCGCCAGGCTCACCAGGTGGCGGCCCATGGTCGCGTTGCGGACCCGGCCCGCCGTGAACCGGGCGAAGCAGCGACTGGTCTCCACGTCCTCGTCGGCGACCGTGAGGGTGTCCCAGTCCGGCTCGGCCATCGCGAACACGCCACCACGGCGCAGCACCCGGCGCGCCTCGGCCAACGCCCGGCCCGGGTCGGCCAGATGCTGCAGCACCCGGTCCACCTTGGCCCGGTCGACGCTCGCATCGGCCAGCGGGAGCCGGTGGGCGTCGCCGTGGCGGACCTCGACACCCGGACGGTGCGCGTGCCGCCGGCGGGCCTCGGCCACCATGTCCGGGTTGTCGTCGACCCCGATGACCGTGCCGGTGGCGGTGACCGCCTCGGCGAGCCGGGGCAGGTCGGTTCCCGGCCCGCAGCCGATGTCGAGCACCGTGTGCCCGGCTTGTGGCCGCAGCAGGTCGACGAGCCGCTGTTTGTAGTCGAGGCCGATCGGGGTGCGTGCCACGGCGTCGAGGTACTGGATCGGGTCCGGTGCCGCAGTCGCGGCGGGCGTGAAGGAGGTCATCCACCCAGCCCAGCACACCACGGCATGCGCGATGTGCAGAGATCGTGTAGGTCTGGTGTGGATCCCGGTGGCCGTGCGGTCAGCGGCGGGTCGCGGACCTGCGGCAGACGGCGACCGTCGCGCCCAGGGCTGCACCGGCCAGGGCCAGGGCCATGTCCCGCTGGGCGTCCCACCCGTCGCCCTGCTGGCCGTTGTAGGCCTCGGCCGCGTCCGGGGCCAGGGTCAGCGCGACGCCCCACTCGAACAGCTCGTACAGCGCGCCGGTGGACACGATCACCTGCACCGCCTGCAGCCAGGCTTTCCCGCGTCCGGCACCGCGCTCGCGCCACGCCCGCACCAGCACCGGGGCCAGCAGCAGCCCGTATCCGAAGTGGACCAGCCGGTCGAAGTGGTTGCGCCCACCGGACGGGACGGTGCCGGCGAGCGCCTGCCACCACTGCTCGTACGGCACGTACGAGTAGATCCAGCGGGCCGCCACCGTGTGCAGCGTCAGGAAGACCAGCACCAGCACGAACGAGCTCAGCGGCAGCCGCAGCCGCCACTGCGCCCACAGCAGCCCGGCCACCGCCAGCACGGTCAGGCTGTGGTGCAGCGCCTGCTCGGCGGGCCACAAGGGTCGCCACCACGACGCGGCGACGAGCGCGGCGAAGACCAGCAGCGCGACCAGGTGGCCGCGGGGCAGGCGGCGGGGCGCGACGGCGTCCGGTGCGGCCTGTCCGGCCGGGAGGCGCTCCAGTGAAGGGGTGTTCACCGCTGCCATGCTGCCAGTGCAAATCCAGTGCCGCTGAGCGCGAACTCGTCTAGGCTCCCGTCCCGTGACCGATGCTGACGCCCTCTTCGCCCCGCTGGCCGCGGACGCCGTGCCGGCCGTGTCCCGCCTGGCCGCCCGGTGCCTGTCCGTCGACGGCGGGCTGCCGCTGGCGGCGGGCGAGGGCTTCACCGCGCGGCGTTACGCCGCGGAGGGCGGGCTCGCCATCGGCGCGTACGACCCCGACGGCACGCTTGTCGCCGCCGCCGCGATCCGGCCCACCGGCAGCACGGTCACCGGCACCGCCCTGGTGGACCCGGCCGCCCGTGGGCGCGGCCTGGGCAGCGCCGCGCTGGACTGGTGCCTGGCCGGGGCCGAGGTCGTCGAGACCGAGTCGCTGACCGACGCCGCCGCGGCCCTGTTCGCCAGCCGCGGGCTGACGCAGTCGTTCGCCGAGGACGTGATGCGCCACGACCTCAAGGAGATCCCCGACGTCGCGCCGCCGGCGGGGGTGAGCCTCGTCGGCTGGGCCCCGGACACGGTGGCCCGTTTCCACGCGGCGTACCGGGCGGCGTTCGCCGAGCGGCCCGGATTCCCGGACTGGGACCTGGACCAGTGGACCGGCTGGCTGGTCGACGACGACTTCCGCCCGCCGTGGTCGCTGCTCGCGGTCGGCCCGGACGGCGCCGATCTCGGCTTCGTGGTCTGCGGCGACGGCTGGCTCGTGCAGGTCGGCACCGCGCCCGCGGCACGCGGCCAGGGGGTCGGCGCGGCGCTGACGGTGGCCGCCCTGCGCGCGGCCGCCGCCGACGGCACGTCCGAGATGCTGCTCGACGTCAACGTCAACAACCCGGGCGCGGCCGGTCTCTACCACCGGCTCGGCTTCACCACCCTCGGCCGCCGCGCCCGCTTCACCCGCGCCGCCTGACCGCCGCCACGATCGATCGTCGCGAATCGGGCGCGGCGGAAAGGTTTCGGCACCGGCAGTGCGGTCATAGGAGAGGAAAGGGCGGGCTCGTTCCGTGACCGGCGGTCGATGTGGAGCGCCGTTCTTGCTCGACGGAACAGGCACGGCGCCCACACGCAGTGGGGCCGGTTCGTGAACCGCGTACTCCGGGCTGCTTCGCTGCCGGTGTGTCGAACGCCCTCGGCGACACCGAGGAGGTCTCGATGGTCGAACACAGGCACGGGCGCACGCGTCCGCCGGATGAGGCGGGCGCCGCGCCATCGCTGACGGCCGCGGAGCGCCGCGCCGCCGCCGAGGCGGCCTGGGACCCGTCCCAGCCGGCTCTGCGGGCCGTCCGCAACCACCTGCTCGCCGTCATGGCGGCGACCAGATGACCGGTCCGCGGCGGGCCGATCGGCCCGCACGCAGGCACATCAGGCGCAGGAGCTGATCCGTCGGCTCCTGCGCCGACGTGTCGGCCCGGTGAGTCAGATGCGGACGCGGGCCGCGTCGATCCAGGCGAGCACGCCGTGGGCGCGGCTGCGGGCGGCGGCCTCCCGGGCCTGCGCCAGCAGTGCGGCGGCCTCCTCGTCGCGGTCCTCCTCGTAGGCGAGCTGGGCGAGTGCCAGCTGCGCCGCCGCGAGGCCGGGCAGGAAGTCCAGCTCGTGGCGGATCCGGGCGGACTCCTCCAGCTTCTCGCGGCCCCCGGCCCGATCGCCCGCCTCCAGGTCGGCGAAGCCCAGGTGGCGGATCGCGTACGACATCGTGAGCCGGTCCCCGTCCTGCTGCGCCAGGTCGTACGAGCGCTGCAGCAGCGGCCGGGCGGTGCCCGCGTCGTCGCGCACCACCTGGTGGTAGCAGCCGAGCCAGAACAGCGCCCTGCTCTGTCCGGGCGCGTCGCCGAGCCGGGTGTAGAGCTCCAGGGCCCGCTCGAAGGCGGGCAGCTCGCCCGGGTCCTCCTCCCGCCGGTGCAGGAAGTCGGCGTGCAGCAGCCGCCCGCGGGCCAGGGCCAGGTCGGCTTCGAGGCTGTCCAGGTCGCGGTGGGCGGCCTCGGTCGCGGTGGTGTCGCCCCCGAAGACGGCGCTCTCGTACAGGTCGTGGGCTCGTGTCAGTCGTTCGTCCCCGTTCATGCCCACCAACCTAGTTGGACGGACAGCGAGGGCACAGCCCCTGATTCAGCTCGCGGCGGGCGCGGCGACCCAGGCGCCGATGCGTTCCAGCAGCTCGTCGGGGGCGGCGTTCTCGGCGTGGCCGAAACCGTGCTCCAGCCACAGCTCCTTGGGCTCGGCGGCGCTGCCGTAGAGCTGCTCGGCGTGCTCGACGGGGAAGTATGCGTCCGCGTCGCCGTGCACCACCAGCAGCGGGGTCGGGGCGATCAGCCCGGCGACGGCGTACGGCGGATCGGGCACCGGGTCCCAGCCGCCGGCCGCGATCCGGGTGCGCAGCGCGACCCGGCCGACGAAGCGGCCCAGCCGCCGTTCCAGCACCCAGTGCACGCGCCGCATCGGCGGGGTGCCCCGGTAGTACCAGCGCGCCGGGCCGCTGACGGCCACCACGGCGTCGACGCCGCGCAGCAGCGCCGCGTGGCGCACCACCACCGACGCGCCCATCGAGAAGCCGACCGTGACGATGCGGCGGTAGCCCAGCTCGCGAGCCCAGGCGACGGCCGCGGCGACGTCGTGGATCTCCAGGTCGCCGACGGTGGACAGGCCGCCGGAGCGGCCGTGCCCGCGGAAGTCGAAGCTGATCACGCCACCGCGCCGGCCGAAGATCCCGGCGGCGCGGCGCACCGCCTCGCGGCGCCAGGAGCCGGTGAAGCCGTGCGCGACGACGATCGCCAGCCCGGGGTCGCCCGGGTCGTGGTGGGCGTCGACGGACACGCCGTCGGACGTGGTGAGGGTGCGGTCGGTCATGGTCGGCAGTGCGCTCGCGGCAGGCCTCAGCCCGCGTCGGGCAGGTCCGCGTAGTGCTCGACGAACGGCGGCTTGGCGAAGAACGGGCTGAGGATCGTGCGCCACTGCGTGAAACGGTCGGTGGCCCGGAAGTTCTCCTCGTGGGCCTGCACCGACTCCCACTCGACCAGCAGCACGAACCGCGACGGCGACTCGATGCCGCGGGTCATCCGCGTGGTGAGGCAGCCGTCCGTGTCCGCGAGCCAGGGCCGGGCCTGCGCGTACGCCGCGGCGAAGCCGTCTTCCTGGCCGGGCAGGACGTCGATCTGGGCGATCTCGAGCACCATGGCGATGATCCTTGCACGGCCGTCCGGCCGTGGTGCGGGTGCCCTAGGGTGTCGCCCATGCTCGACTGGCTGCTCAGCACCGCGTTCACGGTGGACAAGACTCCGACGACCTGGGCCGAGGTGCTCGGTTTCGGCACCGGCGTGCTCAACGTGTGGCTGCTGGTGCGCCAGAACGTCGCCAACTGGGCGGTCGGCATCTTCAACGTGCTCCTGCTGATGGTGGTGTTCGCCACCTACGGCCTGTATGCCGATGCGGGCCTGCAGGTGGTCTACGTGGCGCTCGGCATGCTGGGCTGGTGGCAGTGGCTGCGCGGCGGGGAGCGGGGCGGTCGACTGGAGGTGACCCGGACGACGCGTGCCGAGAGGACCGTGCTCGCGGTGGTCGGCGTGGCGGCGACCGCCGGGCTGTGGCTGCTGCTGGACCGGGTCACCGACTCGACGGTGCCGCTGGCCGACGCGCTGACCACGGTGCTCTCGCTCGT
This sequence comes from Catellatospora chokoriensis, assembly GCF_011297315.1. NCBI lineage: Bacteria > Bacillati > Actinomycetota > Actinomycetes > Micromonosporales > Micromonosporaceae > Catellatospora > Catellatospora chokoriensis. The sequence continues at coordinate 22,823 of NZ_JAAOTI010000014.1, forward strand.
CGCGACGTACCTGCAGACCCGCAAGAAGCTGGAGAGCTGGTGGATCTGGATCGTCGCGGACCTGATCTACATCCCGCTCTACCTCTACAAGGACCTGCGGCTGACCGGTGCGCTCTACGTGGTGTTCCTGGGCCTGTGCGTGGCGGGCCTGCTGGCCTGGCAGAACGCGCTGCGGGCCCGGGTGCCGGAACCGGTGGCGGCATGAGCCGCAGGCACGCCCACGGCATGGTGGTGGGCAAGTTCTACCCGCCGCACGCCGGCCACCACCATCTGATCCGGGTGGCGGCCGCGGCCTGCGCCGAGGTCACCGTGGTGGTGGCGCCGTCCCGGCAGGAGTCGATCCCGCTGCGTACGCGGCTGGAATGGCTGCGCGAGGAGCACGCGGACACCCCGTGGGTGCGCTTCGCGGGCCGCTACGACGACCTGCGGGTGGACTACGACGATCCGGCGGTATGGGACGGGCACTGCGCCGTGTTCCGGGAGGCGGTCGGCGGCCGGGCGGTCGACGCCGTGTTCAGCTCGGAGAAGTACGGCGACGAGCTGGCCCGCCGGTTCGGGGCGGTGCACGTCGAGGTCGACACGCCCCGCCTGGCGTTCCCGGTGTCGGGCACGGCGGTGCGGGCCGATCCGGTCGCGCACTGGGCCATGCTCTCCGCGCCGGTGCGGGCCTGGTTCACCCGCCGGGTGGTGGTGCTGGGGGCCGAGTCGACAGGCACCACGACCATGGCCGCGGCGCTGTCGGCGCACTTCGCGGCCCGGGGCGGCGTCTGGGCGGCCACGCGCTGGGTGCCCGAGTACGGCCGGGAGCTGACGGAGCGCAAGCTGGCCGCGCTCCGGGCGGCCGACCCGGCGGCGACGGTGTTCGACGTCGCCTGGGACCGGTCCGACTTCGTCGCGGTGGCGCGGGCCCAGTCTGCGGCCGAGGACGCCGCGGCCAGGCGGGGCTCGCCCCTGCTGGTCTGCGACACCGACGCGCTGGCCACCCAGGTTTGGGAGGAGCGTTACCTGGGCAGTTCGTCACCGCAGGTGCGCGCACTGGCCCGCCGTCCCGATCTGTACCTGTTGACCTCGCATGTCGGGGTCGCCTTCGACGACGACGGGCTGCGCGACGGCGAGCACCTGCGGGGCTGGATGACCGGGCGGTTCCGCGAGGTGCTCGCGGCGGCGCCGGCGCCGGTCGTGGAGTTGTCGGGATCACACGAGGTGCGGCTGCGGACGGCGGTGACGGCGTGCGAACAGGCGTTGAGCACGGGTCGGGAGCTCGCGGCACCACTTGGCTGACCTGGCCGGACGTCCCGAATGACCCGATAGGGCGTCCGTGCGGGCGACCCCGTCTGGGTTTACAGGTTCGCGTGGTAAACAATAGAGAGACGCGGGAGGGGAGTATCCCTCACGACGGTGTCGTCAGCACGGCTCCCCCCGGCCAACAGAGGCCTGGTGTGATCCCGGCATCGTCGGTCACCGGCAGTAGGCCGGTGGCAGGAGAGACCTCCGGGGCAAAAATGATGCCGACCGGAGGTCTGTTCATATGAACGTGTCCACTTGGGAATGGGCCGCCACCCTCATCGGGTTGCTGGCGCTGCTGACCTTCGACTTGATGATCATCGGTCGGCGGCCGCATGAGCCGTCGATGAAGGAGGCGACCGGTTGGGTCGTCTTCTACGTTGCCCTGGCCATCGCGTTCGGCGGCTGGATCTTCTATAACCACGGATCGCAGTACGGCCAGGAGTTCTTCGCCGGCTGGGTCACCGAGTACAGCCTCTCCGTGGACAACCTGTTCGTCTTTGTGATCATCATGAGCCGTTTCGCGGTGCCGCGCATATACCAGCAGAAGGTGCTGCTCATCGGCATCGTGCTGGCGCTGATCATGCGCGGCGCGTTCATCGCGGCGGGCGCCGCGCTGGTGTCGCGGTTCGTGTGGGTGTTCTACATCTTCGGTGTCTTCCTGATCTACACCGCCTACACGCTCACCAAGCACGGGGAGAGCGACGAGTCGGACTTCAAGGAGAACGCGCTGATCAGGTGGAGCCGTCGGGTGCTGCCGATCAGCAAGGAGTACAACGAAGCGAAGATGACCGTGGTGCAGAACGGCAAGCGGTTCTTCACCCCGATGCTGATCGTGATGATCGCGATCGGCACCACCGACCTGATCTTCGCGCTCGACTCCATCCCCGCGATCTTCGGCCTGACCAAGGAACCCTTCCTGGTCTTCACCGCCAACGTGTTCGCCCTGATGGGCCTGCGCCAGCTGTACTTCCTGCTCGGCGGCCTGCTCGACCGGCTGGTCTACCTGTCGCTGGGCCTGGCCGCGGTGCTCGGCTTCATCGGCGTGAAGCTCATCATGGAGGCCCTGGCGGGCAACAACGTGCCGTTCATCAACGGTGGCGAGCCCATCACCGCGGTCCCGCACATCAGCATCGGCGTCTCGCTCGGCGTGATCATCGGCATCCTGGCCATCGCCACGGTCGCCAGCCTGATCAAGTCCTCCCGCGAGGAGAAGAACAACCACGAGGAGAAGGCACCCACCCCGGTCGGCTGACCTCCCCGAGCCCGGTCGCGAAAGCCCCGCCCCACCCGGGCGGGGCTTTCTCGCCCCATGATCGCGACGATCTTGCGCGAACTGTTGCCCATATGCCCGCTTTGGGCGTGTCATACCCGCAGTTCGCGCAAGATCGTCGCCGGGGTGGTGTCAGGCGGTGACGCGGCCGGCGGCGAGGAGGGTGGCTACGCGGTTGGGGCGGAGCTGTTCCTCGACGACCAGGTAGGCGTCGCCGCAGGCGTGCAGCATGTGCCGGGTGCCGTCGGGGCGCGACGCTGTGGTGACGAAGCCGACGTGCTGGACGGTGCCGTCGCCGGGGCCGAAGAAGTACAGGTCGCCGGGGCGCTCGGTGCCCAGCGGCACGTCCGCCGTGACGGCCCGCTGGTCGTCGGCGTCTCGCGGCATGGTCACGCCGAGCTGCCGGAACGCCAGGTGCACCAGCCCCGAGCAGTCGATGCCGTACGGCGTCAGGCCGCCCCAGACGTAGGGCACCCCGCGCCAGGCCCGGGCCGCCGCCAGCGCCGCGACCGTGTCGACCGCGCTCGTGCCGCCGCCAGCGGTCTCGCGGACGCTGAGCTGGTCCAATGGCAGCCAGCCGGGATAGCCCCGGGGGTCGAGCTTGGCGGCGGGCTGCTCGGTGGCGACCACCCGGGCCCAGCCGTCGCGAACCTCCTCGATCAGCACCTGCTCGCCGTGCAGCAGCTGGGTGAGCACGCCGGTGTACATCCGCCCGGTGTCGTCGAGGCCGGCCACCCAGGAGCGGGGGTCGCTGCGCGGGCCCAGCGCCGCGGCGTCGACGCCTGGACGCGGCGCGTCGGGGCGGGACCAGAGCGTCGCCACCGGGGCGGTCACCGTGGCGATCTTCATGCCGGACCTCGATTCACTCGGCCGATCCCGGCGACGGAACCGACACGCCCAGGCCGGGGGCGTCGGGCAGGACCACCGTCGCGCCGTCGTAGCGGATGCCGCCGGTGACCGGCGACTCCGCCAGCCACCAGGCCGCGTCGAGATCGCTGACCACGGTGGTCGGATGGGCCGCGACCAGGCTCGCCGCCGCGCCGATGCCGACCGGGCCCTCCATCATGGAGCCGACGCAGGTGCCCAGGCCGTGCGCGGCGGCCAGTTCGAGCAGGGTGCGTGCGGTGGTGAGGCCGCCGCTCTTGGCCAGTTTCACGTTGACCAGGTCGGCCGCCCGGCGGCGGATCACCTCGACCAGGTCGCGTACGCCGAAGACCGACTCGTCCGCCATGATCGGCAGGTCCGCGCGGGCGCTGACCCAGGCCAGGCCGTCCAGGTCGTGCCGGGCGACGGGCTGCTCGACCAGCTCGACCGGCAGCTCCAGGGCGGCGATGCGGTTGATGATGTTGAGCGCGTCCCGCGGGGTCCAGCCCTGGTTGGCGTCCAGGCGCAGCTTCAGTCCCGGCTCCAGGGCGTCGCACACGGCGCGGACCCGGGCCAGGTCGCCCGCGGCGTCCGTGCCGACCTTCAGTTTCAGCACCGTGAAGCCCTCGGCCAGGCGCTGCTTGGCGGTGACGGCCAGCGCGCCCGGCTCGCCCGCGGACAGCGTCACGTCGGTGGGCACCGTCAGGTTCGTGCCGCCGAGCAGGCGTACCAGCGGGATGTCCAGCCGGCGCGCGGCCAGGTCGTGCAGTGCGATCTCGACGGCCATCTTGGCGGCCTCGTTGCCGACCACGGCCCGCGCGACGTCGCGGCAGCGCGCGGCCAGGTCGTCGGGATCGCGGCCCACCAGCAGCGGCGCCATCATCTCCTCGACGCAGGCCTGCGAGCCGGCCAGGCTCGCCCCGGTCACCGCCCAGACCTGCGGAGCCTCGCCGAAGCCGGACCGCCCGTCGGCGTCGACCACCTCCACCAGCAGCGTCTCCACGGCGGTGGCCCGGCGCAGCGCGGTCACGAACGGGGTGTGCAGCGGCGCGGAGATGCGGCGCGTGCGAACTGCGGTGATCGACACGCTTTCGACCCTACGTCTGAAACAGATGCTGCAGAAGCACCGATCGGTAACGACTGACCAGCGCGATGGTCAGTTCATGCCGAGCTGTGCCCAGCTCGCCGCCGCGATCCGGCCCAGCAGCGCGCAGGCGTCCGTGTCGGACACCTCGCCGGTGGTGCAGGCCGCCAGCAGGTACGGCGCGGCGTCGGGCGGGAAGATCAGCGCGCTGCTGTGCCGCTCGCCGGTGACCCAGCCGTTCTTCAGCGCCACCCGGGTGCCCGCGGGCAGGCCCAGGTGCAGGTCGTCGCGGCACTGCTGCGCGGTCAGCACGTCGATCATCGCGGCCGACCCGGCGGCCGACGCCAGCCGATTCCCGGCCAGCGCGCCGAACAGCGCGGCCAGGTCGGCAGCGGTGACCTCGTTGCTGATCCCGCCGTCGCGCGCCGGGTAGTCCTCGATGCCGCGGTCGGTGTGCGCCCGGGTCGCGCCGGCCAGCCGCCACACCTCGTTGACCTGTGCGAACGCCTGCTCGCTGGGGCCCAGCGCACCCAGCACCAGGTTGGTGGCGAGATTGGACGACCGCACGATCATCCGGTCGATCAGCCAGCGCAGCGGCGCCCGGCCGCCCAGCCGGTCCCAGACCTGCTGGTCGCTGTCGTACGCCGGGTCGTTGGCGTAGGCCGGGCCGCCGGGGGCGGCCGAGACGTGCTCGTTGTGCACCGCGATCTCGGCGTCCAGGTCGAGCCGGCCGGCCTCGGCGGCCCGCCACGCGGCCGCCATCACGCCGACCTTCATGGTGCTGGCCGCGTAGTGCAGGTCGTGCTCGGCGCGGGCGAACACCGCGGGCCCGTCCAGCCGGCCGCACCACACCGAGGCGGTGCCGGGGAACGCGTCGAGTTCGGGCGTGAGGCTCTGCAGCGTGTCCACGGTTTGGCAGCGTACCGACAAACGGGGCGGCGGCCGGCCCCGGGCTGCACTAGAGTCCCGCGCCGTGACCGAACTGATCCCCTCGCACCTCTCCTCGCCGGTCCTGCAACCGGACCGCACCCACCGCTGCCAGAACTGCGGATGCAGCCCGGCGGCGGAGATGACCTTCCGCGGTCACCGCGGCATGATCCTCATGATGCAGTTCCTCAAGGAACGCGGCACCTACTGCCGCACCTGCGGCCTGGCGATCTTCCGCACCATGACCAGCCGCACCCTGGTGCAGGGCTGGTGGGGCTGGGCGTCGTTCATCATCACGCCGCTCGTCCTGCTCTACAACCTGTTCGCGCGCCACAAGCTGAACAGGCTCACCGAGCCCGCGCCCGCCCTCGACGGGTCGTCGGGCATGCCGTGGAACCCGGGCAAGCCGGTGTACCAGCGGGCCACCATCATCGGCCTGGCCGTCCCGCTCGCCGTGGTGGGCGCCATCGGGTACGCCATGGCCACCGGCGGCGCGGCGAACAAGATCGGTATGTGCGTCGTCGCGACCAGTGGCGGGACCGAGGTCGAGTTCGTGGACTGCAGCAGGCCGAACGAGGGTGTGGTGACCCAGGTCGTCGACGACGAGAGCCAGTGCTCGGCCGACACGATCGGCGTCGTCGAGGAGACCTACACCCGGCGCGGCCGGACCACCACCACCGACATCTACTGCCTCGGCCCCGACCCGTCCTGACGGCCCGTCGCAGCCGTCCCGGCCGGTCCGCGGACCGGCCGGGACCCGGGCCGAGCTCGGTTCGCTCGCAGTTTCGGGGAAAGTGCACGTTCGCCCAGCCCGATTCACGCGGTTTCCCCGAAACTGCGTGACGCAGCCGGTGTGCCGGGATCGGCGTGATCAGGCCGTGCGGCGCTGCGCCCAGCCGGTGGCCAGCAGGAACTGTGCCGCGATGTAGGTGACCATCACCCAGACCGGCGGGCCGGGGATGGCGAACGCGTCGGCGACGCGCACCGCGATCAGCAGGTCGGAGATCAGGAACAGGCCCCCGCCGAGCGCGGTGCGCCAGCCGAACGCCGCCGCCAGCGCCGCGGTCGACGACAGCAGCGTGCCGTAGACGGCCATCGGCACCGCCAGCCCCGCGTCGGACAGCGCGGGCCACAGCCAGGTCAGCGCGGCGACGAGGAAGACCGCGTACCCGATCGGCACCAGCAGCATCGGCAGGCGGCGCATCCGCGCCGGCGCGCCGTTGCGGACGAACGTCGTCACGTAGCAGACGTGCGCGGTGCCGAACAGCGCCATACCGATGATGAACGCGGTGCCGCCGTCGAACTGCAGCGCCACGTCACCGGCCCAGGAGAACAGCAACGCGGCCAGGATCCCGGCGGTCGGCCGCACACCCTCGGCCCGCTGGTTCAGGAAGAACCAGAGCGCCAGCAACGGCAGCAGCAACGGCTTGGTCGCCCAGTCCAGCGGCCTGCTCTGGATGCCGGCAGCGACGACGTTCAGGACCGAGGCCACACCGAAAAGGCCCAGCACAAGCCGGTCTGCGCGCATAGTGGATCTCCCGAGGGGTTAAGGGGTCCGCGCAGCATACCCACCGGTAGCCCCCCGGCAACACCCCCGCCTCCGCCGCGTTGATCATGAACTTAAGGACGTGATGGACGGCGTGTTGCCACCCTGACGCCGTGATCGCCGACGAAGCCGGGGGCGATCACGGCGCCGGGGTAGGGACACGCCGTCCATCACGTCCATAGGTTCATGATCAACGCGGCGAAGCCCCCGGCGCGCGTGGGCGCGGCGGGGGCTTCGGGTGGTGCGGGTAGGTCAGGCGTGCTTGCGGCGGGCGGCGAGGCGGCCGCGCTGGGTCTGGTCGAGGATGACCTTGCGGATGCGTACCGCGGCCGGGGTGACCTCGACGCACTCGTCCTCGCGGCAGAACTCGAGGGCCTGCTCCAGGGACAGCTTGCGCGGCGGGATCAGCTTCTCGGTCTCGTCGGAGGTCGACGCCCGCATGTTGGTGAGCTTCTTCTCCTTGGTGATGTTGACGTCCATGTCGTCGGAGCGCGAGTTCTCGCCGACGATCATGCCCTCGTACACCTCGGTGGTCGGCTCGACGAACAGCGTGCCGCGCTCCTGCAGGTTCGTCATCGCGAACGCGGTCACCACGCCGGAGCGGTCGGCGACCAGCGAGCCGTTGTTGCGGGTGCGCAGCTCGCCGAACCACGGCTCGTACTTCTCGAAGACGTGGTGCAGGATGCCGGTGCCGCGGGTGTCGGTGAGGAACTCGGTCCGGAACCCGATCAGGCCGCGGGCCGGGACGAGCCACTCCATCCGGATCCAGCCGGTGCCGTGGTTGACCATCTGCTCCATGCGGCCCTTGCGGGTGGCCAGCAGCTGGGTGATCACGCCGAGGTGCTCCTCGGGGGAGTCGATGGTCAGGCGCTCGACCGGCTCGTGCAGCTTGCCGTCGATGTCCTTGGTGACCACCTGCGGCTTGCCGACGGTCAGCTCGTACGACTCGCGGCGCATCTGCTCGACCAGGATGGCCAGCGCCAGCTCACCGCGGCCCTGCACCTCCCACGCGTCGGGGCGCTCGGTCGGCAGGATGCGCAGCGACACGTTGCCGATGAGCTCCTTGTCGAGCCGGTCCTTGACCATGCGCGCGGTGACCTTGGCGCCCTTGACCCGGCCGACCAGCGGCGAGGTGTTGGTGCCGATGGTCATCGAGATGGCTGGCTCGTCGACGGTGATCAGCGGCAGCGGGACCGGGTTCTCCGAGTCGGCCAGCGTCTCACCGATCATGATGTCGGCGATGCCGGCGACGGCGATGATGTCGCCGGGGCCCGCCTCCTCGGCGGGCTTGCGCTCCAGCGCCTCGGTCATCAGCAGCTCGGAGATGCGCACGTTCTGCTGGGTGCCGTCGGTCTTGCACCAGGTGACGGTCTGGCCCTTGCGGATGCGGCCCTCCCGGACCCGGCACAGCGCGAGGCGGCCCAGGAACGGCGAGGCGTCGAGGTTGGTGACGTGCGCCTGCAGCGGCGCGCCCTCGGTGTAGGTCGGCGCCGGGATGGTGTCCAGCAGCGTCTGGAACAGCGGCTGCAGCGAGTCGCTGTCGCCGGGGACCTTGCCGTCCTCGGGCTGGACCAGCGAGGCGATGCCGTCGCGGGCGCAGGCGTACACGATCGGGAAGTCGATCTGGGCCTCGTCGGCGTCGAGGTCGAGGAAGAGCTCGTAGGTGTCGTCCACGACCTCCTTGATCCGCGCGTCGGGCCGGTCCACCTTGTTGATGACCAGGATGATCGGCATGCGGGCCTTGAGCGCCTTGCGCAGCACGAAGCGGGTCTGCGGCAGCGGGCCCTCGGAGGCGTCCACCAGCAGGATGACGCCGTCGACCATGGTCAGGCCGCGCTCGACCTCACCGCCGAAGTCGGCGTGGCCGGGGGTGTCGATGATGTTGATGGTGACCTGCTCGCCGCTCTCGCCGACGTACTTGACGGCGGTGTTCTTGGCGAGGATGGTGATGCCCTTCTCCCGCTCCAGGTCGCCGGAGTCCATGACCCGATCGGCGGCCGCTGCGCGCGCGTGAAAGGCGCCGGCCTGCGTGAGCATGGCATCGACGAGCGTGGTCTTGCCGTGGTCGACGTGCGCGACGATCGCGACGTTACGGAGATCGGGGCGGGTAAGCATGGTTCCATTCTCCGGCAGGCGTGATCGAAAATGGCGGTCGGGGTCGTCCGGGTGGCGGGTATCACCCGGATGAATGGGTGTCTTTCGCGCTTAAATTCCGTTATTGGTGGTATGTCGGCCACGCCGCGTAGGGTGCTGAGCACCGCTTTGATCGCGCCATTCCTGCTGCTCACCGCGTTTCCGACGCTGCTGGCGGCGGCTGCGCCGCCCACCGGCGTGCCCGTCGGGACGGTGTGGTCGGCGCCCGGCGCGATCGCGATCGCCGATCCGACCGCGCCGAGCGCGCGGATCAACACCGACGGCGGCGTGGTGAGCGTGCGGTCCGGTCCCGCCACCGACAAGCGCGCCATGGCCTCGCTCGGCGACGACACGCGGGTCGCGGTGCGCTGCAAGGTGTGGGGCGAGCAGGTCGCGGGCACCGAGCGGCGCTCGGCGTACTGGGTCCGGGTCGGCGCGGACCGCTACCTGCCCGACGCGTTCCTGGCCTGGCCCGCGCCCCGGCCCGAGGTGCCGTGGTGCGGCTCCGGCGACGCCGGCGCGGTGACCGCCCGGGTCGCCACCGGCGGTTCGGTGCTCAACGTGCGCCGCGAGGCGGGCACCCGGGCCGCGCGGCTCGGCACCGTCGACGACGGCCGGCCGCTGGCCGTGCAGTGCCAGGCGACCGGCGAGCAGGCCGCGGGTTCGGCCGGGTGGCTGCGGCTGACCGGCGGACGGTACGTCGCCGAGGCGTTCGTGCGCTGGTCGCCGAACCGCCCCTGGCTGCCCTGGTGCGGCCAGGACGCGGTGCGGGTGCCGCCCGCCTCGTCGCGCGATTTCGTCGAGCAGGCGACCGCCGCGGCGCGGGCCGCCGCCCAGGCGTCGGGCGTGCCCGCCTCGGTGCTGGTAGCCCAGGCGGTACACGCCTCGGACTGGGGCCGCGCCACGGTGGCCCGCCGCGACCACAACTACTTCGACACCGCCTGCCGGCCGCCGGCCGCTGCCGGGCAGCCGGCCACCGACGCGCCCCCGCTGCCGTCCGCGACCTCGTCGGCCGCCGTCCCGCAGGCTGCCGCGAGCCCACCGCCGGCCACGGCCTCGCCGGGCTCCCGCCCGCAGGCTGCCGCGAGTCCACGGGCGAGTGACAACCCGCGGGCCGACGCCGAGGCCGTGCCCGTCGCGCTGGGCTGCCGCGGCTACGGCGGCGTCTCGCTGCGGGCCTACCGCGACCAGGCGGGTTCGTTCGCCGACCACGCGGCGCTGCTGGCCGCGCAGCCGCAGCACGCCAGGGCGCTGGCCCACGCGGGCGACCCGGAGCGCTTCGTACGGGAACTGCAGGCCGCCGGCTACCCGGGCGGGGCCCGCTACGCCGATCGGATCGTCGAGCTGATGCGCCGCTACGACCTCTACCGGCTGGACGCCGTGCGCTGACCCGTCACCCGTCCGGCTGACCCGCCGCCGCCTGATCGGCCACAAACGGCGGCCGGGGTCAACCGGGGGCCGAACCTTGATCGCTTATGGCATGGCGGTCTGTCACCAAGGTTCAGGCAGAGGTTGGCAATGGTTCGGCTGGTACTGAGCGCGATCCGGGAACGGCTCGGCGAGACGGCGCTGTTGGGCCTGCTGGCCGCGCTGGTGGTGGCGGTCGGCGTGGCCGGTCCGCTGTACGCCGATGCCGCCGCACGCAACGTCGTGGCCGCCACGGCCGACACCGCGACCCCGGCCGAGCTGAGCCTCACCGTCACCGTCGAGATGACCACCCGCAACGGCTTCGCCGCGGCCCTGGCCGAGCTGCGCGGCTCGATCGCCACGGCCCCCGCCGGGCCGGGCGTGCGTGAGATCCGGGGCGGCTACCGCCGCGGCGCGGTCACCCCCCGCGAGCCGGGCGCGCCGGTCGAGCTGCTGCTCGCCGCCCGCGACGACGCCTGCGCGCACCTCGCGCTGACCGGCGCCTGCCCGACCGCGCCCGGCGAGGCGGCGCTCGCCGCGACCACCGCGGCCCGGCTCGGGCTGGCCGTGGGCGACACGTTCGGATTCCAGGTCCGGCCCAGCACACCGGCCGCGCCGCTGCGCGTCACCGGGGTGTACGCCGTCGACGGCGCGTCGGCCGCGCTCACCGATCCGTACTGGGCGGGCCGCGCCGAGCTGACCCCCGTGCCGCTGCGCGCCGAGAATCCGGTCTTCACGGTGCCGGAGAGCCTCCAGGCGCTGGACGCGGACACCTTCCAGGCGACCCTCGACTACGTCGCCGACCTCACCGCGATGAGCCCCGCCGACGTCGACACCCTGGCCCGCACGCTGCGCGACGGCGACGTGCCCGGTCGCGGCATCGCCGTCACCGGCGGGCTGTCGCGGTTGCTGCCGCAGATCGTCGCCGACCGGGACACCGTCGCCGTGCCGGTGGTCACCGGAGCCGTGCTGCTGCTCGGGGTCGCCTGGTGGGTGCTGCTGCTCGGGGTCGGCCACGCCGCGGCCGCCCGGCGCACCCAGACGGTGCTGGGCGCGCTGCGCGGCGCGCCCGCCCGGCACCGGGCCGCGCTGACGGCGGGGCCGGGAGTGCTGACGGTGCTGCTCGCGCTGCCCGTCGGGTTGGTGCTGGGCCGCCTGCTGGCGCGACTGCTGGCCTGGGCCGCCATGGACGCGGCCGGACCGGTCGAGCTGACGGTGACCGCGCTCGCGGTGGCGATCGGGCTGACCGTCGCGGTGCTGGCCAGCGTGGTGGTCGCGTACGTCCGGGCGCAGCGGGGCGGGGTGCTGGACGCGCTGCGCCAGGTGCCCGCGCGCCGTGGCGCGGCCGGCAGCGTCGCCGTGGTGGTCGTCGTGGTCCTCGCCGTCGCCGCGGCGGTGCAGCTGCGCAACGGTGACGAGGTGCTGGGCCTGGCCGGTTACGTGCTGCCCGCGGCGGCGCCGGTGCTGATGCTGGTCGCGGCGGGGCTGGTCGCCGCGCGGGCGGTGCGCCCGCTGGCCGGGCTGCTCGGCCGCGCCGGACTGCGCTCGGGGCGGGCCGGCACGGCGCTGGCCGCCCTGTACGCCGCGCGCCGCCCCGGCATGGACCGGCTGGTCGCCCTCGTGGTCATCGCGACGGCGCTGCTCGGCCACGCCGCGTACGGCTGGCAGGGACTGCAGGCCGACGAGACCGAACGGGCCCGGCTGGCGCTCGGCGCGGCCGAGGTGGTCCGGGTCCGCGCGCCGTCGCGGGCCGCGCTGCTGCACCAGGTGCGCGCGGCCGATCCGGCCGGGGCCTGGGCGATGGCGGTGGCCCGCCAGGAGTCCTCATCGGGCACCACGGTCGCGGTCGACTCCGCCCGGCTGGCCCGCGTCGCGTACTGGCCCGCGACTGCCGACGTCAACGCCGACCAGCTCGCGCGGGCGCTGCGGCCACCCGCCAACCCCGCGGTCCGGGTCACCGGAACGACGCTGCTGCTCGACCTGACCGCGCCGGCGACCGTGGAGGTCGACCAGCCGCTGACCGCGGTGCTCGACGGGCCCGACGGCGCGCCGGTCACGGCGACCTCGGCCGTGGTCCCGGGGCGCGGGCGCCAGACGCTGCGGCTGGCCGTGCCGGCCTGCGCGTCCGGCGACGGCTGCCGGCTGGCCTGGCTGAGCTTCCGCTACGACCCGGGCGGCCTGGTGCTGCACGGCATCGCCCAGGCCGGCCCGGACGCGGTGGTCGCCGACGTGGCCGCGATGACGGACCCGGCCCGCTGGCGGACCACGGTCGGCGCGGAGGGGCGCGTCTCGCTGACGCCGCTGCCCGCCGGGCTGGCCGTGGACTACGAACCGGCCGACCCGCGCTTCCCCGACCCGGAGGTGCGGGTGCAGGTCGCCGACGTGCCGCTGCCGATGCCCGCCGTGCTGGCCGGGCAGGCCCGGCTGGCCCACGACCGCACCGTGCTGCGGGGCGAGATGCTCAGCCCGCTGCGCCGCCCGGTCGACGTGCTCGCGGCGGTGCCCGCACTGCCCGGGGTCGGCGCGCAAGGCCTGCTGGTCGACCTGGAGTACGCCGACCGGGTCGGCGACAGCACCGACAACATCGCCGACCTGCAGGTGTGGCTGGCCCCGGACGCGCCCGCCGACGCCCTGGACCGGCTGCGCGACACCGGTCTGGTGCCCGTGTCGGCGCAGACCGCGGTGCAGCGCGCCGAGCACGGGCTCGCCGTCGGGCTGGGGCCCGGTTCACGGTTCCGGTTCGGGGCGGCGCTGCTCGCGGTGCTGCTGGTCATGGTGGCGGTGGCGCTGGTGGTGGCCGTGGACGCGCCCCGGCGCGGGGCGGAGCTGGCCGCGCTGCGCACGCAGGGGCTGCCGCAGCGGGCGGTGGGCCGGGCCACGCGGAGCGGCTACGTGCTGATCGTCGCGGCGGCCGCAGTCGGGGGCGGGCTGCTCGGCGCTGCCGCGGCGGACGGCTCGGCCGCCTCGGCGCTGCCGGTCGCGGTGCTGGCGGGGGCCACGCTGCTCCTGGCGGTCACCGCCTTCGTGGTGGGCACCCGGCTGTCCAAGGTCACCGGGCTGGATCTGGAGGAGGGCCGATGACCGCGCTGCTGTGGGAGATGATCCGCGAGCGGCGGGCCGCCGCCCTGATCACGTTCCTGCTCACCCTGGCCTCGACCGCCGCCGCGGCGGGGGGCCCGATCTACCACGCGGCGGCGGCGCAGTCGCTGCGGCTCGACCAGATCGCGCAGGCTCCGGTGACAGAGCGCGTGCTCACCGCCTCGCAGCCGACCAGAGCCGACGAGACCGCCGAGAGCCGCCCCGCCTCGCTGCCCTACGTCGCGCACATGAGCACCGTGTACGGAGTCCAGGTGCAGGGCACCGCGGGCGGCGGCGACCGGGCGACCGACGCCGTGCTGGCCTCGCGGACCGGGGTGTGCCGGGTGCTGGTCCTCACCGCCGGGCGGTGCGCGGTCGCCGACCGGGAGGCCGTGCTGCCCGACGGCACGCCGGAACTGCTCGGCACCCGGCTCGGCGGCGTGCTGACGTTCAGCACGCTCGGCTCGCCGGAGCCGGTGCGCTTCACCGTCGTCGGCGTCTACCGGCGGCCGGACGCCGCCGACGCGTACTGGGCCGACCGGGTGAACCTGCTGGGGGTCGAGCAGCCCGTGCTGTTCGCCACCGACCGCTCGCTGGAAGGGTTCGGCGGCCAGGCGACCGTCACCGTCGACCTGGTGGCGCAACCCGCCGCGTTCGCCGACACGGCCGAGCTGGCCGGGCAGATCGAGCAGGCACAGCAGCAGCTCACCGCGGGCGGATACGTCGGCAGCACGCTGATGACCGACCTCAGCAAGCGCATCGACCAGGGCGATCGGATGCTGGCCGACACCGTCACCATCGCCGCCGTGCCGCTGATCCTGATCTGCTGGTTCGTGCTGTTCCTGGCGGTGGCCGCCGGGGTCGACCAGCGGCGCGAGGAGCTCGGCCTGGCCGCGCTGCGCGGCACGCCCGCCCGGCTGCGCTGGGCCCTGCCGTTCGCCGAGGTGGCCGTGCCGGTGCTGGCCGCGGCCGTGCCGGGCCTGTTCGCCGGGTACGCGCTGACGGCGGCACTGGTCCGCACGGTGCTGCCGGGCAGCACCGTGCAGTGGGACGGGGCATCGCTGCGCTACGCCGCGTTCGCGGTGCTCGGCGCGCTGCTTGCGGGCGTGTTCGCCCAGGTCGGCGCGCTGCGTACGCCGGTGCTCGGGCTGCTGCGGCGCAGCGGCGGTCCGCGGCGGGGGCGCTTCGCTACGGCGCTGGAGGTCGGCGCGGGCAGCCTCGCCGCCGTCGCCGGTTACCAGGCCGCCGCCGCGGGCGACGCGGGCGGCATCGGCCTGCTCGCGCCGGCCTGCCTCGGCCTGGCCTGCGGCCTGCTGGCGGCGCGGCTGCTGCCCGTGGCGGCCGCGCGGGTGGCGCGCGCCGCGCTGCGCCGTGGGCGCTGGCGCACCGGGCTGGCCGGGTTCGCGCTGGCCCGGGTGCCCGGCACGGGTCGGCTGGTGGTGCTGGTGACGGTCGTCTTCGGGCTGCTCGGGTTCGCGGTCACCGCGTACGACACGGCCGGGCGGGCCTGGGACGAGCGCGCGCAGGTGCAGACCGGCGCGGCCCGGGTGGTGAAGGTCGACGGCGCGTCCGCGGTGCAGCTGCGCTCCGCCGTGGCGGCGGTCGACCCGGACGGGCAGTTCGCGATGGCGGTGTCCCGGTACAAGAGCAACCAGATGCAGAACATCGTGGCCGCCGACACCACCCGCCTGGCCCGGGTGGCGAACTGGCCCGACAGCGCCGGCCTGGCCCCCGGCGCGGTGGCCGGACTGCTGCGGCCCGCCCAGCCGACGGCGATCGTCGTCAAGGCGAAGAAGCTGGTCGTCGACGTGACCGTGGAGAGCCCGGACCCCCAGCTCTCCCTGCAGCTGCGGCTGCTGGTGATCTCGGATCGCGGGCTGCGGCACGACCTGCGCATGTCCGGTGTGCGGCCGGGCTTCCAGCGGGTGGAGCTCGACGCGTCGCTCTGCGACCCGGAGCCGTGCCGCCTGGACGAGATCCAGCTCCAGAACATGCGGCCTGACCAGCACCGCTTCGACATCACCATCCACACGATCCGCGACGGCGACGGCGCGGTGGTGCTGGACGCCGCCGCCCTGGGCGACGTGAGCCACTGGGCGCAGCCGCCCGCGAGCGCGGCCCGTCCGGTCCCCGCGCTGCGGGGCACGCCCGAGGGCCTGGTGATCTCGGTCGACTCCACGGTCGTGGCCGACATGCGCCTGTCCGCCGCCGCGCTGCCCGGGCCGCTGCCGATCGCCGTCACCGGCCCGCTGCGCTCACCCCTGCTCACCGCGACCGGCGGGATGGAGCTGCCGGTGCAGGTGGTCGCCACGCTCGGCGCGGTGCCCCGCTTCGGCCCGCAGGGCGCCCTGCTCGACTTCGACGTCGCCGAGTACGTGCTCGGCCGCGGGACCATGCTGTCGCAGCCGGAGGTCTGGCTGTCGGCCGACGCGCCCGCCGACGCCGTGGACCGGCTGCGCCGGGCCGGGCTGACCGTGACCGGCGAGTACACCGTGGCGCAGCGCCGGGCCCAGATCAGCGCAGCGCCCCGGCTCGGGCTGTGGTTCGCGCTCGCGGTCGCCGCGCTGACCGTGCTGCTGGCCGCCGTCGCGCTGCCCGCGCTGGCGATGTTCGAGCGGCCGGGCGGCGACAGCGGCCTGTCGGTGCTGGGCGAGCAGGGCATCCGCACCCGTACCCTGCTGCTGGTCTCGGCCGGCAGCCGGTGCGCGCTGGCACTGGCCGCGGTCGTGGCCGGGCTCGGCTCGGCGGCGCTGGCCTGGGCGCTGGCGCGTACGGTGCTGCCGGTCTTCTCCGACGGCGACACCACGTTCACCCCGCCCGTGCTCCCGGAGCCCGGCGCGGTCGCGGGACCGGTGGCCGCCGCCGTCGCGGTGCTGCTGGCGGGCTGCTGGACGGCGGCGCACGTGGTGCGCCGGCGCAGGGAGGAGGAGCGATGACGGGACTGGCCGTACGGTGCCGCCGGGTGCTGCACATCTACCGGGCCGAGGGCGGCGACGTGGTCGCGCTGTCCGGCGTGGACCTCGACATCGCGGCGGGGGAGAAGCTCGCCCTGGTCGGGCCGTCGGGTTCGGGCAAGTCGACGCTGATCGCGCTGCTGTCGGGCCTGATGCGCCCCAGCGCCGGGCAGGTGCGGATCGGGCCGGTGGACATCGGCCGGGTCAGCGACGCCGAGCTGGCCCGGATGCGGGGGACCGACCTGGGCGTGGTGCTGCAGGGCGCGCGGCGCAACCTGCTGCCGTACGCCTCCGTGCTGTCCAACATCTGGCTGGCCCAGCGCCGGGCGGTGCAGGTGCGCCCCGCCGACGTGGAGCGCCCCGAGCGCATCCTGTCCCTGCTCGGGCTGGTCGGCATGGGCCACCGCCGGGTGCGCGACCTGCCGCCGGGTGCCGCGCAGCGGGTCGCCATCGCGGTCGGCGTCGCCGCGTCGCCCGGCCTGCTGCTCATCGACGAGCCGACGAGCCGGCTGGACCGCGAGGCTCGCGACGAGGTGCTCGACGCGCTGGACACCATCAACCGGGAGCGGGGGACCACCATCGTGGCGGTGACCCACGACCCGGACGTGGGCGCGCGCCTGGGCCGGGCGGTGACCATCCGCGACGGCCGGGTCGGCGCGGAGGGCCGCGAGGGCCGCGAGTTCGCCGTGGTCGCCTCGGACGGCACCGTGCAGCTGCCGCCGGAGGTCCTGGAGAACGTGCCCCCGGGCACCCTGCTGGTCGTCGAGCAGACCGACGGCCGCCTGAGCCTGCTCATCGAATAACGCCGCGCCGCCTGCCCCGCCCCGCGCCCGGCACGCCAAGATCGCTCGACTTGCCTGGCGGATGTGGGTATTCGGCCGCAAGATACGCACAGGTGCCCGGCACGTCGGATGACCTTGGGTGGGGGCGGGCGTTCCGGGGCAGGGGGCGAGCCGGGGGCGGTAGCGTCCCTGGTGGGAGGTCGTGATGTCGGGTGCAACGGTGATACCCACGCTGCGCTACCGCGACGCGGTGGCCGCGATCCGGTTCCTGCGGGACGCCTTCGGGTTCCGGGAGCTGCTGGTGGTGCCGGGTGCGGAGGGGACGGTCGCGCATGCCGAGCTGACCCACGGCACCGGCATGGTCATGGTCAGTTCCACCACCGACGGCCAGGACGGCCGGACGCCTTTCCAGGGCGGCCCGGCCTGGCTGTACGTGATCGTCGACGACGTCCAGGCCCACCACGACCATGCGGTCGCCAACGGCGCGGAGATCGTCTCGCCGCCGAAGGCGGAGGAGTACGGCGGCAGCAGTTACACCGCCGCCGACCCCGAGGACAACCAGTGGACGTTCGGGTCCTACCGGCCCGAGGGCTGGTGACCCGGCCCGGTCAGCGGTCGAACTCACCCGCCTTGGTGCCGGCCAGGAAGGTTCCCCAGTCGGCGGCGCTGAACAGCAGCACCGGGCCGGTCGGGTCCTTGGAGTCGCGCACCGCGACCGCCCCGCTCAGGGCGGTCGTCTCGACGCAGTCCCCATTCCCTCCGCTGCGCGTGCTCTTGCGCCACACGGCGTCCGACAGATCGACTTGGTGCAATGACAACTGACTACTCCTCGTTGACTCGGCTCACCCCGTGAGACCCTGCGCGATCTCCAGCATTCTGAGGCTGGACAGGCGCGGGCTCAGCGCCGCCGCGCTGAGATGGTCGAAAACCAGACTGCAGCGGGTCACCTCGGAGGCGTCGTCGAGGTAGATGTCGCCGGCGAAGCCCTCCAGGTAGACGGTGTCCGGGTCTCTGCGGTCGGGGAAGCGCAGGATGCGGAACGCCCCCGCCATGGCCTCGTGGCCCCCGTGGGCGAAGGGGATGATCTGCACGGTGATGTGCGGCAGCTCGTTGGCCGCGGCCAGGGCTCGCAGCTGCTCGGCCATCACCTGCGGGCTGCCGACGGTGCGGTGCAGCACGGCCTCGTCGAGCACCGTCCAGAACTCCGGTGGCTTTTCCTGTTTGAGCAGCTCCTGCCGGGTCAGCCGGATCTGCACCCGGCGTTCGACCTCCTCCGCGCCGTCATGCGGGCGGGTGGCCCGGATGACGGCCCGGGCGTAGTCCTCGGTCTGCAGCAGCCCGGGCACGAAGCTGAGCTCCGCGCCGCGGATCGAGTCCGCCTCCGACTCCAGCTGGATGAGCTTCAGGTACGGGCTGGACACCTCGCCGTACTTGAGCCACCAGCCGCCGCGGCGCTTGGACTCGCGGGCCAGCTCGATCAGCTCGTCGCGCTGGGCGGTGTCGTCGAGGCCGTACAGGTCCAGCAGCACCAGCAGGTCGCTGCGGCGCACGCCGACCTCGCCGTTCTCGATCCGGCTCAGTTTCGAGGGCGAGCAGTCGAGGGTGGGGCCGACCTGCTGGTGGGTCATGCCCGCGCGTTCCCGCAGCTCGCGCAGTGCCACGCCGAGGCGGCGGCGGCGCAGCGAGGTGCCTGAGGTGGCCATGATCCTCCTTCGTCCGACCCTCCTTTGCCGACAGTGCGATGACAGTCTGCGGTGGCTCCATCGGCTCGGCAAGGGACCCCCGGCGGGTCGCGTCGGGAACTTGCTCGCGTGCCGAGTTGCAAGTTGCATTTCGCGCGTGCACTGTGGAAGTCGGGAGCCCTGGTGACGGTCGTGCAGGGAGGCGACGTGCACACTGGACGCATCACAGACGAGCAGGCGGTGGGATACCGGCGGATGCTCCGTGACCACCTGCCCGACCCCGCGGCGCCGGGCGCCGGCTGCCGGCTGTGCCACCGGCCGGGCTGCGCCGACTACCACTACGCCTACCGCACCCTGCTGGTCGCCGGGCGGTCGACGGCGGTCGACGCTCCGCCCGGCGAGTGACCCCCGGTCGGGGTACGACCGAAATCACGTGGCCCGGCCCTGGCGGCCCGCGTACCGTGATGGCGAAGGTGAGGACAGCTCGCCACGATGACTTCGAGGGAGGTGGCGCCATGTCTGTCGAGGTATCCAGCACGCCACCCTCCCGGATGGCGTGACCCCCCGTTTCGCTCGCGCATCCATGACAAGGAATCCGATGACAGTCTCCCTGTCGTCCCTGGGCTGGGACGACCACTTCGCTTCCGCGTACCCCCTGTTCGACCGGCCGGACCACGTGCCGGGCCGGGTGGTGCGCGCCGACCGCGGCATCTGCACGGTGCTGACCGGCACCGGCACGGCCCGCGCCGGCCTCGGCGGCCCCGCCATGATCGCGGCCGCGGCCGATCCGGTCGCGCTGCCGTGCGCCGGTGACTGGGTGGCCCTGCGCCACTGGCCGGACAACCGCACCACCATCGAGGCGGTGCTGCCGCGGCGCAGCGCGATCGTGCGCCGCACCGCCGACAAGGACGCCACCGGCCAGGTGCTGGCCGCCAACATCGACACCGCCGCGGTGATCGCCTCACCCGACCCGCTGCCCGAGCCGTCCACCATCGAGCGCCTGCTCGCGCTCGTCTGGGACTCGGGCGCGCAGCCGCTGCTCATCATCACCAAGGCCGACCTGGTCGCCGACCCGCAGGCGCTGGCCGACCAGCTGGCCGAGCTGGCCCCGGGCGTGGAGGCGATCGCGGTCAGCGCCGAAACCGGCGCCGGCATGGACGCGCTGCGTCCCCTGGTCGCCCACGGCCGCACCCTCGGCCTCGTCGGCGCGTCCGGGGCGGGCAAGTCGACCCTGGTCAACGCGCTGATCGGGGCGACCGTGATGCAGACCCAGGCCATCCGCCGGGTCGACGGCAAGGGCCGGCACACCACCACGTACCGCGCGCTGGTGCCGGTGCCCGGCGGCGGGGCGGTGCTGGACACGCCCGGCATCCGGGCCGTCGGCCTGCTCGACGGCGAGCAGGGCCTCGACCGCACGTTCGCCGACATCGTCGCGCTCATCGAGAAGTGCCGCTTCCAGGACTGCGCGCACGACAGCGAGCCAGGCTGCGCCGTGCGGGCCGAGCTGGCCGACGGCGGGTTGACCGCGCGCCGCTGGGAGAGCTGGTGCAAGCTGCAACGCGAGCTCGCCTTCGAATCCCGCCGCGCCAGGGCCCGCCGCACCGGTCGGGGCGGCCCCGCCAGCCGCCCCGCCCACTGGAACTACCGCTCCCGCTGACCGCGTCACCCGCCACGACCGCACGCGCCGGCGCGTGCGGTCGTGCAATTTCGGGGAAACCGCTGCCACCGAGCCGCCGTACGGTGCAGTTTCGGGGAAAGTGCAGCTATCGCCAGGGTGAATCGTGCAGTTTCAGGGAAAGTGCGCGGCACCGGTGAGGCGAATCGTGCGGATTCGGGAAGCTGCGCGGGCTCAGGGCACGTTGACGAGCGCGGGTGCGCCTTCGGCGGGGGCGAGGCAGTAGTAGCGGTAGAGCTTCTCGACGTAGCCGTCGGCGCAGTCCTGCCAGCTGTTCTCGATGCTGGTGATCACCGCGTCGTGCTTCTCGTCGCAGCGGACGAAATCCGCGGTGTCGACGTGCAGGATGTTGTCGAACTTGACGCAGCCGCCCACCACGTCCAGCTTCTCCGCCGACGGGAGGTCGACCAGCGTCAGGACCGCGATCACCGCGGCCAGGACGGCGGGCGCGAACCAGGCCTTGAACCGGCGGAACACCGGGCGGGTCGGCAGCAGCGGCGCCAGGTTGGACTCCGGTTGTCCCGGGCGGGGGACCGGCTTGTCCAGGGCGAGCACGGTACGGCGGCCGAGCAGGTTGCGGACGATCGCCAGCGGCGCGAGCACGACCGAGACCGGGCTCCAAAGCCCGCTGATGATCGTCTCGGCGGTGGCGTCGCGCATCTTCGCCAGCCCGCAGTCGCGGCAGAACGGACCCTGGATCCGGTTGAAGCGCACGTAGAGCACCAGGCCGAGATGACGGTAGAAGCTCACCTCGGCCGCCGGCACGTGGCCGCAGACCACGCAGTCGAGCTGCGGCGTCCCGGGCCGGCCGGTGAGCTGAGAGTCGATCAGATCCGTCACGATCGCGAATGGTATGCGCTACTGACACTCTCTGCACACCCTCCAGCCGCCTACCCCGCCCCGTCGCCGAGCCACGCGCTTGGGCCGCCACCGCGGGTGATCGCTGTTTCGTGTCACTTTGTGCGGTCGGACCGCAGATCGTGGCACGAAACAGCGATCGCCGACGCGGCCCGGCCCGGTCGGCCCGGAGGCGGCGCGGTGGTCAGGCGAGGAAGCCGCCGTCGACGTCCAGGGTCGCGCCGGTGATGTAGGCGGCTTCGGGGCCGGCCAGGTAGGCGACGGCGCCCGCGACCTCGTCGGCGGTGCCGTAGCGGCCGACCGCGAGCGCGGGCAGCAGCGCGCCGGACATCGGGCCGTCGGCGGGGTTCATGTCGGTGTCGACCGGGCCGGGCTGCACCGTGTTGACGGTGATGCCGCGCGGTCCGACCTCGCGGGCCAGGCCCCGGGTGAAGCCCGCGACCCCGGCCTTGGTCAGCGCGTACAGGCTGCCGCCGGGGAACGGCATGCGGTCGGCGTTCACGCTGCCGATGGTGATGATGCGCCCGCCCTCGCCGAGGTGGCGCAGCGCCGCCTGGCTGGCGTGGAACACGGCGTGCAGGTTGACGCCCACGGTCTGGTCGAACACCTCGTCGGTCAGCTCGCCGATCGGCCCGAACCCCGTGACTCCGGCGTTGTTGACCAGGATGTCGAGCCGCCCGGACCGCCGCGCGACCTCGTCCACCACCCCGCGGACCGCGTCCCGGTCGGCCGAGTCCGCGCGCACCGCGTACGCCGTGCCGCCTTCGGCCTCGATCTCCTTGACCAGGGTCGCGGCCGCGTCGGCCGAGGACTGGTAGGTCACGGCCACGGTGGCCCCCTCGCGGGCCAGCCGGCGGGCGATCCCCGCGCCGATCCCGCGCGATCCGCCGGTCACCAGGGCCACCTTGCCGTTCAGCTGCTGTGTCATCGTCCCGCTCCTTCGCTCGAATTATTGAGTGCTCATTCAACATCTCACCACGGCGGGCGGTCGGCAACGTGATATATTGAACATTCACTCAAGAAATTCGGGGAGGCAGGCGATGGCAGCCGGCAGGCCGCGCGAATTCGACCTGGACCGGGTGCTCGGCTCCGCACTCGACGTGTTCTGGGCCAAGGGCTACGAGGGCACCACCATGGCCGACCTGAGCACGGCGACCGGGCTCAAGCCGGGCAGTGTCTACGCCGCGTTCGGCTCCAAGGCCGGGCTGTTCGCGCAGGTGCTCGACCGCTACGAGGACTCGGTCTTCAGGTACGCCCGCGACGCGATCCAGGAACCGACCGTGCGCGAGGTGATCCGGCACTGGCTGGAGGGCGTGGCCCGGGCCACCACCGGCCCCGACACCCCGCCGGGCTGCCTGCTGGTGCACGGCGCGCTGGCCGCCGGCGACGGCGCGGCGTCCATCCGCGCGGAGCTGGCCGGGCGGCGCGACCGGGGCGAGCAGTTCCTGGTCGCGCGCCTGGAGCGGGCACGCGCCGAGGGCGACCTGCCGGCCTCGGTCGATCCACGGGCGGCGGCGGGCTACGTCTTCGCGCTGTCCTCAGGGCTCGCGGTCGAGGCCGCGGGTGGCGCGGACCGCGGGCGGCTGCTGCGCACCGTCGAGCTGACCCTGCACCGGCTGCCCTGGGAGTGACCTGCCGGCCGTCCGTGCCGCGGCGCCACGGCCACCCGGTCCGCGAGCGCCACCACGGGGAATCGGGCACCGGGGCCGCGCTGTTCACCCTCACGGGTGATCTGCCCCGCCGGCCGCCGGTGCGCTGAACGTGAGGCGACGGCGACGGCCAGGGGTGACGCGCACCACGCGAATCGCCGGGTTAGCACGTGTGTTCGTGGCGCGAAACAAGAATGTCGGAGGCCGGGGCTAGAGTTGCCCACGGCACGCGACTGCACTGCGTGCCGAGCGTGTCGTGCTGCTTGACCCATGCCGCTGAGCTGGGACTTCGCCGTGGCGGACCGCCCTGAAGACATCGCCGAAAGACCGTGTGGGGAGAGCCTGCTGTGAGCGACCGACTGATCATCCGTGGGGCGCGCGAGCACAACCTGCGCGACGTGAGCCTGGACCTGCCGCGCGAGAAGATGATCGTGTTCACCGGGCTGAGCGGCTCCGGCAAGTCGAGCCTCGCCTTCGACACGATCTTCGCGGAGGGCCAGCGGCGTTATGTCGAGTCGCTGTCGTCGTACGCCCGGCAGTTCCTGGGTCAGATGGACAAGCCCGACGTCGACTTCATCGAGGGCCTGAGCCCGGCGGTCTCCATCGACCAGAAGTCGACCTCGCGCAACCCGCGCTCGACCGTGGGCACGATCACCGAGGTGTACGACTACCTCCGCCTGCTGTTCGCCCGGGTGGGCCAGCCGCACTGCCCCGTCTGCGGTCACCTGATCAGCCGGCAGAGCCCGCAGCAGATCGTGGACCGCGTCCTCGCGATGGCCGAGGGCACCCGCTTCCAGGTGCTCGCGCCGGTGATCCGCGGCCGCAAGGGCGAATACCTCGACCTCTTCTCCGACCTGCAGAGCAAGGGCTTCGCCCGGGTGCGCGTCGACGGCGTGGTGCACCCGCTGGGCGAGGTGCCGAAGCTGGCCAAGCAGAAGAAGCACGACATCGAGGTGGTCGTCGACCGCCTCGCCGTCAAGGAGAGCTCGAAGCAGCGGCTCACCGACTCGGTGGAGACCGCGCTCGGCCTGGCCGGCGGCATCGTGATCATGGACTTCGTGGACCTGCCCGAGGACGACGAGCACCGCGAGCGCAAGTTCTCCGAGAACCTGGCCTGCCCCAACGAGCACCAGCTCGGCATCGAGGACCTGGAGCCGCGGGTCTTCTCCTTCAACTCGCCGTACGGCGCCTGCCCGGAGTGCACCGGCCTGGGCACCAAGAAGGAGGTCGACGCCGAGCTGGTCGTGCCCGACCCGGAGAAGAGCCTCGCCGAGGGCGCGATCTCCCCGTGGGCCGGCGGGCAGACCCAGGAGTACTTCTCCCGCCTGCTGGAGGCGCTCGGCGAGGAGAACGGCTTCGACATGGACACCCCGTGGCGGGCCATCTCGGCACGCGGGCAGAAGCTGATCCTGCACGGCGCGGAGAACCAGGTGCACGTGCGCTACCGCAACAAGTACGGCCGCGAGCGCTCGTACTACTCCGGCTTCGAGGGCGTGATCCCCTGGCTGGAGCGCCGCCACTCGGACACCGAGAGCGAGTGGTCGCGGGAGAAGTACGAGGGCTACATGCGCGAGGTGCCGTGCTCGGTCTGCGCGGGCACCCGGCTCAAGCCCGAGGTGCTGGCGGTGACCCTGGACGGGCGCAACATCGCCGAGCTGTGCGCGCTGTCGGTGGGCGAGGCCGCGGTGGTGCTGGCCGGGCTGGAGCTGGACGACCGGCAGCGCTTCATCGCCGAGCGGGTGCTCAAGGAGATCAACGCGCGGCTGCGCTTCCTGGTCGACGTGGGCCTGGACTACCTGTCGCTGAACCGGCCGTCGGGTTCGCTGTCCGGCGGTGAGGCCCAGCGCATCCGGCTCGCCACGCAGATCGGCTCCGGCCTGGTCGGCGTGCTGTACGTGCTGGACGAGCCGTCGATCGGCCTGCACCAGCGGGACAACCACCGGCTGATCGAGACCCTGGTGCGGCTGCGCGACCTGGGCAACACCCTGATCGTGGTGGAGCACGACGAGGACACCATCCGCACCGCCGACTGGGTCGTCGACATCGGTCCGGGCGCGGGGGAGCACGGCGGCCGCATCGTGCACAGCGGGACGTACGACAAGCTGCTGGTCAACGAGGAGTCGGTGACGGGGGCGTACCTGTCGGGCCGCAAGGAGATCGCGACCCCGGCGCACCGCCGGCCGGCGAACCCGGGCCGCGAGCTGACCGTGGTCGGCGCGCGGGAGCACAACCTGCGCAACGTGTCGGTGGCGTTCCCGCTGGGGCAGTTCATCGCGGTCACCGGCGTGTCCGGGTCGGGCAAGTCGACGCTGGTCAACGACATCCTCTACACGGTGCTGGCGAACCAGATCAACGGGGCGCGTATGGTGCCGGGACGGCACACCCGGGTCACCGGGCTGGAGCACGTGGACAAGGTCGTCGGTGTGGACCAGTCGCCGATCGGGCGCACCCCGCGGTCGAACCCGGCCACCTACACGGGCGTGTTCGACAACATCCGCAAGCTGTTCGCGGAGACGACCGAGGCGAAGGTGCGCGGCTACGGGCCGGGGCGCTTCTCGTTCAACGTCAAGGGCGGGCGCTGCGAGAACTGCGCCGGCGACGGCACCATCAAGATCGAGATGAACTTCCTGCCCGACGTGTACGTGCCGTGCGAGGTGTGCAAGGGCGCCCGGTACAACCGGGAGACCCTGGAGGTGCACTACAAGGGCAAGACCATCGCCGAGGTGCTGGAGATGCCGATCGAGGAGGGGGCCGAGTTCTTCGAGGCCATCCCCGCGATCCACCGCCACCTCAAGACGCTGGTCGACGTCGGCCTGGGCTACGTGCGGCTGGGGCAGAGCGCGCCGACCCTGTCCGGTGGTGAGGCACAGCGCGTGAAGCTCGCCTCCGAGCTGCAGAAGCGCTCCACCGGCCGCACCGTGTACGTGCTCGACGAGCCGACCACCGGTCTGCACTTCGAGGACATCCGCAAGCTGCTGCTGGTGCTGCAGGGGCTGGTCGACAAGGGCAACACGGTGATCGTCATCGAGCACAACCTCGACGTGATCAAGTCCGCGGACCATCTGATCGACATGGGTCCCGAGGGCGGGCACCGCGGCGGCAGCGTGCTCGCGACCGGCACCCCGGAGCAGCTCGCGGCCGTCGCCGAGAGCTACACCGGCCAGTTCCTGGCGCCCATGCTCGCCAAGGCCCCCGCCGTCGCCGTGACCCCGCCCCGCGCCCGCAAGTCCCGCAGCAAGGCCACGGTGGGCTGACCCCGCCCGCACGACCCGTCCCGGCGACCACCTCCGCGGTCGCCGGGACTTTCTCGTGCCCGCCCGGGCGCGCGTGGCCGGTTCATGATCGCTCGACTTGCCAGGCAGGTGGGCGAAAGCGGGCTCAAGATTCGCCCAGGTGCCGGGCAAGTCTGGCGATCTTGAATGACGGTGGGCGAGAAAAATGGTTGATCTCGCAGTTAAATTTCAGAACGGGCCGCTAGGTTGATCCAGAGAAACCCTCACCTAGGAAGGCCCCTCATGAGTGACGTGACCACGTCCGGCGCGACCTCGCGCCGGGTCCTGCTGGCCTCCGCGGGCGCGGTCGGTGCCGGCGCCCTGCTCGCCGCCTGCGGCTCCGAGGCGCCCGCGACCACGGGGCCGACCGGCGCGGCGGCGAGTCCGCCGGCGGGCGGCCAGGCGGTCGGCGCGGGCACCGTGCTGGGCAAGGCTGCGGACATCCCGGTCGGCGGTGGGGTGATCTTCAAGGAGCAGGGCGTCGTCGTCACCCAGCCGACCGCGGGTCAGTACGTGGGTTTCAGCGCCATCTGCACGCACCAGGCCTGCCCGGTGAGCCAGGTCGAGGCCGGCAAGATCAAGTGCCAGTGCCATTTCAGCGAGTTCTCGATCACCGACGGCTCCGTGATCAGCCCGCCCGCCCCCCGTGCGCTGGACAAGAAGGAGATCAAGGTCGAGAACGGCGAGATCAAGATCGCCTGACCGTTCGCGGTGCCGGGCCCTGGCTCCCATGTGGATCCGGGGCCGGGCGCCGGCCCGGGGCCGATCGCGTCCCGGGGACCTGTCGGACTGATCGTCTAGGCTTGGCGACGTGGCTGATCCGTCCCAGTACCGGCCCGCGCCGGGCACGATTCCCGACGCGCCGGGTGTGTACCGGTTCCGCGACGACCAGGGCCGGATCATCTACGTGGGCAAGGCCAAGAGCCTGCGCAGCCGCCTGAACTCCTACTTCGCCGACGTCTGGACGCTGCACCAGCGCACCCAGCAGATGGTCACCACCGCCGCCGGCGTGGACTGGGTCGTGGTCGGGACCGAGGTCGAGGCGCTGCAGCTGGAGTATTCCTGGATCAAGGAATACGACCCCCGCTTCAACGTGAAGTACCGCGACGACAAGTCGTACCCGTACCTCGCGGTCACCCTCGACGAGGAGTATCCGCGGCTGCTGGTGATGCGCGGGGCCAAGCGCAAGGGCGTGCGCTACTTCGGGCCGTACTCGCACGCCTGGGCCATCCGGGAGACCCTCGACCTGCTGCTGCGCATCTTCCCCGCGCGCACCTGCTCGGCGGGCGTGTTCAAGCGGGCGGGCCAGATCGGCCGGCCGTGCCTGCTCGGCGACATCGGCAAGTGCTCGGCGCCGTGCGTCGGCCGGGTCAGCGCGGCCGAGCACCGCGGCATCGTCGAGGACTTCTGCGACTTCATGGCCGGGCGCACCGAGAACATGCAGCGCCGCCTGGAGAAGGAGATGCAGGAGGCGTCGGCCGCGATGGAGTACGAGCGCGCCGCGCGGCTGCGCGACGACCTGGTGGCGCTGCGCCGGGCCATGGAGAAGCAGTCGATCGTGCTGTCCGACGGCACCGACGCCGACGTGGTCGCCTTCGCCGACGACCCCCTCGAAGCCGCGGTGCAGGTCTTCCACGTCCGGGACGGGCGGGTGCGCGGCCAGCGCGGCTGGATCGTGGACAAGACCGAGGAGCTGAGCATCGGCGACCTCGTGCACCACTTCTGCACGCAGATCTACGGCGGCGAGACCGGGGAGTCCGACGTGCCCCGCGAGCTGCTCGTGCCGGAGCTGCCCGCCGACGCCGACGCGCTGACCGACTGGCTGTCGCAGCACCGGGGCACGCGGGTCAGCATGCGGGTGCCGCAGCGCGGCGACAAGAAGACGCTGATGGAGACCGTCGCCCGCAACGCCCTGCAGGCGCTCGCCCAGCACAAGCTGCGCCGCGCCGGCGACCTCACCGCGCGCAGCAAGGCCCTGGAGGAGATCGAGGACGCGCTCGGGCTGGCCGCGGCCCCGCTGCGGATCGAGTGTTTCGACATCTCGCAGATCCAGGGCACCGACGTGGTGTCCAGCATGGTGGTCTTCGAGGACGGCGTGCCGAAGAAGGCCGACTACCGGCGGTTCATCATCAAGGGCGCGACCGACGACGTGTCGGCGATCAGCGAGGTGATGCGGCGGCGGTTCGCCCGCCATCTCGCGGAGGGCTCGGTGGACCCGACCGAGGAGGCCGCCGCGGGGCGGCCCCGGCGGTTCGCGTACCCACCGCAGCTGGTCGTGGTCGACGGCGGCGCGCCGCAGGTCAACGCGGCGGCAGCGGTGCTCACCGAGCTCGGTGTCACCGACGTGGCGGTGTGCGGGCTGGCCAAGCGGCTGGAGGAGGTCTGGCTGCCCGACGACTCGATGCCGATCATCCTGCCCCGCACCGCCGAGGGTCTGTACCTGCTCCAGCGGGTCCGTGACGAGGCGCACCGCTTCGCCATCCGCTTCCACCGCGAGCGGCGCTCCGCCCGGATGACCGCCTCCGACCTCGACAGCGTGCCGGGCCTGGGCGACATCAGGCGCAAGGCGCTGCTGCGCCACTTCGGCTCGCTGAAGCGGCTCTCGGCGGCTAGCGTCGAGGAGATCGCCGAGGTGCCCGGCATCGGCCCGCGCACCGCCGTGGCGGTGCTCACCGCCCTCGGCGTGCCGCCGCAGCCGGCGGTGCCGGAGAGCGGGGCGGCACCGCCGGCCCCGCCCGGCACGCCGCCGACCTCGGATCAACCAGAGCCGGGCGAGCCGTCCGCCGCCCCGGTGACGCAGCCGCAGGCCGCGCCTGTCCGGGGTGCGACGCTGGCCACAGCGGACGAACCCGGCACGCCTGGCTAGGATGTTCTCTCGTTGCCGACATCCGGCGGCAACGTGCTCGCCCGCCACCGGAGGTTCGCTGGAACCCGGTGGCCGTCCGCGGGCGGCCGCTCCGGCAGGCGGCGACGACAGCAGTGGGGGCGCACGTGAGCGTGGACATACCGGCCAGGCGCAGCACGCCGGGCGAACGTGACGAGCAGCAGGGCGAGCCCAGGACGGTCGCGGAGGAGTCCGGCGAGGGCCCCGCCACGAACCTGGTGGTGGTCACCGGCGTGTCCGGCGGCGGCCGCAGCACCGTGGCCCGCGCGCTGGAGAACGTCGGCTACTACGTGGTCGACAACCTGCCCCAGGCGCTGCTGGTGCAGCTGGCAGAGCTGGCCGCCAAGGCGGGCGGCGCGGCCCGGCACACCGCGATGGTGCTCGACGTGCGCAGCCGCGTCTTCTCCACCGACCTCGCGGGCGCCATCCGCGACCTGCGCGAGAAGGGCTTCTCGCCGCGGGTGGTCTTCGTCGACGCCGACGACGAGGTGCTGATCCGGCGGTTCGAGAGCGTGCGCCGCTCGCACCCGCTGCAGGGCGACGGCCGGCTGTCCGACGGCATCGCCGCCGAGCGCTCGCTGCTGGCCGAGGCCCGCGAGCAGGCCGACGTGCTGATCGACACGTCCCACCTGAACGTGAACCAGCTGCGCGCCCGGGTCGAGGAGCTGTTCGCCAGCCCCGAGGCGCTGCGGCTGCGGGTCACCGTGCTGTCCTTCGGCTTCAAGTACGGGCTGCCGCCCGACGCCGACTTCGTGCTCGACGCCCGCTTCCTGCCCAACCCGTACTGGGTGCCCGAACTGCGCGAGCACACCGGTCGCGACGAGGGTGTGAGCCGGTACGTGCTGGGCCAGCGCGGGGCGAACACGTTCGTGGAGACGTACGCCCGGCTGGTGACCGCGACCGCGCCCGGCTTCGAACGGGAGGGCAAGCGCTACCTGACCGTGGCCGTCGGCTGCACCGGCGGCAAGCACCGCAGCGTCGCCATCGCCGAGGAGCTGGCCAAACGCCTGCGCGAGCTGCGTGTGGTCGCCCACGCCCAGCACCGCGACCTGGGACGCGAATGAGCAGCGGCGCCGGGGAGCCGATCGTCGCGCCGCCGCGTCGGACCGCGGACGAGCGCAGCGAGGAGCAGGCATGAGCGAGCTCGGCGAGCGAATCATGGGCTCGATACGTGCCTGTGCCGAGCGCAGCGAGGAGCAGGCATGAGCATCGGGTTCGCGCCGCAGGCAGGCGGCGACCGGATCCGGGTGGTGGCGTTCGGCGGTGGGCACGGGCTGAGCGCGAGCCTGCGCGCGTTGCGCGCGACCGGGCTGCCCCTGGAGATCACCGCGGTGGTGACCGTGGCCGACGACGGCGGCTCCAGCGGTCGCATCCGCGCGGGCCGCGACGTACTCCCTCCGGGTGACCTGCGTCAGGCGCTGGCCGCGCTGGCCGGCGACGACGATCTCAGCGACCGCACCGCCCGGCTCATGCAGTACCGCTTCGGCGGCGCCGACGAGCTGGCCGGGCACCCGGTCGGCAACGTGGTGCTGTGCGGCCTGATGGAGCAGCTGGGCGACCCGGTGGCGGCGCTGGACCAGGTCGGCGCGATGCTGCGCGCGGTGGGCCGGGTGCTGCCCATGTCCAACAAGCCGCTGGGCATCGAGGCCGACCTGGCCGTCGACGGGCGGCAGATCACCGTGCGTGGCCAGCACCAGGTCGCGGTCGCCCAGGGGCGGGTGCTCCAGGTGCGGCTGGAGCCGCCGGAGCCGGACGCCTGCCCGCAGGCCCTGGCGGCGATCGCCGACGCGGACTGGCTGGTCTTCGGGCCGGGCAGCTGGTACACCAGCGTCATCCCGCATCTGCTGGTGCCGCAGCTGGCGGCTGCCGTCACGCGGAGCGCCGCGCGGCGGTTGGTCACCCTGAACCTTGCCGCGGACCGGGAGACGGTCGGCCTGTCGCTGCCCGACCACCTGGACGCGCTGGGTCGGTACCTCCCGGACCTCAAGGTCGATATTGTTCTGGTCGACAGGAATGCCGTGGGAGACCCCGAACCGGTCGCGAATGCGGCAGAATCACTCGGTGCTCGCATCGCGATCGCTCCGGTGGCCGTCCAGGACGGCACCGCGCGACACGATCCGGTCCGATTGGGCCGCGCACTGGTGCCACTCTTGGGCACCGCTCGTTAAGCACGTACGACAAAGCGCACGACACAATTAGGCAATCACAGCCGCGACCGGCCCCGAGGTGACGACACGATGGCGATGACCGCTGCGGTCAAAGACGAGCTCAGCCGGGTCGACGTGCCCAAGCCGTGCTGCCGGCGCGCGGAGATGGCGGCCCTGCTGCGCTTCGCGGGCGGGCTGCACATCGTCTCGGGCCGCGTGGTGGTGGAAGCGGAGCTGGACACCGGTGCGGTGGCCCGGCGGCTGCGGACCACCATCGCCGACCTGTTCGGATACCCGAGCGAGGTACACATCCTCGCGTCGGGCGGGCTGCGCAAGGGCAGCCACTACATCGTGCGCATCGTCAAGGACGGCGAGGCGCTCGCGCGCCAGACCGGCCTGCTGGACGTGCGCGGGCGGCCGGTGCGGGGCCTGCCGCCGAACGTGGTCTCGGCGAGCGTGTGCTGCGCCGTGGCCGCCTGGCGGGGCGCCTTCCTGGCGCACGGCTCGCTGACCGAGCCGGGCCGCTCCTGTGCCCTGGAGATCACCTGCCCGGGCCCGGAGTCGGCGCTGGCGCTGGTCGGCGCGGCCCGCCGGCTCGGCATCA
The DNA here is from genome assembly GCF_011297315.1 of Catellatospora chokoriensis. Classification (NCBI taxonomy): domain Bacteria; kingdom Bacillati; phylum Actinomycetota; class Actinomycetes; order Micromonosporales; family Micromonosporaceae; genus Catellatospora; species Catellatospora chokoriensis. The sequence continues at coordinate 54,926 of NZ_JAAOTI010000014.1, forward strand.
CCGCCAAGGCGCGCGAGGTGCGCGGCGTGGACCGGGTCGTGGTCAAGGACGGCGACGCCATCGCCGCCCTGCTCACCCGCATCGGCGCGCACTCCAGCGTGCTGGCCTGGGAGGAGCGCCGGGTGCGCCGCGAGGTCCGCGCCACCGCGAACCGCCTGGCCAACTTCGACGACGCCAACCTGCGCCGCTCGGCCCGCGCCGCGGTCGCCGCCGCGGCCCGGGTCACCCGCGCCCTGGAGATCCTGGCCGACGACGCGCCCGGTCACCTGACCAGCGCCGGCCGCCTGCGCCTGGAACACCGCCAGGCCTCCCTGGAGGAGCTGGGCGCGCTGGCCGACCCGCCGCTGACCAAGGACGCCATCGCCGGCCGCATAAGGCGTCTGCTCGCCCTGGCCGACAAGCGCGCCCGCGACCTCGGCATCCCCGACACCGAAGCCGCCGTGACCGCCGAAATGCTCACCGTCTGACCGCCCCACCCGTGACCGCCGCACCCCACCCGCAACGCGGCGTCACCCCCACCCCCACCCCCAAGATCGCGACGATCTTGCGGGGCGCGTGGGTGCGACTCACTCGAAACGGGCAAAGGGGCAACAGTTCGCGCAAGATCGTCGCGATCTTGGAGGTGGGGTCGTTGTGGTTTCGTGTGATGGGGGACACGGGGGTGAAACAAAGACCCCGGCGGGGATGTCCGGTACAGCTCAGCTAGGGTCGGAACCGTACGGCGACGCTGCCGGCAGCTCGGCCGCGACGCCGTCCGCCAGGTGTGTTGGCGGCGTGACCGGGCGAGTGACCTATCGGCCGCCGCACTGGGCGAACAGCCGCCAGTCGGCGCACATGGCGAGGAGATGGGACCTGTGACCATCCGGGTTGGCATCAACGGCTTCGGCCGGATCGGGCGTAACTTCTACCGGGCGCTGCTCGCGTCCGGCGCGGACATCGAGCTGGTGGCCGTGAACGACCTGACCGACAACGCGACGCTGGCGCACCTGCTCAAGTACGACTCGATCCTGGGCCGCCTGCCCTACGAGGTGAAGGCGACCGAGACCGAGCTGACGGTCAACGGCAAGTCGTTCAAGGCGTTCGCCGAGCGCGACCCGGGCAAGCTGCCCTGGGGCGACCTGGGTGCCGACGTCGTGATCGAGTCGACGGGCCTGTTCACGGACGCCGCCAAGGCGAAGGTGCACGCCGACAACGGCGCGAAGAAGGTCATCATCTCGGCTCCGGCCAAGGGTGAGGACATCACGATCGTGCTCGGCGTGAACGGCGACAAGTACGACGCCGCCAAGCACACGATCATCTCGAACGCCTCCTGCACCACGAACTGCCTCGCCCCCATGGCGAAGGTCCTGAACGACACGATCGGGATCGAAAAGGGTCTGATGACCACGATCCACGCGTACACCCAGGACCAGAACCTCCAGGACGGCCCGCACAAGGACCTGCGTCGCGCCCGCGCCGCGGCCCTGAACATCGTGCCGACCTCGACCGGCGCCGCCAAGGCGATCGGCCTGGTGCTCCCCGAGCTCAAGGGCAAGCTGGACGGCTTCGCGCTGCGCGTGCCGATCCCGACCGGCTCGGCCACCGACCTGACCTTCACCGCCGCTCGCGAGACGTCGGTCGAGGAGGTCAACGCCGCGATCAAGGCCGCCGCCGAGGGCCCGCTCAAGGGCATCCTGGTGTACACCGAGGACGAGATCGTCTCCTCGGACATCGTGACCGACCCGGCCTCCTGCATCTTCGACGCCGGCCTGACCAAGGTCATCGGCAACCAGGTGAAGGTCGTCGGCTGGTACGACAACGAGTGGGGCTACTCCAACCGGCTCGTGGACCTCACCAAGCTCGTGGGCGCTTCGCTGTAATGCGATCCCTCGACGAACTGCTCGCCGAGGGTGTCTCGGGTCGGCGCGTGCTCGTGCGCGCCGACCTGAACGTGCCCTTCCTGAAGGACAGCCCCGGACAGATCGCCGACGACGGCCGGATCCGGGCGGTGCTGCCGACCATCACGGCGCTGCGCGACGCGGGCGCCTCGGTGATCGTCATGTCGCACCTGGGCCGCCCCAAGGGCGAGCCCGACCCGAAGTACACGCTCGCGCCCGTCGCGACGCGCTTCGCCGAGCTGCTCGGCTCGCCGGTCACCTTCGCCGGTGACACCGTCGGCCCGTCGGCGCAGGAGGCCGTGGCGGCGCTGACCCCCGGCGGCGTGGTGCTGCTGGAGAACCTGCGCTTCAACGCGGGGGAGACCAGCAAGGACGACGCCGTGCGCGGCGCGTTCGCCGACCAGCTGGCGGCGTTCGGCGACGTGTACGTCGACGACGCCTTCGGCGCGGTGCACCGCAAGCACGCCAGCGTCTACGACGTCGCGTCCCGGCTCCCGCACTACGCGGGCGGCCTCGTGCTGCGCGAGGTCGAGGTGCTCAAGCGCCTCACCGAGGACCCGGCCACGCCGTACGTGGTGATCCTCGGCGGATCCAAGGTCTCCGACAAGCTCGCCGTGATCGAGGCGCTGCTGGGCAAGGCCGACAAGCTGCTCATCGGCGGCGGCATGTGCTTCACCTTCCTCAAGGCCCAGGGCCACGAGGTGGGCGCCTCGCTGCTGCAGGAGGAGATGCTCGACACCTGCCGCGACCTGCTGGCGCGGGCCGGCGACCGGATCGTGCTGCCGACCGACGTGGTGGTCGCCGACCGCTTCGCCGGCGACGCCGCGACCGACACCGTGGCCGCGACCGCGATCCCGGCCGGCTGGCTCGGCCTGGACATCGGCCCCGCGTCGGTGGCGCTGTTCACCGAGGCGCTGTCCGGCGCGAAGACGGTCTTCTGGAACGGCCCGATGGGCGTGTTCGAGCTGGCCCCGTTCGCGAACGGCACCCGCGGGGTGGCCGAGGCCATCACCAAGGTCGACGGCTTCACCGTGGTCGGCGGCGGCGACTCTGCCGCGGCCGTGCGCGCGCTCGGCCTGGACGAGGCCGCGTTCGGCCACATCTCCACGGGCGGCGGCGCGTCGCTGGAGTACCTGGAGGGCAAGTCCTTGCCCGGTCTCGAAGCGCTGGAGGCGTGATGGCAGAGGTCAAGCGCCGGCCCCTGATGGCCGGCAACTGGAAGATGAACCTCAACCACCTCGAGGCCATCGCGCTCGTGCAGAAACTGGCCTTCAGCCTGAACGAGAAGCAGCTCGAGGCCGTCGAGGTCGCGGTGCTGCCGCCGTTCACCGACATCCGCAGCGTGCAGACGCTGGTGGACGGCGACCGGCTGCTCATCGAGTACGGCGCGCAGGACATCTCGGCGCACACCTCCGGCGCGTACACCGGGGAGATCTCCGGCGCGATGCTGGCCAAGCTGGGCTGCTCGTTCGTGACGGTCGGCCACTCGGAGCGCCGGCAGTACCACGCCGAGTCCGACGCGCTGGTCAACGCGAAGGTGAAGGCGGCGCTGGCCAACGACATCACGCCGATCCTGTGCGTGGGCGAGGGCCTCGACATCCGCGAGAAGGGCGAGCACGTCGAGTACACGCTCGCCCAGCTCGACGGCGGCCTGGCCGGGCTCACCCCGGCCGAGGTGGAGAAGGTCGTGGTGGCGTACGAGCCGGTCTGGGCGATCGGCACCGGCAAGACCGCCACGCCCGAGGACGCCCAGGAGGTCATCGGGGCGATCCGCGCGCAGCTGGCCAAGACGCAGGGCGAGTCCACCGCGCAGGCGGTGCGGGTGCTCTACGGCGGCTCGGTGAAGGCGGGCAACGTGGCCGCCATCATGGCGCAGCCCGACATCGACGGCGCGCTGGTCGGTGGGGCGAGCCTCGATGCCGAAGAGTTCACCAGGCTCTGCCGCCTCGGCGTCTGAGCACGTGCGCCCGCCAGGCGGGCGCGGCATCCGAACAGGACCCCGGGCAGGCCGCCCGGGGTCCTGTCGCGTTGCGCCGGCGGACTGGCTCCGCGGGGCCGGGCCGGGCGCGCGGGCGCCCGGGAGCGACGCTTTCGGGTGCGCAGGGTGATCATGCGAACGCGCTGCGTCCGACCTGCTGATGCCGCATAACGAATCTCCCCGCCCCACTTCTGATCGCGCGGTCGGTCCGCCTAGAGTGTGGCGAGCTACCACCCCCGGATCACTCACCCCTGGATTCTTGGCGGACGCGCGAGGGCGCGGGACCGCCGGGAGGACGACCATGCCTGACCTCTCGATGTCGCCGGTCCACGCCTCTATGCGGGCGAGCCGTATGCGCCGCCGCCTCGTCGCGGCAGCCGCCGCGGTGACCCTGCTCGGCGTCGCCTCCGCCTGCGACTCGGCCGCCGACGCGAACGACACGATCACGCAAGGCGGCACCCTGCGTGTCGTGCTGCCGGCCCTGCCGGACCACCTGGACCCGCAGAAGATCGCGGCGGCGATGGATTCGAACATCAGCCGCCTGATCTCCCGCACGCTGACCACGTACAAGGCCGAGCCGGGCACGGCCAGCAGTGAGCTGGTGCCCGACCTCGCCACCGACCTGGGCCGGCCGAGTGAGAACAACACGGTCTGGGAGTTCAAGCTGCGCGAGGGGGTGAAGTGGGAGGACGGTTCCCCGGTGGTCTGCTCGCAGCTCAAGTACGGCGTGGAGCGCAACTTCGCCAAGGTGTTCGACTCCGGCCTGCCCTACGCCGAGCTGATGCTGGCCGACAACGCGACCCCCTACGAGGGCCCGTACAGCGGCAAGGAGCTGGACTCGGTCGTCTGCGAGGACACCCAGACCATCAAGTTCCGGCTCAAGCAGCCGGCGGGCGACTTCAACTACACGGTCGCGCTGTCGATCTTCGCGCCGACCAAGCAGGGCGCGGACGGGTCTGACAAGGACGCCTACGACATCCGTCCGCTGTCCAGCGGGCCGTACCGCGTCGAGCCCCGGCCGAAGGACGCGACCAGCTTCACGCTGGTGCGCAACGAGCACTGGTCGTCGTCGCTGGACTCGGTCCGCAAGGCGCACCCCGACAAGATCGTGTTCGTGGTCGACGCCAACGACCCGGCCGTGACCAACGCGCTGATCCAGGACCAGGGCGCGGACCGCAACACGATCGTGCTGCAGACCAACGTGGCGCCGAACTTCCTGCAGCAGGTCATCAACGACCCGAAGCTGTCGCAGCGGGTGGCTCAGGGCCCGTCCGGCTCGGTCCGGTACTTCGCGATCAACACGGAGATGGTCAAGAGCCTCGACTGCCGCAAGGCGCTGTCGTTCGCGTTCAACAAGCGCAAGTACCGCCAGGCGATGGGCGGCTCGGTGATCGGCGACCTGGCGACGTCGATGATCCCGCCGAACCTCGCGGCACACGCCAAGTTCGACATCTACCGCACGCTCAGCGACAGCGACGGCGACGAGGACGAGGCCCTCAAGCTGCTCGACAAGGCGAAGAACGAGGGCAAGCCCTGCCCGGACAAGCTCAAGGTGGCGCTGCCGGACAACGACACCATCGCCCGGTACGTCAAGACGATGGTCGACGCCTACATCCGCATCGGCATCAAGGTCGAGCTGAACCGCCTGCCGGCCAAGCCGTACTGGGGCCTGATCGCCGACGTCGGGCACGGCAACCACCTGGTCTACGCCGGCTGGATCCCGGACTGGGCGAACGGCTCCGCGGTCATCCCGCCGCTGTTCGACGGCGCCCTGGTCAAGCCGACCGGTGAGCAGAGCGGCTCGAACTACTCGTTCCTCAACGACCCGGAGATCAACAAGGCGATCGCCGACGCGATGGCCGAGGACGACCTCAACCGGCAGTACAAGCTGTGGGGCGAGATCGACAACCGGCTGTCGGACATGGCGGTGACCATCCCGGTCCTCTACCCGAAGTCGATCCGGATGTACGGTTCCAACGTCGCCGGGGCGTACATCCACTCGCAGTTCGGCGCACCGGACCTGGCGTCGCTGGGCCTGAAGGACCCCTCGATCCCGGTGGATGTGACCTCCTCCGGGTCCTAGACGGCACGCTGTTCCGCTATTGTTGACCGACGCCCCGCGGCCGCGCGAGCGGCAACCGAGCCTAAGGACACCTGTTCCATGCCGATCCAGTTCGCCTACACGTTGATCGTGTTGCTGATCATCACCAGCGCCCTGCTGACGATGCTGGTCCTGCTGCACCGGGGCAAGGGCGGCGGCCTGTCCAGCATGTTCGGCGGCGGTGTGTCGTCGAGCCTGGCCGGGTCGTCGGTGGCGGAGAAGAACCTCGACCGCTACACCGTCCTGGTGGGTATCGTCTGGTTTGCCTGCATTGTCGGCCTCGGCCTCTGGCTCAAGCTGGAGATGGCCGCCGGCACCGTCGGCTGACAGCGAGCACGCGAAAGGGCGGCTGACCATCGGTCAGCCGCCCTTTCGGCTTGTTCGGGAGCTAGCGCGACGAACTCTGCGGCGCCTGGGCCGCCGCGGCCCGATCGAGCAGCCAGACGGTACGCGAGACGCCGTGCACCGCCGCCGCGGGCAGCTCCGCCGACCCCGACAGGGCCGCCCCGACCGCCTCTGCCTTGTCCGGCCCGGCGGCGATCAGCCACACCTCCGCCGCCGTGTTGATCGCGGGAAGGGTGAGCGTGGTGCGCACCGGCGGCGGCTTCGGGCTGTTCCGCACCGCGCTGACCGGCCGGGTCTCGGCCGCCACCGGATGCCCAGGGAACACCGACGCCACGTGGCCGTCCTCGCCGACACCGAGCAGCAGCACGTCGAAGCGCGGCAGCCCGGTCGAGTCCGGCGCGGTGCGCGCCAGCTCCCCGGCGTAGCGGGCGGCCGCCAGTTCGGGATCAGAGCCGTCGGGACCGTCGGAGGGTGGCATCGGGTGCACTCGGGCCGGGTCGAGCGGCAGCGCGTCCAACAGGGCCGCGCGCGCCTGGGTCTCGTTGCGGTCCGGGTCACCGGCCGGCAGGAAGCGCTCGTCGCCCCACCACAGGTCCACCCGTGACCAGTCGACGGCGTCCCGGGCCGGATCGGCCAGCACCGCCCGGTACACGGCGGCCGCGACCCGGCCCCCGGTCAGCACGACGTCAGCCGAACCCCGCGCGGCCTGGGCGTCCGCCAGCCGTGCCAGCAACCGCGCCGCCGCCGCCCCGGCAAGCTCCTGCGCATCGGCATGCACGAGCACCGACCGCTCGCTCATGCCTTCTCCTCGCTGCGCTCGTCGGCGGCATGAGAGACCTGTGACACGATTCGCTCGCTGCGCTCGCTCATGCCTTCTCCTCGCTGCGCTCGTCGGCGGCATGAGAGACCTGTGACACGATTCGCTCGCTGCGCTCGCTCATGCGGCCACCGGCTCCCAGGCCGGGTCCTGCCAGATGTGGGTACGGGTCGACGCGCGGTCGCCGAGGTTCGCGACGCCCGTGGCGGCCGCGAGCGCCGCCGCGTACGGCTGATCGGCGTCGAGCCGCTGCAGCTCCTCCGCCAGCACCTCGCCGAGCCGCCGCTCCACCAGCGGCAGCACCTGGTCCAGCGAGCCGCTCTTGCGCAGCAGGGCCATCCCGTCGCCGGTGGCGTGCAGGCTCAGCGAGCCGCCGTCGGCCAGCGCGAAGTCGACCCCGTGCAGCGGTCCGGCGACCTCGGCCAGCTGCACCGGGACGCCCATCCGCGCCATGATCCAGCCGCGCAACAGCGCGCCCAGCGGGTCGCCCGCGGCGGCGTGCACCGTCGCGGACAGCGCGCCCGCCGTCGCGGTGTCGAAGGCGCCCGCGATGAGCGCCCGCCAGCCGGTCAGCCGGGTCCAGGACAGGTCGGTGTCGCCGGGGGCGTAGTCCACCGCCCGCTGGTGCAGCGCCGCGGCGGGGTCGGGGCACTGGGCGATGTCGGTGACCCGGCGCTCGGCGACGACGCCCAGCGGGTCGTACGCGATGTGCTCGGGCGGGCAGCCGTGCCACCAGGTGACCACCGGGACGTCCGGGGCCAGCAGCGGCATGACCACCGACTCGCTGTGCAGGGCCAGCCGGCCGTGCATGCGCATGATGACGGCCTCGCAGGGGCCGAGCCGGCCGCCGACGACGATCTCGGCGTCGAGCCGGTTCTTGGCGTTGGCGGTCGCCGCGTCGACACCCGCCACCGGGCCGCGGCTGACCACGAGCAGGCGGCACGGGTGCGACGCGGCGGCGATGGTGGCTGCGTCCTCGACCTGGCGCACCCGGCCCTCGTCCACGATGACGACCAGGTTGAGGGCGAGGCCGCTGGCGACGCCGCCCGCGTTGCGCCGCTCCGAGGCGAGCTTGCGCACCACCTCGCTACCGGTGGTGTCCCACAGGGCTAGCATTCCGTCCCACTTCCACGCTTGATCAACAAGTCGCTCATGCCCGCCGCCAGGTGCGGCCCTCGCGGGCCAGCATCTCGTCGGCCTCGCGCGGACCCCACTCGCCGGCCCGGTAGGTCGCGGGCTTGGTGCCCGCCCAGGCGTCCTCCAGCGGGTCGATGATGCGCCAGCCCTCCTCGACCTCCGCCGCGTCCGGGAACAGCGTCCGGTCGCCCAGCAGCACGTCGAGGATGAGCCGCTCGTACGCCTCGGGGCTGGACTCGGTGAACGCCTCGCCGTAGGCGAAGTCCATGGTGATGTCGCGCAGCTCCATCTGGGTGCCGGGCACCTTGGAGCCGAACTTCAGCATCACGCCCTCGTCCGGCTGGACCCGGATGACCAGCTGGTTGTTGCCCAGCAGCTCCACGTCCTCGGGGTAGAACGGCAGGTGCGGGGCCTTCTTGAAGAGGACGGCGAGCTCGGTGACCCGGCGCGGCAGGCGCTTGCCCGCCCGGATGTAGAACGGCACCCCCGCCCACCGCCGGTTCTTGATGGTCAGCCGCACCGCCGCGTACGTCTCGGTGTTCGAGTCCGGCGGGACGTCCGACTCCTCCAGGTAGCCCGGCACGCGCGCGCCGCCGACCCAGCCGGTCAGGTACTGCCCGCGCACGGTCTCGGCGGCCACGTCCTTGGGCGGCACGACGGCGCGCAGCACCTTCAGCTTCTCCGCGCGGATCTCGGAGGCGTCGAACGTGGTCGGCTCCTCCATGGCGACCAGCGCCAGCAGCTGCATCAGGTGGTTCTGCATGACGTCGCGGGCGGCGCCGGTGGCGTCGTAGAAGCCGGCCCGGGTGCCGATGCCGACGTCCTCGGCCATGGTGATCTGCACCGAGTCGACGTACTTGGAGTTCCACATGGGCTCGAACAGCGAGTTCGCGAAGCGCAGCGCCAGGATGTTCTGGACCGTCTCCTTGCCCAGGTAGTGGTCGATGCGGAAGACGTCCTCCGCGCTGACCACGTCGTCGACCAGGTCGTTGAGCGCCTTGGCCGACTCCAGGTCCTCGCCGAAGGGCTTCTCCACCACGACCCGGCGCCAGCCGCCGGACTTGGCGTTGTCGGCCATGCCGGTGCGCTCCAGCTGCTTGAGCACGGTCGGGAAGGCGGCCGGTGGGATGGACAGGTAGAACGCCGCGTTGCCCATGATGCCGTGCGAGTCGCGCAGCTCGTTCAGGCAGTCGTGCAGCCGGTCGAAGGCCGCGTCGTCGTCGAACGCGCCGCCCACGAAGCGGAAGTTGCCCGCCAGCCGGGCCCAGACCTCCTCGCGCCACGGGGTGCGCGCGTGCTCCATGGCCGCGGTGCGGGCCACGTTCTCGAAGTCGCCGTCGCCCCAGTCCCGCCGGGCGAACCCGGCGATCACGAAGCCGGGCGGCAGCAGGCCCCGGTTGGCCAGGTCGTACACGGCGGGGATGAGCTTCTTACGGGCGAGGTCACCGGTGACCCCGAAGATGACTAGAGCGCATGGCTCCGGGATCCGCGGCAGTCGGCGGTCCTGGGGGTCCCGCAGCGGATTGACCCGCTCCGGGTCGGACGACACGGTCACGTGACGTCACCTCTCCTTGTACGGCTGGAGGCGGCCCGCCGCGTCCAGCAGCTGGGCGATGCCCTTGGCCCGGTCGGTCAGGTGCAGGTGCAGCAGCGGGCGGTCGCGGCCGGCCAGCGCCTGCCGGTCGCCCGCGGCCTGTGCCGCCTGCAGCTGACCGAAGGTGTACGGCTTGCCCGGCACGGCCAAGTCCTCGGCGACGTCGCCGGTGATCTGCAGGAAGGCCCCGTGCTGCGGGCCGCCCTTGTGGTACTGGCCGGTCGAGTGCAGGAAACGCGGGCCCCAGCCGAACGTCACCGGACGGCCGGACGCGGCGGCCAGCTGCTCGCGCAGCTTCGCGGCGTCGGCGTCGGCGAACCGGTCCAGGTAGGCCAGCACGGCGAGGTAGCCGTGCCCGCCCGCGGCACCCAGCAGGGCGCGCAGCGCGTCCTCCAGGGAGTTCGCGTCGCCGTACCCGATGATGGCGCCCTCGGTGAACGACGGCGTCGCCGCCGGCAGGCCCGCTTCCAGGATCTTGTTGGTGTTCTGCTTGGACTCGGTGACGTTGGGCTGGTCGAACGGGTCGATGCCGAGCACCCGCCCGGCCACCGCGGTCGCCGCCTCCCAGCACAGGAACTGCGCGCCCAGCGCGCCGTTGACCGAGACGTGCGGCACCACGCCGCTGCCCGGCACCGCGCCGACGCCCAGCGCGCCGCCGATGGTGGCGGTGAGCACGTCGGGGCCGGTGGCGCCGGCGCTGATCGGGGTCTCCACCACGACCGGCAGGATGCCCTTGCCGTCCTTGCCGGTGGACTCGGCGATCAGCTGCTCGGCCCAGTCGCCCAGGCCGGTGATGCCGCTGCCGTCGTCGACCAGCGCGAGCTTGTCGCGGCCGTGCCGGGCCGCCGCGCCCAGCACCGCGCCGAGCAGGAACGCCGGGTTGTCGACGTCGCCGGTCAGCGTGGTGGCGAACTCCTCCGCCTGGTCCAGCAGCTCTGCCACGTCCACCCCGGCCAGCGCGGTCGGGACCAGCCCGAACGCGGTCAGCGCGGAGTAGCGGCCGCCCACGTCCGCATCCGCCAGCAGCACGAAAGCGCCCATCTCGCGGGCGGTCGACTCCAGCGGCGAGCCGGGATCGGTGACGACGACGAAGTGCCGCCCGGCCTCGGCCGGGCTGAGTCCCGCGTCGAGGAACGCCTGCAGGTAGGCCCGGCGCTGGCTGTCGGTCTCCACGGTGCCGCCGGACTTGCTCGACACCACCACCACGGTGCGGTCGAGCCGGTCGCCCAGCGCGGCGGCGACCTGGCCAGGGTCGGTGGTGTCCAGCACGGTGAGCCGCTTGCCCAGGGTGAGGGAGATCACCTCGGGGGCCAGCGAGGAGCCGCCCATGCCGGCCAGCACCACGTGGTCCAGGTCGCCCAGCTCTTCGCGCAGCTCGGCGAGCTGCGGCAGCAGCGCCCGGCTGCGCTCGAACGTGTCCACCCAGCCCAGCCGGACGGCCGCCTCGGCTGCGGCGGCCGGACCCCACAGCGTGGGGTCCTTGGCCGCCAGCTTCGCGGGCACGCCGTCGGCCAGCAGCTGGGCCAGCACGGGCTCAGCCGCGGCGGCGACCTCGCGGGAAACCCGCACGGTCAGCCCGCCGCCGAAGACGACCTCCTGGAAGTCATCGCTCATGCTTGCGCCAATTTCGCCTGCACGCCCTCGAGCAGCTCGGTCCAGCTGGCGTCGAACTTGGCGACGCCGTCGCGCTCCAGGAAGTCCACCACGTCGTCGTAGTCGACACCGACCTCGCGCAGCGCGTCGAGGGCCATCTCGGCCGACTGCAGGTTGCCGGTGATCGTGTCGCCGGGCACCTTGCCGTGGTCGGCGAAGGCCTGCATGGTCTTCTCCGGCATGGTGTTGACCGTGTTCGGCGCGATCAGCTGCTCGATGTAGAGCGTGTCCGGGTAGGCGGCGTTCTTGGTGCCGGTGGAGGCCCACAGCGGCCGCTGCGGCTTGGCGCCGGCGGCCTTGAGGGCGGCCCAGCGCTGGCCGTTGACGACCTCCAGGTGCGCGCCGTACGCCAGCCGCGCGTTGGCGACCGCAGCCTGCCCGCGCAGGGCGAGCGCGTCCGGGGTGCCGATCTTCTCCAGCCGCTTGTCGATCTCGGTGTCGAAGCGCGACACGAAGAAGGACGCCACGGACTCGATCTTCGAGATGTCGTGCCCGTTGGCCTGCGCCTGCTCCAGGCCGGCCAGCCAGGCGTCCATCACCGCGCGGTAGCGCTCCAGCGAGAAGATCAGCGTCACGTTGACGCTGATGCCCTCGGCCAGCGCCGCGGTGATCGCGGGCAGGCCGGCCAGGGTCGCCGGGATCTTGATGAACAGGTTGGGCCGGTCGACGAGCCACCACAGCTGCTTGGCCTCGGCGATGGTCGGCTCGGTCTGGTTCGCCAGCCGCGGGTCGACCTCGATGGACACCCGGCCGTCGACGCCGTCGGAGGCGTCGAACGCCGGGCGCATCACGTCACAGGCCCAGCGGATGTCGTACGTGGTGAGCATGCGCACGGCCTCGTCGACCGAGACGCCGCGCACCTTCAGGTCGTGCAGCTGCGCGTCGTAGTCGTCGCTGCCGCCCAGCGCGCCCGCGAAGATGGTCGGGTTGCTGGTCACGCCGACGACGTGGAACTCGTCCCGCAGCTTCTCCAGCGCGGTGTGCGAGCCGCCCTCGGTGAGCCGCTCACGCGAGATGTCGTCGAGCCACACCGCCACGCCCGCGGCGGAGAGTTCGCCCAGTGGATCAGTCATAGTCACTCGCCTACCTTGGAGAGGGAGCGGCGGGCCGCCTCCGCGACCGCCTCCGGGGTGAAACCGAACTTCTCGAACAGGGTCGCGGCCGGGGCCGACGCGCCGTAGTGCTCCAGGCTCACCGACTCGCCCGCGTCGCCGACCAGGTCACGCCAGGACATGGCGATACCGGCCTCGACACTGACCCGGGCCTTCACGTTCGCGGGGAGCACGGACTCCCGGTACCCCGCATCCTGGGCGCGGAACCATTCCTGGCAGGGCATCGACACGACCCGGGTGGGCACGTCCTCGTCCTCCAGCAGCTCCTGGGCCTTCAGGCAGATCGAGACCTCGGAGCCGGTGCCGATGAGGATCACCTGCGGGGCGCCGGTGGAGGCCTCCTCCAGGATGTAGCCGCCGCGCTCGAAGCCGGTGATCTTCGCCGGGTCGAGGGTGGGCACGTTCTGGCGGGTCAGCGCCAGCGCCGTGGGCCGGTCGGTGTGCTTGAGCGCCATGCGCCAGGCGTGCGCGGTCTCGTTGGCGTCGGCCGGGCGCACCACGTCCAGGCCGGGGATCGCGCGCAGCGCGGTGAGCTGCTCCACCGGCTGGTGGGTCGGGCCGTCCTCGCCCAGGCCGATCGAGTCGTGCGTCCAGACGTAGGTCACCGGCAGCTTCATGAGCGCGGCCAGGCGCACCGGCGGGCGCATGTAGTCGGAGAAGACCAGGAACGTGCCGCCGTAGACGCGGGTGCCGCCGTGCAGCGCGATGCCGTTCATGATCGAGCCCATGCCGTGCTCGCGGATGCCGAAGTGCAGCGTGCGGCCGTACTCGTCGCCGGGGAACTCCTTGGTGGCGAACTCGGCCGGGACGAACGACGGCTCGCCCTTCATGGTGGTGTTGTTGCTCTCGGCCAGGTCGGCCGAGCCGCCCCACAGCTCCGGCAGCACCGGCGCCAGCGCGTTGAGCACCTGGCCGGACGCGGCGCGGGTGGCCAGGCCCTTCGGGTCGTGCGGGAAGGACGGCAGCGCCTGCTCCCAGCCGTCGGGCAGGGTGCGGGTGCTCATCCGGTCGAACAGCGCCAGCCGCTCCGGGTTGGTCTTCGCCCAGTCGTGGAACGCCTCCTCCCACTGCTCGTGCAGCAGGCGGCCGCGCTCGGCCACGGCACGGGTGTGCGCGATGACCTCGTCCTCGACCGGGAACGCCACGGCGGGGTCGAAGCCGAGCAGCTCCTTGACCGCGGCGGCCTCGTTGGGGCCGACCGCCGAGCCGTGGATCTTGCCGGTGTTCTGCTTGGTCGGCGCGGGCCAGCCGATGATGGTGCGCAGCGCGATGAAGCTGGGCCGGTCGGTGACCGCCTTGGCGCGCTGGATCGCCGCCCACAGCGCCGGGATGTCCTCGTGGTAACCGGTGTTGCCGCCGGTCCAGTCGACCTTCTCCACGTGCCAGCCGTACGCCTCGTAGCGCTTGCAGACGTCCTCGGACTTCGCGATGAGGGTGTTGTCCTCGATCGAGATCTCGTTGTCGTCGTAGAAGACGATGAGGTTGTCCAGCTTCTGGTGGCCCGCGATCGAGGAGACCTCGTGGGTCACGCCCTCCTCGATGTCGCCGTCCGAGCAGATCACGTAGATGTGGTGGTCGAACGGGCTGGTGCCCGGTGCGGCGTCCGGGTCGAACAGGCCGCGCTCGCGGCGCGCCGCCATGGCCATGCCGACGGCGTTGCCCAGGCCCTGGCCCAGCGGGCCGGTGGTGGTCTCCACGCCGCGGGTGTGGCCGTGCTCCGGGTGGCCGGGGGTCAGCGAGCCCCACTGGCGCAGCGCCTGCAGGTCCGACAGCTCCAGGCCGTAGCCGGCGAGGAAGAGCTGGACGTACTGGGTGAGGGAGGAGTGGCCGGCGGAGAGCACGAAGCGGTCGCGGCCGGTCCAGTCCGGGTCGTTGGGGTCGAGGCGCATGGCCCGCTGGAACAGCAGGTAAGCCAGCGGCGCGAGGCTCATCGCGGTGCCCGGATGGCCGTTGCCGGCCTTCTCGACGGCGTCCATGGCCAGGACGCGGGCGGTGTCCACCGCGCGGCGGTCGATGTCAGACCAGATCAACTGCTCGGTCACAGCTGTGCTACTCCTAGCGACTCGTTTCCGTCGCGCCAGGCCGTGGAAAAGTTCGCCACGCCCAGGGGCTCCGGCAGGTATGAAGCATCGTCGTCCGGGCGGCCACGGTGTCGCCTGGCGTCGGTGTTGACCCTACTCATACCGCGCACAGCGCATGTGTGAACCCGTCCATTCCGGGTGTGGCGTAGCGCTCGCAGGCGTTGACCAGCGTTGCCGTACCCTGTTGCGGGTGAGCACGCTCGCCGCAGAGTCGCCTGAGGCGGCCACCGTAGACCTCCCGTCCCCCCGCACCGCCGTGATCCCGGTCCAGCCGGGCGCCGTGGCCCGTGCTGCCCAGCTGCAGCAGCGCAAGGCCAGATGGGCGATGGTGGGGGCATACGTGTCGCTCACCAAGCCGCGCATCGTCGAACTGCTGCTCATCACGACGATCCCGGCGATGATGCTGGCCGCCGAGGGCCTGCCCTCGATCTGGCTGATGCTGGTGGTGCTGGTCGGCGGCTCGTTCGCGGCCGGCGCGGCCAACGCGATCAACTGCTACATCGACCGCGACATCGACCCGCTGATGGGCCGCACCTCGCGCCGCCCGCTGGTGACCCACAAGATCTCGCCGAAGGCCGCGCTCGTGTTCGGCCTCACCCTCGCGGTCGCCTCGACACTGCTGATGGCGGCGTTCACCAACTGGCTGGCCACCGCGCTGACCGTGGCGGCGATCGTCTACTACGACGTGATCTACACCGCCTGGCTCAAGCGCACCACGCCGCACAACACCTTCTGGGGCGGCGTGTGCGGGGCGATGCCGGTGCTGATCGGCTGGGCCGCGGTGACGAACTCGCTGGCCCCGGCGGCCTGGCTGCTGTTCGGCGTCGTCTTCTTCTGGCAGATGCCGCACTTCTACGCGCTGGCCATCCGCTTCAAGGACGACTACGCCAAGGCCGGCATCCCGATGCTGACGGTGGTGGCGACCCCGCGTCGCGTCGCGATCGAATCCGTGGTCTACTCCTGGCTCACGGTGGCCGTGTCGCTGGCGGTGTGGCCGCTGGGCATGTCGTCGGTGTACGGCCTGCCCGCGCTCATCTGCGGCGGTTTCTTCATCCTGGAGGCCCACGGCCTGTACAGCCGCACCGTCAAGGGTGAGGACGTCAAGCCGATGCGGCTGTTCCACTGGTCCACGGCGTACCTCACGATCGTGTTCGTGGCCGCCGCGGTCGACGTGTTCATCTGAGCGGTTCTTACCTGTTTCGGCCGGACACGCCCTTTTTCGGCACGGAGTGTCGGCCAGCTGACTGAAAACTGTCCGTTCTGTGACGCATTGACGATGCTATTTCCGGGCGAACCCGGACAGCTGATCTCTGTACACCGGGTTGCGATCGCGTAACGGGAATCACAAAAGCCCATCACCATCCCTCCAAGGGACACCCGTTCTGCTTATCGTGCTTGGCATGGCAGAAGGTTCAGATACGACGACGACCATCGTCCACCCCGCCGCCAACCTTGTGGCGGGCCTGCGCGCTTTCGCGAGCGAGCACGGGGGAGCGAAGGGCGTCGTCGAGTACGTCGGACGGCGCGGTGCGCGCATCGTGCTGGTGGGCAATGACGGGGCATGGGGCGACCAGATGGCTCCCAGCACCGACGCGGCCCGAGCCGCCTGCGAGAAGGCCGGCATCACCGTGGAGAACGAGTGGGAGCGCGAGCTGATCGAGCTCATGCGCCCTACGAACGACCTCTGGCGTTCCATGTCCAAGCGAGTCCTGGCACGCTGAGGTTCTTTCAGATCCCGCGTTATATTCGGATCTTGTGAGCACATCCCTTGACCACGCGACCCGGGCCCAGGCCCGGGTCGCCCTGGTTTCTGAAGCAGGTTCCACCCCCTCCGGTGCCCGTCCTCGCGTCGCGATCGTGACCTGCGCCGAGATCCCGCTGCTGGAGGACGACGACCGGCTGGTGCTGCCCGCGCTGGCGGCGCTGGGCGTCGACGCCGAGCCCGTGGTGTGGGACGACCCCGACGCCGACTGGTCCTCCTACGACCTGGTCGTGCTGCGCTCCCCGTGGGACTACGCCCAGCGCCACGACGAGTTCCTGGCCTGGGCGGCAGGTGTGCCCCGGCTGGTCAACCCGGCCGAGACGGTGGCCTGGAACACCGACAAGCGCTACCTCGCCGAGCTGGCCGCGGCCGGGCTGCCGGTCACCCCGACCACGTTCCTGGCCCCCGGCGACCCGTGGACGCCCCCGGCGGGCGACGTCGAGTACGTCATCAAGCCCGCGGTGAGCGCCGGCAGCCGCGACACCGGCCGCTACGGCCCCGCCGACAAGGTGCAGGCCGTTGCCCACGTACGCCGTCTCCAGGCGGCCGGGCGGATCACCATGGTGCAGCCCTACCTGCCCGCGGTGGACTCCTACGGCGAGACCGCCCTGCTCTACTTCGCGGACCCGGCGACGGGCCGGCTGGCCTACAGCCACGCCATCCGCAAGGGCCCGATGCTGACCGGCCCCGACGAGGGCATGGACACGCTCTACAAGCTCGAGGAGATCACGCCCCGGACGCCCACCGCCGCCGAGCGCGCCGTGGGCGACGCCGTGGTGGCCACCCTGCCCGCCGGCCTGGTCTACGCCCGCGTCGACCTGATCCCCGACGAGCGGGGCAACCCGCTCCTGGTCGAACTGGAACTCACCGAGCCCTCGGTCTTCATGCTCCACGACGCCGCCGCCCCCACCCGCCTCGCCACCGCCATCACCTGGGCCCTCTAACCCCACCCCACCCCGCCAAGATCGCGACGATCTTGCGCGAACTGTTGGCGCTTCGCCCGGAATGCCCGTGTCGCACCCACAGTTCACGCAAGATCGACGCGATCTTGGGGAGCGGGGTGGGGTGGGGTGGGGTGGGGTTAGTGGGGGGTGCGGGAGAGGAAGTCGCGGAGGCCGGCGCCGGGGGGGTCGTCGGGGTGGGCGGCGAGGCCGCGTTCGGCCCAGGAGCGGGCGGCGCCGGGATCGCCGATGTCGGCCAGGGCGCGGGCCAGGCGGCCGTACTGGGCGGCGTGCTTGAGGTCGCCGCCGATGACCTCGATCAGGGTGGTGGTGTCCCGCTCCCAGCGAGCCAGGCGTTCGACGGCGTCGCGGGCGCTGAGGTCGCCGGGGTCGGCGGCCCAGCGGCGGCGCACCGCGGCCCGGTAGTGGTCGAGGCCGCCGGGGCCGAGCGCGGGACCGTAGGCCCAGATGTCGACCGGGCACCAGCGACCGGTGTCGAACTGCACGGTGACCAGCCAGTCGGCCAGGTCCACGGGCTCGGGCAGGGCCTGGCGGCAGGCCTCGGCGTGGGTGGCCAGCAGGCGGCTGAGCAGGTTGTCCAGGGCGCCGGAGGCGTCGTCGGCGTGGTCGAGGGTGCTCAGCAGCAGTTCGACGGCGTGCGCGAGGGGTTCGCGGGCGACCCCGGCCCGGCCGGTGCGCACCAGCGTGGCCAGTTCCTCGGCGACCCGCGCGGCGCTCTCGGCGTGCCGGACGCTGGCCCAGTAGTCGAGGTCACCGGTGGTGGTGAAGGTCCGGGTCACCACGCCGGGGAGGGAGTCCTCGGGGTGGGCCTGCGGCGCGCGGCGCAGAGAGGTGGGCACCCCGTCATCATCGCTCTGCCGGGCGCTCCGTGAGGCCCTTGCGCGACCGGTTGACGACCGGATCGGAATCTGGCGGTTACCGGACGGTGACCAATGTCCGGTTCGTTTCGTCGCTGGTCAGGATGGACGCGCTCCCATCAGCCCCGGGCGCGTCGAACCCCGTCGACCAGACCACAGCCAGCGTCGCGACCCACACCGCGCATGCTCCGGCCATGTGTGCGCCGACGAGCGCCGCGGGCAGGTGGGTGAAGTACTGCACGAAGCCGATCGCACCCTGGGCCAGCAGCACGGCGAGCAGGATCGTCGCGGCGCGGGCCATCGGGGCGGCGGTGACGGCGCGGGCGGCGAACCAGCACGCCACGGCCAGGCCCAGCAGGAGGAAGACGGCGTCCACATGCAGCTGGGAGATCATCTCGGGGTTCAGGCCGGTGCGGTGCGCCTTCTCGTCGCCGGCGTGCGGGCCGCTGCCGGTGACCACGACACCGATCACCACGACGGCCGCCGAGGCCGCCGTCAGCGCCCAGGTGAGCGGGCGGAGCCGGACCGCGCCGGGCTCGGCGGCGGGGCGGGGCGCCGTGCGCTGCCAGAGCAGGTACGAGCCGCCGATCATCGCCGCGGACAGCAGGAAGTGCAGGCCGACCACGTACGGGTTGAGGTCGGTGAGCACCGTGATGCCGCCCACCACGCCCTGCCCGGGGATGCCCAGGGCGAGGATCACCGCGGGGCGGCGCAGCCGGGCGTGCCGCCACACGGCGACCACGAGCGCGATGGCGATGGCCGACAGCACGAAGGTGAGCAGCCGGTTGCCGAACTCGATGGCCCCGTTGATCCCCATCGCCTTGGTGGCGGTGTACGAGTCCTCGGTGCACTTGGGCCAGGTGGGGCAGCCCAGGCCGGAGCCGGTGAGCCGGACCGCGCCACCGGTGATCACGATGCCGATGTTGCCCGCGAGCCCGGCCAGGGCCAGCCTCCGGCGGGTCACCGCATCCGCGTCGAGCAGTTGCCGGGTGCCCGGCACCCGCTCCAGGACGCGGGTGACCCGGGGCACGAACCCGGCTGCTTCGACGGTCTCGACATCACGCACGAACCGATGGTAGGCGCGCGTTCCGGGCGTGCCGAGTTAGGGCAGGCTGGGTGTCACGGGTCACGCCGGGGGTGGTTTGCGCACGTCGAACTAAATAAGTAACACTGGTGTAGTGAAAAAGGGCGGGGTGATCACCGAGGCATCCGATCGCCGCGTGGGCCATCCTGCCACGCGCGGTCGGGTGATCGAGCTGCTCGCCCAGGGCCCCGCGACCGCGGCGGCGCTGGGGGAGGAGCTCGGTCTCAGCCCTGCCGGTGTGCGCCGCCACCTCGACGCGATGTACGCCGAGGGCCTGGTCAGCGCTCGCGAGCAGGTGATCCGCGGCCCGCGCGGCCGGGGACGCCCCGCCAAGGTCTTCTCGCTCACCGACGCCGCCCGCGACGGGCTCGGCCGGCACGCCTACGACGGGCTCGCCGCGGCCGCGCTGCGCTGGATCGCCGAGCGTGGCGGCGAGCGCGAGGTGGCCGCCTTCGCGGCGGCGCAGATCTCGGTGCTGGAGCAGCGCTGCGAGGCCGCCGTACGCGACTCGGGTGACGATCCTCTCGCCCGCGCGGAGGCGCTCGCGGAGGCGCTGACCGCGCAGGGATACGCTGCGAGCGCGTCCACGATCGCCACCGGCGGGCAGCTGTGCCAGCACCACTGCCCGGTCGCGCACGTCGCCGCCGAGTTCCCGCAGCTGTGCGAGGCCGAGACCGAGGTGATCGGTCGTCTGGTCGGCACGCACGTGCAGCGACTCGCGACGATCGCGCACGGCGACGGGGTGTGCACCACCCACATCCCGGGCTTCGCCCGGGATCAGATACCTGGTCCGACGAAAGTGTTCCGTCCCGGAGCGCCGCCTGGTGGCGCGCCGGCTCCGGCGGGACGAACCGAGCTTGTTCAGATCCACGATGGCGTCACGATGAGGACGGACTCATGACCGAGCAGATCACCACGACCGAGGACCAGCTCGCTGGCCTGGGCAAGTACGAGTACGGCTGGGCCGACCCGGACCTGGCCGGCGTAAACGCGCGGCGTGGTCTCAACGAGGCCGTGGTCCGTGACATCTCGGAGAAGAAGAGCGAAGCCGACTGGATGCTCGACCTGCGGCTGAAGGGCCTGCGGCTGTTCGGCCGCAAGCCCATGCCGAACTGGGGCGCGGACCTGTCGGGCATCGACTTCGACAACATCAAGTACTTCGTGCGCTCGACCGAGAAGCAGGCGGCGAGCTGGGAAGACCTGCCCGAGGACATCAAGAACACGTACGACAAGCTGGGCATCCCCGAGGCGGAGAAGCAGCGCCTGGTGGCCGGTGTCGCCGCGCAGTACGAGTCCGAGGTCGTCTACCACGCGATCCGTGAGGACCTGGAGCAGCAGGGCGTGCTGTTCCTGGACACCGACACGGCGCTGAAGGAGCACCCGGAGCTGTTCAAGGAGTACTTCGGCACCGTCATCCCGGTGGGCGACAACAAGTTCGCCGCGCTGAACACGGCGGTGTGGTCGGGCGGCTCGTTCATCTACGTGCCGCCGGGCGTCAACGTGGAGATCCCGCTGCAGGCCTACTTCCGGATCAACACCGAGAACATGGGCCAGTTCGAGCGGACCCTGATCATCGTCGACGAGGGCGCGTACGTGCACTACGTCGAGGGCTGCACCGCGCCGATCTACTCGTCGGACTCGCTGCACAGCGCTGTCGTCGAGATCATCGTGAAGAAGAACGCGCGCTGCCGGTACACCACGATCCAGAACTGGTCGAACAACGTCTACAACCTGGTCACCAAGCGCGCCGTGTGCCACGAGGGCGCGACCATGGAGTGGGTCGACGGCAACATCGGTTCCAAGGTCACCATGAAGTACCCGGCCGTGTTCATGGTCGGCGAGCACGCCAAGGGCGAGGTGCTCTCGGTGGCGATGGCCGGTGAGGGCCAGCACCAGGACGCCGGCGCCAAGATGGTGCACGCGGCTCCGCACACCTCGTCGACGATCATCAGCAAGTCGATCGCCCGGGGCGGCGGCCGCACCTCGTACCGCGGCCTGGTCCAGGTGATGGAGGGCTCGCACCACAGCAAGAGCACGGTCAAGTGCGACGCGCTGCTGGTGGACACGATCTCCCGCTCGGACACCTACCCCTACGTCGACATCCGCGAGGACGACGTGGCGATGGGCCACGAGGCGACCGTCTCCAAGGTGAGCGACGACCAGCTGTTCTACCTGATGAGCCGGGGCCTGTCCGAGGACGAGGCCATGGCGATGATCGTGCGCGGCTTCATCGAGCCCATCGCCAAGGAGCTCCCGATGGAGTACGCCCTGGAACTGAACCGACTGATCGAACTGCAGATGGAAGGCGCCGTCGGCTGATGAGCACCGAAGGTATCGCACCGCCCAAGACGAAGTCGCAGGCGTTGCGCTCGTTCCACGTCGCCGACTTCCCGGCGCTCACCGGTCGCGAGGAGGAGTGGCGCTTCACGCCGCTCAAGCGGCTGCGGGGCCTGGCGGCCGGCGACCTCGCGGCCTCGGCCGCGCCCAAGCACGAGTACGGCACGCTGCCCGAGGGTGTCACCGTCGCCACGGTGTCGACCTCGGACGCCCGGATCGGCGGGGTGCTGACCCCGTTCGACCGGATCAGCGCCTGGGCCTTCGAGAACGCGGCCGACGCGCTGCTGGTCGAGGTCGCCAAGGAGACCGTGCTGGCCGAGCCGTTCACGCTGCGGCTGGCCGGGCATGGCGCCGAGGGCGCCGCGGCGGCGCACACCTACCTGTCGGTGGGGGCGTACGCCGAGGCGACCGTCGTGCTGGAGCAGACCGGCAGCGTCACGCTGGCCGACAACGTCGAGATCGCGGTCGCCGACGGCGCGAAGCTGACCCTGGTCACGGTCGCCGACTGGGCCGCCGACGCGGTGCAGGCGCAGCACATCAAGGTCAAGCTGGGCCGCGACGCGAAGATCCTGCACGTGCAGGTGTCGCTCGGCGGTGACCTGGTGCGCCAGTTCACCAGCGTCGACTACGCCGGCCGCGGCGGCGAGGCCGAGCTGTACGGGCTCTACTTCGCCGACGGCGCGCAGCACATCGAGCACCGCCTGCTGGTGGACCACTCGGTGCCGGACTGCCGCTCGTACGTGGGCTACCGCGGCGCGCTGCAGGGCGAGGGCGCGCACACGGTCTGGGTCGGCGACGTGCTGATCCAGGACCAGGCCACCGGCACCAGCACCTACGAGGTCAACCGCAACCTGCTGCTGTCCGACGGGGCGCGGGCCGACTCGGTGCCGAACCTGGAGATCGAGACCGGCGAGATCGTCGGCGCGGGCCACGCCTCGGCGACCGGCCGCTTCGACGACGAGCAGCTGTTCTACCTGATGGCCCGGGGCATCCCGGAGGCCGAGGCCCGCAAGCTCGTGGTCCGTGGTTTCTTCGCCGAGCTGCTGGGCAAGATCCCGGCCGAGGACCTGCGCGAGCGCCTCGGGGCGGCGATCGAGGAGCGGCTGGAGAAGGCGGGCTCGTGAGCGACTTCATGAGGGCTTGTGCCGCCGACGAGGTCGCCAAGGGTGCGGCGCTCGCGGTGGACCTCGCCGGCACGCCGGTGGTGGTGGTGCACGCGGAGGACGACGGCTTCTACGCCGCGTACGACGAGTGCTCGCACGCCGCCGTGGCGCTGTCCGAGGGCGAGGTCGACGGCTGCACGCTGGAATGCTGGCTGCACGGCTCGCGTTTCGATCTTCGTACCGGTGAGCCGACCGGCCTGCCCGCCACCGAACCCGTACCCGTCTTTCCCGTCGAAGTCCGTGACGGTGATGTCTACGTCAGCATGACGCCAAGCAATGGAGTGACCCGATGAGCAAGTTGGAGATCCGCGACCTTCAGGTGTCGGTGAAGCTGCCCGAGGGCGAGCTCAAGCCGATCCTGCACGGGGTCACGCTGACCGTGGAGTCGGGCCAGACGCACGCCATCATGGGCCCGAACGGGTCCGGCAAGTCGACCCTGGCCTACTCGATCGCGGGCCACCCGAAGTACGAGATCACCGGTGGCACGGTGACCCTGGACGGCCAGGACGTGCTGGCGATGACCGTGGACGAGCGCGCCCGCGCGGGCCTGTTCCTGGCCATGCAGTACCCGGTCGAGGTCCCCGGCGTGTCGGTGGCCAACTTCCTTCGCACCGCCAAGACCGCGATCGACGGCGAGGCGCCCAAGCTGCGCACCTGGGCCGGCGAGCTGAAGGGCTCGATGGAGAAGATGGGCATGGACCCCGCCTTCGCCCAGCGCAACGTGAACGAGGGCTTCTCCGGCGGTGAGAAGAAGCGGCACGAGATCGTGCAGCTGGAGCTGCTCAAGCCGAAGATCGCGATCCTCGACGAGACCGACTCCGGCCTGGACGTCGACGCGCTGCGTGTCGTCTCCGAGGGCGTGAACCGGGTCAAGGAGAACAGCGACACCGGCGTGCTGCTGATCACCCACTACACCCGGATCCTGCGCTACATCAAGCCCGACTTCGTGCACGTGTTCGTGGCCGGCCGGATCGTCGAAGAGGGCGGCCCGGAGCTGGCGGACAAGCTGGAGGCCGAGGGTTACGAGCGTTACGTGGCGGGCGCCGGCGCGGCCGCCGTGGGCGCCTGAGGGAGCTGAGCTGACGATGACCGCCATGACCATCCCGGCCGGGATGCCGCAGTACGACGACAAGCCGCGCTTCGACGTGGAGCGCGTGCGCGCCGACTTCCCGATCCTGGGCCGGGAGGTCAACGGTCACCCGCTCGTCTACCTCGACAGCGGCAACACCTCGCAGAAGCCGCGCCAGGTCATCGACGCGGTCGCCCGGTACTACGCCGAGCACAACGCCAATGTGGCGCGCTCGGTGCACACGCTGGGCACCGAGTCGACCGAGGCGTACGAGGGCGCGCGAGCCAAGGTCGCCGCGTTCATCAACGCGCCGAGCGTGGACGAGGTGGTGTTCACCAAGAACGCCACCGAGTCGCTGAACCTGGTCGCGCACGCGTTCGGCCCGCACGCGCGGGACCCGCGCTTCCGGCTCGGCCCCGGCGACGAGATCGTGATCTCGGAGATGGAGCACCACTCGAACATCGTGCCGTGGCAGCTGCTCTGCGAGCGCACCGGCGCGACGCTGCGGTGGTTCGGCCTCACCGAGTCCGGCCGCCTCGACGAGTCGAACCTCGACGAGCTGGTCAACGAGCGCACGAAGATCGTCTCGATCGTGCACATGTCGAACGTGCTCGGCACCGTCAACGCCACCGCGCGGATCACCGCGCGGGTGCGCGAGGTAGGCGCGCTGCTGATGCTCGACTGCTCGCAGTCGGTGCCGCACCTGCCGATGGACGTCGTCGACTACGACGTGGACTTCATCGCGTTCACCGGGCACAAGATGCTGGCCCCGACCGGCATCGGCGTGCTGTGGGGCCGCGGTGAGCTGCTCAACGCGATGCCGCCGTTCCTGGGCGGCGGGTCGATGATCGAGACGGTGAAGATGACCGGCTCGACGTTCGCCCCCGCCCCGGCCCGGTTCGAGGCGGGCACTCCGCCGATCGCGCAGGCGGTCGGGCTGGGCGCCGCGATCGACTACCTGAACGCGGTCGGCATGGACGCGGTGGCGTGGCACGACAAGGAGCTGACGGCGTACGCGCTTGACGCCCTGGACACCGTGCCGGGCCTGCGCATCTACGGCCCGAAGGTGCCGGTGGGACGCGGCGCGACCATCTCGTTCACGCTGGACCGGATCCATCCGCACGACGTGGGCCAGGTGCTCGACTCGCTCGGTGTGCAGGTGCGGGTCGGCCACCACTGCGCCAAGCCGATCTGCGACCGTTTCTCCGTGCCCGCGCTCACCCGGGCCTCGTTCTACCTCTACACGACGACCGACGAGGTCGACGCGCTCGTGCGCGGCCTGGATCAGGTGCGGAAGGTCTTCGCTTAGCCATGCAGCTCGACCAGCTCTACCAGGAGATCATCCTGGACCACTACAAGCGCCCGCAGGGGCGCGGGTTGCGCGAGCCGTTCGCAGCGGACGTGCACCATGTCAACCCGACCTGCGGCGACGAGATCACCCTCCGGGTCGCCCTGGACGGGGAGACCATCAGCGACATCTCGTACGACGGCCAGGGCTGCTCCATCAGCCAGGCGTCCGCGAGCGTGCTCTACGAGCTGCTGAACGGCCGCAAGGTCGACGACGCGCTCGCGGTGCACGCCGCGTTCGTCGAGCTGATGGGCGGCAAGGGCCAGGTCGAGCCCGACGAGGAGGTGCTGGGGGACGCGGTCGCGTTCGCCGGCGTCGCCAAGTACCCCGCGCGGGTCAAATGCGCGCTGCTGTCCTGGATGGCGTTGAAGGACGCGGTCGCGCAGGCCGTCGCCCTCGAGAAGGAGGAAGTGTGATGAGCGAGACCGACATCGTCGACAGCGCCGTGGAGGCCGCGCCCGTCGAGACCGCGCCCGCCGCGCCGAAGGCCGGCAAGAAGGCCGAGGTGGACGAGGTCCGCGAGGCCATGAAGGACGTCGTCGACCCCGAGCTGGGCATCAACGTGGTCGACCTGGGCCTGGTGTACGGCGTGCACATCGACGACGAGAACACCGCGACCCTCGACATGACGCTGACCTCGGCGGCCTGCCCGCTGACCGACGTCATCGAGGAGCAGACCCGTGCCGCGCTGTGCACCGGCCCCGGTGGCGGCCTGGTGAACGACATGCGCATCAACTGGGTGTGGCTGCCGCCGTGGGGCCCCGACAAGATCACCGACGACGGCCGCGACCAGCTCCGCTCGCTCGGCTTCAACGTCTGACCGACGTCTTCGAAGGGCGTCCACCCCAGGGGTGGACGCCCTTCGCGCATCCCGGCTCGAAGGTCACCTGGCGCGCGGGATAATGCGGTTGATCGACTCCCGGCAGGCGGAGGAGGCTCGCGGTCATGCACATCGCCACCCTCGACCAACGCCCCGACCTCGTCGACGCCCTGTGGGACATGCCCACGGTCTGGCCGGAGTTCATGCGCCACGACCCCATCTCGAACCTGTACTACGGCCTGGCCGTCCAGGAGTGGCCGGAGTACATCCTGGTCGCCGAGGATCCGGACGAACCCGGCCGGCTCGTCGCCAAGGGCCACAGTGTGCCTTTCTTCCTGCCCGAGGGTGACGAACTGCCGGTCGACGGCTGGGACGGCGCGCTGCGCCGCGCCGTGCGCGCCCGGGTGGCGGGGGACAAGCCGAACATCGTCTCCGCGATCGAGATCGCGGTGCGGCCCGACCGGCAGGGCACCGGCCTGTCCGCGGTCATGCTGGCCGCGATGCGCGACAACGCGGCCCGGCTGGGCTTCACCGACCTGGTCGCGCCGGTGCGGCCCAACGGGGCCAAGGACCCTGCGGAACCCATGACGTCGTACGCGTACCGCACGCGCGACGACGGCCTGCCGGTGGACCCGTGGCTGCGGGTGCACGTGCGCGCCGGCGGCGTCATCGAGAAGATCGCACCCCGCTCGATGGTCATCCCGGGCACCTGCGCGGAATGGCGCGAGTGGACCGGGCTGCCGTTCGACACCACCGGGCCGGTGCACGTGCCCAGGGCGCTGACGCCGGTGCACAACGACGCCGAGCACGACTGGGCCGTGTACGTCGAGCCCAACGTGTGGATCCGGCACCGCACCGGGGCCTGAGACATCGATCGGAAAACAGGTCGCAGGCGGGATCGCGAGGGCCCAGAATGTTGCGCATGACGACTACCTGCCTGCG
Source organism: Catellatospora chokoriensis (assembly GCF_011297315.1). Classification (NCBI taxonomy): domain Bacteria; kingdom Bacillati; phylum Actinomycetota; class Actinomycetes; order Micromonosporales; family Micromonosporaceae; genus Catellatospora; species Catellatospora chokoriensis. The sequence goes on from NZ_JAAOTI010000014.1 coordinate 81,965, forward strand.
CCTCGCGCCCCTGTCCGCTTCGGCGGAAGGACGGCGTCGACAGCAGCGTGGGCCCGTGGCCGGAACGAGCCGCCCGCAGTCGTGACCGCCGCCCTCGTGGCGGGCGTGCTGGCCGGGTACGGCGTAGCCGTGCCCGTCGGCGCGATCGCGCTGTTGCTGATGAGCCTCACCGCCCGCACCTCACTGCGGATCGGCGCCGCCGCCGCACTGGGTGTGGCGGCCGCCGACGGGATCTACGCCCTTGTCGCCGTCCTCGGCGGAGCCGCCCTGGCCCGCTGGATCGAACCGATCGCCACCCCGCTGCGCTGGATCGCCGTGGTCGTGCTGCTCTACATCGCGGGCCACACCGCGGTGGGGGCGGTGCGCCACTACCGCGACCCGGCCCGGGCCCGCGAGACGAAGCTGCTGGACACCCCCGGCCGGGCCTTCCTGGCGCTGCTCGGGCTGACCCTGCTCAACCCGATGACCATCGTGTACTTCGGCGCGCTGGTCCTCGGCGGGCGGCAGGCGATGGACGGGCTCACCGGCCCGGAGGGCGCGGTGTTCGTGGCCGCCGCCTTCCTCGCCTCGGCCAGCTGGCAGCTGACCGTCGCGGCGGGCGGGGCGCTGGTGGGCCGGGTGCTCGCCACGCCACGGGGACGCCTGGTCACCGCCCTGGTGTCCAGCCTGGTGATCTCAGTCCTCGCGGTGGCACTCGTCGTGGCAGAGTAACCCCATGCTGCCTACCCCCTCTGCTCTGCTGCTCGACTTCGGTGGGGTGATCGTCGAATCCGGACGGTCACCCCGGCCGGAGGACTCCACGTATCGGCACGCCGCACTCGTCCAGCGCGTCCACCGGCTCACCGGCGGCGTGGTCGGCGAGGACGAGATCCGCCACGCGCTGGACGAGGCGAAGAAAGCCCGCACGCGGATGCGCGAGAACACCGAGGAGTGCCTGGAGATCAGCCATGAGCAGCTCTGGGGGGAGCTCATCGCCGTCGAGTGGCCGGCCGTGGCCAGGGCCACGGTGCTGGTGCACGCCAGCGACCTGACCCGGCAGTGGGCGCGGCGGTCCGACTGGCGGCTGCGGCCGGGCATCGCCGACCTGCTGGACTTCACGGTGGGCCGGGGCATGCAGGTCGCCGTCGTCAGCAACACCCCCTGCGGCCAGGCCCACCGGGAGGCGCTCGACGAGTTCGGGCTGACCGGCGCGATCGCCGTCCAGATCTACAGCGACGAGCTGGGCGTGTACAAGCCGCATCCGAGCATGATCTGGGCCGCCGCGCGGGACCTGGACGTGGCCGCGGCCGACTGCTGGTATGTCGGGGACCAGCCGCACCGCGACATCGTGTGCGCCCGGCGGGCCGGGGCCGGCGCGGCCATCCTCATGCCCGAGGGCGAGCCGCGCGAGGTCGGCGAGAACACGCCGGACGCCGTGGTCGCCGACGGCACCGAGCTGCTGGCGCTGCTCCGGCAGGCGCTGTAGACAGGCCACCGCCGCCCGCCGGTTCCGGCGTGTCAGCGGTGGTGGTCGTCGTGGTTGTTGTGGCGCTGGGCGCGCCGCTCCGCCACCGCCTGCATCAGGGGCATCAGCGCCAGGAGCGGCAGCGCCAGGTTGGCCAGGAACAGGGCGGCGACCAGCGTGGCCACCATGGCGCTGGTCGCGATCACGCCACGGCGCACCGACCGCTGCACCGCCTCGGCCCGGCCGGGGCGCTGCAGGGGCACCCGGTCGCGGATACGCATCGACAGCAGCAGGCCGCTGAACGCGATGAAGACCAGGTTGGCCATGTACAGCAGGGTCGCGCCGCGCCCCTGGTTCACCTCGTAGGTCAGCACCGCCGTCGGCACCGGGAGGAACACCACGCCCAGCAGCCACAGGCTGTTGAGCAGCATGATGCCCTCGCCGACGTCGACGAGGTTGTCGAAGACCCGGCGGTGCACCATCCAGAACAGCGACACCACCACGAACGACATCACGAAGGCGGCGAAGTCGCCGGCGTGCTCGCGCACGAGGTCCCGGACGGTCTCGGTCTGCGCGTCCCGGGCGGTGTCGACCAGCGGCAGGATCAGCAGGGTCAGCGCGATCGCGACGACCCCGTCGGTGAACGCGGTCAGCCGGACCAGCGAACGCGACTCCTGCATCCCTCTGGGGTACCACAACCGCCCTGGTCAGCTCAGGTGCTTGCACGCTTCCCGGCGGGACGGCCCGGACAGCCGCGCCCGCCGCGCGGCCACGCGCGACGAGCCGGAACCGCGCCATGCCACCTCATGCGTATTGGCCTGCGGTGATCGCCCGTGGCCGGTGGAATACTGCCAATCATGGACAGTATCGACCTCGCCTCGCTGTGGTCCGCCGAGCCCGGCTACCTGAACACGGCCAGTTTCGGGCTGCCGCCGAACCGGGCCTGGGACGCCCTGCAGGTGGCGCTCGCCGACTGGCGGGCGGGCCGCACCTCGTGGGAAGGGTGGGGCGAGTCGACCGAGCGGGCGCGCCAGTCGTACGCCCGGATCATCGGGGTCGACGCGGCGGACGTCGCGGTCGGCGCGCAGGTGTCGCAGCTGCTGGCCCCGGTCGCCGCGGCCGTGCCCGACGGCGCGACGGTGCTGGTCCCCGAGCTGGAGTTCACCTCGGCGGTGTTCCCGTGGGCGGTGCACGCCGACCGCGGTGTGACCGTGCGCACCGCACCGGCCGACCGGCTCGCCGAGCGCATCGACGCGAGCGTCGACGTGGTCTCGTTCGGGCTGGTGCAGTCGTCGGACGGGACGGTCGTGGACTACCCGGCGGTCATCGCCGCGGCGCGCGCCGCGGGTGCGACGGTCGTCGTGGACGCCACCCAGGCGTGCGGCTGGCTGCCCTTCGACGGCGCACTGGCCGATGTGGTCGTGACCGTCGCCTACAAGTGGCTGATGTCGCCGCGCGGCACGGGTTTCGTCTACCTGAACCCGGCGGTGCGCGAGCGTTCCCGGCCGCTGGCGGCCAACTGGTATGCGGGTGAGGACGTGCACAGCTCGTACTACGGCATGCCGCTGCGGCTGGCCAAGGACGCCCGCGCCTTCGACATCTCGCCCGCCTGGCAGGCCTGGGTCGGCACCGCGCCCGCGCTGGAGGTCGTCGAGGAGATCGGCGTGCCGGCCATCCACGCCCACGACGTCGGCCTGGCCAACAGGTTCCTGGCGGGGCTGGGCCTGCCGCCGGGCGACAGCGCGATCGTGAGCGTGGACGTGCCCGGCGCGGACGCCAAGCTGGCCGCCGCGGGCATCCGCACGGCGGTGCGCAACGGCCGGATCCGGGCGTCGTTCCACGCGTACACCACGCAGGCCGATGTGGACGCCGCGCTGAACGCCCTGGTGGGCTGATGGTCGCCAAGCCCGCCGCGGGCGGGGGCCGCTGGGCCGACGTCGAACCGCGGCGGCTGCGTCGCTGGCTGGACGGCTTCTACTCGCGCCACGACGGCGCGCAGGAGGAGGGCCTGAAACTCGTGGCCGCCAACGGCGACACCGCCGAGCTGCTGCCGCCGCCCGGCGTCGGGCCGGTCGCCGACGTGGACGCGCTGCTGGCGGCGCTGGCCGAGCCGCGGCGGCTGGGGCTGCTGCTGGCCCGGCGCAACGCCGTCGCGGTGGGCGTCGCCGACGGCGACGAGCTGATCAGTTCCAAGGTGGACACGTTCTACGTGCAGGGGCGCACCGCCGCGGGCGGCTGGTCGCAGCAGCGCTACGCCCGCCGCCGGGAGAACCAGGCGTCCGGTGCGGCCCGCGACGCCGCCGACATCGCCGCGCGCATCCTGCTGCCGTACACGGAAAGCATGGCCGCCCTGGTCTGCGGCGGCGACCGCGGCACCGTCGACGAGATCCTCACCGACCGCCGCCTCGCCCCCCTCCTCCCACTGCGCCACGACCGCCTCCTCGACGTCCCCGAACCCCGCCACGCCATCCTCGTCGAAGCGGTGACCGCCGCCCACGCCATCCGCATCCACCTGGTCCCCTGACCGCAAAAGATCATCCGACTTGCCTGGCAACCGGGCGTATCTTGAACCGTGATACGCCCGGTTGCCTGGCAAGTCGGATGATCTGAAGCCTGCCCCGCCCGGTCAGCTGGCGAAGGTGTTGCACTGGCGGGGGTCGCCGGTGGTGTAGCCGCGGTTGAACCACTGCTGGCGTTGTTCGGACGAGCCGTGGGTGAAGGCTTCCTGGTTGATGCGGCCGGTGGCCTTCTGCTGGATGGCGTCGTCGCCGACCGCGGCGGCCGCTTCGAGGGCCTGGTCGATGTCCTGCTGGGTGATGGACTTGAACAGCGGCTGGCCGGTCGCGTCGGTGGTCTTGGCGGCCGAGTTGGCCCACACTCCGGCGTAGCAGTCGGCCTGCAGTTCCATGGCCACGGAGTACTTGTTGGCGTTGGCCGGGTCGCGCTGCTGGGCCCGGCGCACCTGCGCCTCGGTGCCGAGCAGGGTCTGGATGTGGTGGCCGTACTCGTGGGCCAGCACGTACGCCTGGGCGAACTGGCCCTTGGCGCCGAACCGGCTGGCCAGCTCGTCGTAGAAGCTCAGGTCGATGTAGACGTGGTTGTCGCCGGGGCAGTAGAACGGGCCGACACCGGCGGTGGCCGGGCCGCAGGCGGTGTTGACCGAGCCGGTGAAGAACCGCGTGGTCGCCGGCTGGTACGGCTGGCCGAGGTACTGCGGCATGGCCGAGCGCCAGTACGCCTGAATCGAGTTGATGTAGAGCAGGTTGCGGCAGGCCGGGTTGTCGAACCGCTTGGGGTTCGACTTGTCACACTGCTGCGCCAGCGCGCTGCTGTTGACGTCGTTGGGGCCCGGCTGCTGGCCCTGCTGCTGCTCGGGGGTCAACCCGCCGACGCCGCTGAACAGGCTGGAGCCGCCGCCGGTGCAGATCAGGAAACCGACGCACAGGGCACCGACCAGCAGCACCGCCATGCCGATCTTGCTGCGCATGAGCAACGGCAGCAGTCCGGCGAGGCAGCCCGCGCCGCCCATCCCGCCGCCGCCTCCGCCTCCGCCGCCCATGGGCGGGAAGTTGAAGCCGCCGCCGCCGCGCCCGCCCCCGGCGCCACGCATGTCCTCGACCTGTGACGGGTCGAGTTCGGCGTTCTCGTTGATGCTCACGTTCGCCAGCGTAGGCAGTTTTGTGGCGAATCACACCCAAATCAGGCCGTCCCAGGGGTAAATGCCGTGGCAGGGCGGGTCGGGGCGCTCGGTAGACTGGAGGCTCCTTCCGAAGCCACCCGGTGGCCCACCCCTGACCTGGGAGCAATTCATGATCACGGCCACCGGTCTGGAACTGCGCGCTGGTGCGCGCATCCTGCTGGGGGACACCACCCTGCGCGTGCAGCCCGGCGACCGGATCGGTCTCGTCGGGCGCAACGGGGCTGGCAAGACCACCACGCTCAAGGTCCTCGCCGGCGAGGGCACCCCGTACGCCGGCAAGATCGACACTCGCGGGCCGGTGGGTTACCTCCCGCAGGACCCGCGCACCGGCGACCTCGGCATCACCGCCAGCGACCGGGTGCTCTCCGCGCGCGGCCTGGACGTGCTGCGCAACGAGATGAAGGAGCTGGAGGGCAAGCTCGCCGACGACGAGCGCTTCATGCGCCGCTACGGCCAGCTCGAGGACCAGTTCTCCGCGCTCGGCGGCTACGGCGCCGAGGCCGAGGCGGCCCGGATCTGCTCGAACCTCGGCCTGCCCGACCGGGTGCTCCAGCAGACCGTGGGCACGCTCTCCGGCGGCCAGCGCCGCCGCGTCGAGCTGGCCCGCATCCTGTTCCGCGACGCCACCGAGACCGGCGGCGGCATCCTGCTGCTCGACGAGCCCACCAACCACCTCGACGCCGACTCCATCACCTGGCTGCGCGGCTTCCTCGGCGGCCACAAGGGCGGGCTGATCGTCATCTCCCACGACGCCTCGCTGCTGGAGGCCGTCGTCAACAAGGTGTGGTATCTCGACGCCAACCGCTCGGTCGTCGACGCGTACAACATGGGCTGGAAGACGTACCTGGAGGCGCGCGAGACCGACGAGCGCCGCCGCAAGCGCGAGCGGGCCAACGCGGAGAAGAAGGCCGGCGCGCTCATGGCGCAGGCCGACAAGCTGCGGGCCAAGGCCACCAAGACGATCGCGGCGCAGAACATGGCCAAGCGGGCCGAGAAGATGATCGCCGGCCTGGACGAGGTGCGCGCCTCGGACAAGGTGGCCAAGGTGCGCTTCCCGACCCCAGCCGCCTGCGGCAAGACCCCGCTGACCGCCGAGGGGCTGTCCAAGTCGTACGGCTCGCTGGAGATCTTCACCGACGTCAGCGTCGCCGTGGACCGCGGTTCCCGCGTGGTCATCCTGGGCCTCAACGGCGCGGGCAAGACGACCCTGCTGCGCATGCTCGCGGGCATCCTGGAGCCGGACACCGGCGAGGTCAAGGCGGGCCACGGCCTGCGCCTGGGCTACTACGCCCAGGAGCACGAGACCCTCGACGTCGAGCGCACCATCCTCGACCACATGCGCTCGGCCGCCCCCGAGCAGACCGACACGGAGCTGCGCCGCATCCTGGGCGCGTTCCTGTTCAGCGGGGACGATGTGGACAAGCCCGCGGGCGTGCTGTCCGGTGGCGAGAAGACCCGGTTGGCGCTGTCCACCCTGGTCTGCTCCGGCGCCAACGTGCTGCTGCTCGACGAGCCCACCAACAACCTCGACCCGGTCAGCCGCGAGCAGGTGCTCGACGCCATCGCCCGCTACCCCGGCGCCATCGTCCTGGTCACCCACGACCCCGGCGCCGTCGCCGCCCTCAAGCCCGACCGCGCCATCCTCCTCCCCGACGGCGACGAAGACGCCTGGTCCGACGACCTCCTCGAACTCGTCGAACTCGCCTGACCCGCCTCACCCTTTTCCCAACTCATTAGAAGTCGCGGCCACCGGCACCCGCCGTGGCCGCGACTTTTCAAGAGTTGCGCGCTTGAACGGGTCGGTCACCAGGGTGTTGAGAGCATGGCTTCGATGAGCATGGCGGAGAGGGCGCCTACGGCGACCAGGGTCAGCGGGGCGGGCACCGGGTCGCCGGCGGGGCGTTCGGGGGCGACGGCGGCGATGGTGAGCCAGGGGAAGTACGGCAGCCACGCGTGCTCCACCCCGCCCCGCGCCAGCCCCGCGCCGACCGAGAACAGCACCGCCCCGGACGCGCCCACCAGGAACGGCCAGCCGGGGGTGTTGCGCACCTTGCGCAGGCTCGCGTAGATGGGCGGCCCGGCCGCCAGCAGCAGCGCGCACACGCTGATCAGGCCCCACCACAGCGCGGACCGGTGCGGCTCGATGCGCTGGGCGAAGTCGGCGTACGCCGTGCCGAGCCCGTCCGTCCAGGCGAAGCCCAGTTTCGCCGCGCCGAGCACCGGCAGCAGCACGCCGAGTCCGGCGAACATGTTCAGGGCGGCCCGGCGGCGGGCGAAGTTCAGGAACACCACGGACAGCCCGAGCCATGCCACGGCGTACGAGAACAGCGCCGCCGTGCCCAGCAGCAGCCCGGCCAGCACCGCCCAGGCCGCGGCGCGCCAGCCGTGGCGGCGGGTGGCCCGCACCCCGGCCAGCGTCATCGCCGCGCCGATGGTGGCCACCACGGCGTCCATCGACACCGCGGTCCACACCGCGTACGGCGCGAGCGCCAGCACCGGCGCGTACGGCCGCGCGGCGGCCTCGCCGCTCATGTCGCGCACCGCGGCCAGCACCATCGGCACCGACAGCGCCCCGACGGCGGTCACCAGCAAGCCCAGCGCGAGATGGTCGGTGATCCCGAGCCGCTGCACGGCCCACAGCACCAGCACCGGCGCGGGCGGATGCCCCCGGGTGGCCGCGGTGTGCTCGGCCGACCGGTCGGTGAAGCTGCGCAGGTACGCGAGCGGGTCGTCGCCGACCTCCTGCACGTCGCCCAGGTAGCTGTCCGGGGTCAGCGACCGGGTCAGCCCGTCGGCGCCGTCGACGAGGGCGAGCGAGACGGCCCAGGCGAAGAACGCCACCGTCGCCCCGGCGCTGACCGCCCGCCACGGCAGTCGATGGATCCAGCCGCGCCAGGCAGCGCCGAGCACCGCCGTCGCGACGACGGGCGCCAGCAACGACATCGGCGACAGTTCGAAGCGGTAGCGGCCCAGGAACGGCGCGCTCGCGGTGCCCAGCCGGGCCCCGGCGCGCACCGCCAGCCAGGTCGCGAGCAGGCCGATGCTCACCAGCACGAACCAGCCGAACAGGTCTCGGCGTTCGCGGTTGCGGGTGCTCAGGGGGTCGACGGTGGTCACGGCGAGACACGCTATCGGGTACCCGACAGCACCGTGCGTGTCGGTTGGCGTGGAATTGATATCTAGCGCATGATCGTCGGAGGCGGTCTAATAGGTTGGACCGCAAACCGCATCGTCCGGGACGTGAGGATTTCAACATGGCAGCCACCGGCACAGCTACCACCACCGAGAAGGGTCGCCGGATCGTCGGGACCGAACGCCAGACGCTCGCCAAGGACCTCGTGAAGCGCTACACGTCGGGTGAGTCCATCCGCGCGCTGGCCGCGTCGACTGGCCGTTCGTACGGATTCATCCACCGCGTGCTCACCGAGTCCGGAGTCGCGCTGCGTCAGCGCGGCGGAGCCCGTCGGCGCAAGAAGGCATGATTCGCCCGCGCCACGCCGAGCAAGGGGAGCCGGTTGATGTCTGAGATGGCAGCGGCCGGCTTTCGCATCAGCCAGGACGGTCCGGTCGCGACGGTGACATTGGACCGCCCGGAGGTGCGCAACGCGCAGACGCCTGAGCTCTGGGCAGGTCTCGCGGAAGCCGCACGGGGGCTCGCCGGCGATGTGCGCGTCGTGGTCGTACGCGGGGAAGGGCGGTCCTTCTCCGCGGGCCTCGACCTGAAAGTGGTGCAGGGCGGCGAGTTCCAGCAGCTCGCCACCGTCAGCCCGGAGGAGTGCGCGGACCGGATCGCCGGTTTCCAGCAGGCCTTCTCCTGGCTCCGCCGACCCGACCTGGTCACCATCGCCGCGGTGCAGGGCCACGCCATCGGCGCGGGCTTCCAGCTCGCGCTGGCCTGTGACCTGCGGATCGCCGCCGACGACGCCCTTTTCGCGATGGCGGAGGTGACGCTGGGGCTCGTGCCGGACCTCACCGGCACCAAGCGCCTGGTCGAGCTCGTCGGTTATGCCCGCGCCCTGGAGCTGTGCGTGACGGGCCGCCGGGTCAACGCCGCCGAGGCGGACCGGATCGGCCTGGTCAACCTCGTGGTCGGGCGCGACGAGCTGGACGCGGCCGCGGCCGATCTGGCCAACGCGGTGCTGGCGGCCCCGCGCGACGCGGTCGTCGAGATCAAGGCCCTGCTGGCCGCCGCGAGCGGCCGGGGCTTCGCCGAGCAGGAGCGCGCGGAGCGCGAGGCGCAGACCCGCCGCATCCGCGACCTGGCCGGCCTGGGCGAGTGATTTTCCGGCGGTATCGGTTCCGCCATCCCTTTCCCGCACCCTGAGCCACTCTTTCGGGCGTCATACCAGTGGCTGATTCGCCATGGTGGAAAGACGGCCGTCCTCTCCTTTCCGGTGAGCGGGCGGCACCCGGTCGTGTGCCATTGTCTGCCCAGCGGAATAGTTAATGAGCCGGGCTAAGGAATTTTCGTTCGGCACGGCACGTTGAGCGGCACGTCAGTTCTTTCACAGCGGGAGGTTCACCGGTGAGTTATCCGGGTGCGGGCGGCGGTATGGAGTCGCTGATGCGGTCCATGCGCCGGGGGCAGAGCGTCGAGAACCGCAAGATCGGCAAGCCCACCGCGAAGCGGATTCTCTCCTTCGCCCGGCCGTACCGCCGGGAGATCGCGTTCTTCCTGGTCACCATCGTCGTCGGCGCGGTCATCGGCGTGGCCACGCCGCTGCTGGCAGGCAAGGTCGTCAGCGCGATCACCCCGAAGACCGGGGTGATGTCCCCCGACGCCGGCCGGACCGTCATCACGATCGCGGTGGTGATCGCGCTGCTGGCCGTGGTCAGTGCCGTGCTGTCGCTGGCGGAACGGTTCTACTCGGCCCGCATCGGCGAGGGCCTCATCTACGACCTGCGCACCCAGGTGTACGACCACGTGCAGCGCATGCCGGTGCAGTTCTTCACCCGGGCGCAGACCGGCGCGCTGGTCAGCCGCCTCAACGGCGACGTGCTCGGCGCGCAGCGCGCGTTCACCTCGACGCTGTCCGGCGTCGTCGGCAACCTCATCCAGCTCGTGCTCACCGTGGTCGTCATGCTCACCCTGTCGTGGCAGATCACCGTGCTGTCGCTGATCCTGCTGCCGGTGTTCATCCTGCCCGCGCGGCGGGTGGGCCACCGCCTGGCCGAGATCACCAAGGAGTCGTACGACCTCGGCGCGAAGATGAACGCCACCATGACCGAGCGGTTCGGGGTGGCCGGGGCGCTGCTGGTGAAGCTGTTCGGCCGGCCCGAGACCGAGTCCGGCCGCTTCGCCGAGCGGGCCGGGCGGGTGCGCGACATCGGTGTGCAGAGCGCGATGTACTCCCGCACCTTCTTCGCGGCCATGATGCTGGTCGCGGCGCTCGCCCAGGCCCTGGTCTACGGACTGGGCGGCTGGTACGCGGTGCGGGGCACGCTCGACGCCGGCGACGTCGTCGCCCTGGCGCTGCTGCTGACGCGGCTCTACGGGCCGATCACCGCGCTGTCGAACGTACGCATCGACGTGATGGGCGCGCTGGTCTCCTTCGACCGGGTCTTCGAGGTCCTCGACCTGCCGCCCGCGATCGCGGAGAAGCCCGGCGCGGTCGACGTGCCCCGGGGTTCCTCGAAGATCGAGTTCCGGGACGTGGCCTTCCGCTACCCGACCGCCGCCGAGATCTCGCTGGCCTCCCTGGAGGACGTGGCGACGCTGGAGCGCACCGCGACCGCGCCGGTGCTGCGCGGCGTCTCGTTCACCGTGGAGCCCGGCCAGATGGTGGCCCTGGTCGGCAGCTCCGGCGCGGGCAAGTCGACCACCTCGATGCTGGTGAGCCGGATGTACGACGTCACCGACGGCGCGGTGCTCGTCGGCGACGTCGACGTACGCGACGCCACGCTGCAGTCGCTGCGCGACAGCATCGGCGTGGTCACCCAGGACGCCCACCTGTTCCACGAGACCATCGCGGAGAACCTGCGCTACGCCAAGCCCGACGCCACCGACGACGAGCTGTGGGCCGCGCTGGCCGCCGCGCAGATCGACACCCTGGTCCGGGCCACCCCCGACGGCCTGGACACCGTGGTGGGCGAGCGGGGCTACCGCTTCTCCGGCGGCGAGAAGCAGCGCATCGCCATCGCCCGCCTGCTCCTCAAGGCGCCCTCCATCGTCATCCTCGACGAGGCCACCGCCCACCTGGACTCCGAGAGCGAAGCCGCCGTCCAGCAGGCCCTGTCCACCGCCCTGGCCGGCCGCACCGCCCTGGTCATCGCCCACCGCCTGTCCACCGTCCGCGAGGCCGACCAGATCCTCGTCCTCGACGACGGCCGCATCGTCCAACGCGGCACCCACGAACAACTGCTCGCCTCCGGCGGCCTCTACGCCGACCTCTACCGCACCCAGTTCGCCACCACCGACTCCCCCCGCCTGGCCGACACCCCCGCCTGACCCACGCCCCGCCGGCCCTCACCCGTCGCGTTGATCATGAACTTGAGGACGGGTTCGACGGCGTGTCGCCACCCCGCCACCGTGATCACCTTCGGGTGCGGCCGGGCGGGGTCAGCGGGGGCGGTAGGTGCGGGTGCGGCCGCGCCAGCGCAGGTGCAGCTCACCGTTGTGGAGGCGGGCGGCCGGGCCGCGGCGTGGCCGGGGCGCAGTTTCGCCGTCGTACGCCCACAGCAGCTCACGGAGGGCGAGTTCGCGGGCGGCCGCCGCGTCGCGGGGCGGGCGGGCTCGGGCGTAGTCCCAGCCGTCGCGCAGCGAGCCCTGCGGCGGGCGTCCCGCAGCCCATGCCGAGAACGTCCGCGCCCACTGTCCCGGGCCCGCTGACGCGGCCAGGCGGGGCCACGTGCGTGCGACGTCCTCGGCCCGCTTGCGCAGCAGCGCGGCCTGGGTCGCGGCCACTGCTGCGGCGTCGAAGCCCGCGGGCAGACCGGCCCCGGCGACCAGCGCGCGGACCAGCTCCTCCTGCCGCCGCGCGAGCCCCCCGCCGACGGCACCGCGCGGAGCAGTGCCGACCTCCACGGCACCGTGCGGAGCAGTGCCGACCTCCACGGCACCGTGCGGAGCAGTGCCGGCATCCGCGCTGCCGAGGTCCGTGTCGCCGGTCATCTGGTCGGGGCTCCGGTGATCGCGGGGTAGCCGGTCGCGGCGGACAGGGCGTCCAGCTCGGCGCGCAGGGCCGCGGCGGGCGGGTAGTGACCGTCGCGCTCCAGCAGGATCGCGGGCGGGCGCTGCCGGGCGCACAGCTCGCCCAGCAGCTCCAGGACCTCGCCGGGCACCGGGTCGGTGTGCGTGTCGTGGTAACGCCCCTCATGGATCCGGCCGCCGGCGACGTGGACGTACGCCATGCGCTCCAGCGGGAGCCGGGCCAGCAGCTCGGCCGGGTCCTCGCCGCGGTTGAGCGCGTTGGCGTACACGTTGGCGATGTCGAGCAGCAGCAGCGCGTCGGTGCGTTCCAGGATCTCGGTCAGGAACTCGGCCTCGGTCAGCTCGTCGTCGGGCCACTCGAACAGCGCGGCGATCGGCTCCAGTGCCAGCGGCACGTCGAGCTCGGCGGTGGTGCGCGCGACGTTGGCGACCACCGCGTCGACGGCCTCGCGGCTGCGCGGCAGCGGCAGCAGGTGACCGGCCTCGACGCCGCCCGCGCGTACGTACGCGATGTGCTCGCTGACCAGCGGCGCGTTGACGGCGCGGGCGGCCTGGGCCAGGTGTTCCACCCGGTGCGGGTCGACCGGTTCGGCTCCGCCGAGGGACAGCTTCACGCCGTGCGGCACCACGGCGACGCCCGAGGCCAGCAGCTTCGCCAGCGCCTCGGGCGGTTCGCCGGAGTGCGGCAGCGATTCGGCGATGACCTCGACGAAACGCAGGCCGGGCAGCTCGGCGACGAAGCCGGAGATCTCGGGGCGCCAGCCGATGCCGACGCCCCGTCCGGCCAGCGGGGTCATCCGCCGCACCCGCCTCCGCCGCCGCAGCCACCCCCGCCGCCGCAGGAGGAGCCGCTGCTGCAGGACGAGCCGCCGCTGTCGCCGCTGCTCGATCCGCCGGTGTCGGAGCCGCTGTAGAACGGTCCGTACGCGCCGCTGGTGTCGTCCCGCTCGGGGATCTGGGTCTCCCCGGCGAAGCCCGGGTCGGCGGCCCACAGCACGGCGGTGCCGAACAGGCCGACGGCGAGTGCGGTCTGCGCCGGCCCGTAGGTGTTCCAGGCGGGCCGCGACGCGGGTCGCAGGTGGTTGAAGTGGCGCTTGGCCTGGAGCAGCGCGTTCTCGGCGGCCTTGGTGCGGCGCGGCCTGCGCGCGAACAGCACCAGGCCGAGGATGCCGATCGGAATGACGAGCAGCACCAGGAAGGTCACCGGGCGGTCGTTGCCGATCCCGGCGATGATCCGGACCACGCCGACCGCGAACAGGGCGAGCAGCAGCAGCGGGCCGCGCCGGGCCCGGGACATCACGTCGGGGCCGACGGTCAGGCCGCCGCGCCGCAGGTCCTCGCCGATGGCGGCCAGCGCCTCGGCCACCGAGCGGTCGGTGTGCAGGTCCTTGGTGCGCAGCCCGTTGCCCACCGCGTGCAGCACCGCGGCGTCCAGCGGGCTCCCGCCGGGCGGCAGCCCGCCGGTGCGGGTGAGCCGACCGGCCTCGTCGGCCGCGACGACGCCGCTCTGGCGCAGGAAGGTCAGCGACGAGTACACCGCCAGCGCCGCGCCGCCGTTGAGGTAGGCCGTGTGCTGCGGCGACAGCTGGTCCACGCGGACCTGGGCGGGGCCGGCGAACAGGCGGGACCGGTGGACGAGCGTGCCCACCAGGACCACCGCCGCGGCCACCGCGAACAGCATCAGGAAGGTGGGGCCAGAGATGCCCCAGGTGTCCGCCACGGGAGCTCCTTCGACGAGGGAGCCCTCATGATGGACCATGGCCGCAATCAGCGGGAGACCAGGACGCTCAGGGAGGTGACGCAGCCTTCGAGCTTCTCGAACTCGCCGATGTCCACCACGACCGGCAGATACCCCAGATCGGCCAGCAGCTCCGCGGTACGCGGCGCGGACGCGGCCAGCAGCACCCGGTCGCCGCCGAGCGGCACCACGTGGCAGCCGCCCTCCTCCTCGACCGGTCGCACCGCGGGGAACAGCCCGGTCGGCACCAGGTGCGGCAGGGCCAGGAAGGTGCCGTCGGGCAGCGCGGTCACCGCGGACTTCAGGTGCAGCACCTCGCCCAGCGGCACCGGGACGACGGTGCGCCCCAGCGGCGCGAGCAGCGCCCGCAACTGCCGGATGCCCTCGGCGTTGGTGCGCCCGCCGCGTCCGACGTAGACGGTCGCGCCGACCTGGAGCACGTCGCCGCCCTCCAGGGTGCCCGGCGCCGCGATGCGCGCGGTGCGCAGGCCCAGTTCCCGCATGGCCTGCTCGACGCCGCTGATCTCGCCCCGGCGGGCCGGGGCCCCGGGGTGGGTCAGCACGGCGAGGTCGTCGACGACCACCACCGCGTCCTCGACGAACACCGAGTCCGGGCAGTCGTCGGCGGCCGGGGCGGGGTAGACCTCCCAGCCGGCCGAGGCCAGCGCGTCGGCGTACGCGACGTGCTGGGCGCGGGCCAGGGACAGGTCGACGTCGCTGCGGCCGATGTGGGTGACGATGCCGTCGGCGAGCCGGGAACTGGGCTCGCGGACCAGGGCGGTTCTCATTTCTTACGGAGTACCAGGAACAGCACCAGCGCTACCACCACCACGGTGGCGCAGCAGACGGTGCCGCCGAGGATCAGATGCCAAGGTTTGAGGGCGCCCATGGGGCGGCACTGTAGCGCCCGAAAGCTCGCTTGAAAATATCTTGTCGATGGGTGGATCTCGTGACTAATGTCGGCGGTACACGGGAAAGGAGGTGGTCCAGCTTTGAGTAGCTACAGGACACGTGAGGTGGCTGCCCGCTAGGCGGCTGTCATCGACTGCACTTCTGTCGATACCTGAAGGTTCGACTGGAGCGTCGAGGCCGTGTGTCAGCGGCCCTGGCGAATCCAAGGGAGCCACCCGATTCCCGGGGGAATGTCCGGTTTGTCCAGCCGGCCCGCGCACCCGCGCGGAACCCCCGGGTTTCGTCACGTTCGGGCCCGGAAATCCGAATCCGCTCAGCGGCGGCGCACGGTCTCCTCGATCAGGTCCAGCACCGGGCCGAAGTCGTCGGCCGAGCCGCCCATCGCCAGCCGCTTGACCAGCCCGTCGTACGCCAGCTCCAGGAAGTGCGCCAGCACGTCCAGCGGCACGTCCTCGCGCAGCACGCCTGCGCTCGCCTGGCGCTGCAGGCGCTCGCGGGTCGCCGTGTCGATCGCCTCGCTGTGCTGCGCCCAGCGCTTGGCGAACGCCGGGTCGGTGCGCAGCCGCCGGGCCACCTCCAGCTGCGTGCCCAGCCAGCCGGCCGCGTCGGGGTCCTGGGCATGGGCCAGCAGGTCCCGCATCACCTGCACCAGGCCGTTCGCGGCGACGGTGGCGGCCATCTCGACCGCGTCGTCCTCGGCGACGGCCAGGAACAGCGAGTCCTTGTCGCGGAAGTGGTGGAAGATCGCGCCCCGGGACAGCCCGGTCGCCTGCTCCAGGCGGCGCACGGTGGCGCCCTCGTAGCCGTAGCGGGCGAAGCAGGCGCGGGCCGCGGCGAGGATCTCGTGGCGGCGCGCGTCGAGCTGATCCTGACTCACCCTGGGCACATGCCGATCTTCGCAGGTCGGCTCGGCACATGCAATCCGTACGTACGGCTTGACACCTGGTAGGGGCGGCCACTGCCGATGATGGCAGATCTACGACGCAATGCGCGCGTGACCGCCGCATGGAAGAATCCTCCGCGGCCGGCGTGCGTTGAGCGTCGGGGGCAGTAAGGCGACACCGTGCGAAACGTTGCAGGCCAATGGTCTGCGGCGTGCCGGGGAGGATACGAGCTGTGGACCTGGAGCTGTTGACCACGACCTACGTCGACACGTGGGTGATGGTGCTGGTGGTGTCGATCCTGACGATCTCCCTGCTGATCGGCGTGCCGCTGGCGCGGTCGGCCGGGCGGCGGCGGGGGATCCGGCTGGCCAACCCGGGGGCGTACGCCACCCGTGCGGACAAGGCCAAGGACACCGGCCTCTTCCTGGCCGCGCTGATCCCGACGCTGCTGGTCTGGCTCGCCGTGATGGGCGTGTCCTTCATCGGCCTCACCGGCTTCGCCAACGACGTCATGGGCTGGAACCACTGGACCAACGTCCTGGTGCCGCTGAGCCTCGACGGCATCAGCATCTCCTTCGGCGCGTGGGCGTTCGTCGCGGTCAAGCGCGGGCGGCACCCCGGCCGGGCATACAAGATCGTGCTCGCCGCCGCGACGGTGTCGGCGACCCTGAACTTCGTGCACGGGCGCGACAAGTGGTCCATCTGGGCGGGCCTCTACCTGGCGTTCCTGTCGTTCGCGGGCATGGCGATGTTCCACGAGCTGCTCGACCAGTTCATGGCCGGCTACGACGACGAGGTGGCGCTCAAGACCCGCTACCCGCGCTTCGGCCAGCGCTGGTTCTACGCGCCGATCTCCACGTTCTCGGCCCGGCGCGCCTGGATCGTGCACCCGCCCGCGGAGGGATTGCGGCCCAGCGTGCGCAACGCGCTGACGCACCTGGAGGACACCCGCGAGGCCAAGCGCCAGCGCCGTCTGTACGGCGCGCAGCTGGTGCGCGAGGAGCAGCAGGCCAAGCTGGTCGAGGTGCACGCCCGTGCCGAGGTGCGCCGGGCCCGCTCGGCGAGCTGGCGCTCGGGAACGGCCCCGGGCGGCGGGTCGCCGGTGTCGCACCTGCCCATGCCCCACCAGCCCGTGCCGCACCACCAGAACGGGCACCAGCCGAACGGTCATCACCAGAACGGGCACCAGCCGGCCGGGCCTCAGTTCGCCCCCCAGTCGGTCTACCAGCCCACGCCGCAGCCGGAGGTCCTGCCCGAGCCGCCGCCCGCGCCCCGCCAGCCGGAGCCGGAGCCGGTGTCCCAGGACCTCGTGCCCGAGCGCGACGAGCGGGGCACGATCCTGGGCCGGGACCTGCGGGCCACCCTGGAGTCGGTGTTGAGCGCCCCGACCGGCCGGGAGCCGATGGGCCACCGGCCGCTGTCCGACACCAGCGAGATCACCTCGCGCGGCATGCTCAACCACCTCCAGGAACCGGTCCAGCGGATGATCGCCGAGGCGGAGTCGCGCGGCGAGCCGGTCAGCGTGGCCTTCGTCCGCGAGTGGACGGCCCGGGAGTACGGGCGCACGCCGGGCGAGAACTGGGCCCGCAACCAGATCAAGGCAGTTCGGCAGCGGGACACCTTCGGCGTGGACGCGGATCTGGCGTGAGCAGGCATCGATTTCGTTTCCGCGAGGTTTCCCGCACAAAGGGGGGCTTCACCAGCGTGTCCTGAGTCACGTAAGGTGCCCGCGTGCCTCTGTTGCTGTTGGACCTCGACAACACACTGGTCGACCGCGAGGGCGCCTTCCGGATGTGGGGTACTCGGTTCCTGTCCGAGATCAGCGCCCCGCCGTACGACATCGACTGGCTGGTGGACGCCGACGCGGACGGCCTGACCTCGCGCTGGGATCTCGCCGACGCGATCCGTGACCGGTATCGACTGCGCAATTCCGTCATCGACCTGGTCGAGGAGTTGCACGAGGGGCAGATCGAGGCCACCCGGCTGGATCCGATGGTGGGCGCCGCGCTGCGGATCGCGGCCGAGGCCGGCTGGGTCCCGGTGATAGTCACCAACGGTGAGACCCGCCAGCAGGAAGCCAAGATCCGGCGTACCGGCCTGGACCGCTTCGTGGCCGACTGGGTCGTCTCGCAGGAGGTCGACTGCCGCAAACCCAACCCGCGCATCTTCGAGATCGCCGCGGAACGGGCCCGCATGCGGCTGCGCGGCGCGTGGATGATCGGCGACAGCCCCGAGGCCGACATCGGCGGCGCGACCACGATCGGCATCCCCAGCGTCTGGATCCACCGCGGCCGCCAGTGGACCGAGCGCCGCTTCGGCCCCACCCGCGTCGCCGAGGGCGCCATCCAGGCCGTGGCCGCCGTCCTCGCCGCCGACCCACCCCATCGCATGGCCCGCTGACCCCACCCCTCGTTGATCATGAACTTATGGCACGGCTCGGCGGTGTGTCGTGGCCACAACTTCATGATCGACTCGACTGGTCGGGTGTGATGCGGGTCGCCGGCGAAAATCGGTTGACAGAGGTCGGGGGTCGGAGGAAGACTCGTCGGCGTTGTGCGAGATCCCGGAACTGATTCCGGGTCGGGAGAGAAGGGAGCTGAGCCGAATGGTTGCCGTCGCTGTGCGCTGCGCGCATTCCGCCTCTTTCTTCTTCTCTCCGACCGAGGAGCTTTTCCAGTGCGAGAGCACGACTTTCCGCGCGCCGGCCGCGTCAACCGCCGGAACCGTTTCGACGACGACGAACTGACCTTCGAGAAGTCGTACGCCGAGGAAGTCGAGTGGGACGAGACCCCCGACAAGCCTGAATTCGGTGACCGCTGGTCCACCTGGGACCTGTCGACCCCCACCGAGCGCGGGCCGTTGCCCCACCCTGACTGGCTCGTCACCGAGCTGGCCGCGGTCGACGTGGAGCGCGGAGTGCTGAAGACCGGCAAGGAGGCCGACGTCTTCCTGCTGCACCGCCACGTTCCCGGCACCGACCGGGGCTGCCTGCTGGCGGCCAAGCGCTACCGCAGCCACGACCACCGCATGTTCCACCGCGACTCCGGTTACCTCGAAGGCCGCCGCGACAAGGAGTCCCGGGTCAACCGGGCCATGGCCAACCGCAGCGCGTTCGGCAAGGAGGCCATCGCCGGGCAGTGGGCGGCGGCCGAGTTCGGCGCGCTGGCGCGGCTCTGGGAGATCGCCAAGCAGCTCGACGTCGCGCCGTTCACGCCGTACCCGGTGCAGATCCTGGGCACCGAGGTGCTGCAGGAGTTCATCGGCGCGCCCGACGGCACCGCCGCGCCGCGGCTCGCGCAGGTGCGCACCGACGAGGCCGGCCTGGCCGACCTGTGGGCGCAACTGGTGCTGGGCCTGACCGTGCTGGCCCGCGCCGGGTACGCGCACGGCGACCTGTCGCCGTACAACATCCTCGTGCACGAGGGGCGTCTGGTCATCATCGACCTGCCGCAGATCGTGGACGTGGTGGCCAACCCGCAGGGCAAACGCTTCCTGGCCCGCGACGTGCACAACGTGGCGACCTGGTTCACCGCTCGCGGCCTGTCCGGATTGGACGAGGCGGCCCTGACCGCCGAACTCCTGGCCGAAGCGGGCATGCGTTCCTGATCCGGCGTGCGGCCATGATCGTTGGACTTGCCTGGCAATCGGGCGAATGGGCGTCCAAGATACGCCCGAATGCCAGGCAAGTCGGCGGATCACGGCGCCGCGCGGCGTCGCTCGGGCCGGCGGGCCGACCGCCGCCGAAACCGGGTCAGCGGCGGCGGCCTCGGGGCTTGAGCTGGGCGTTGGGCAGGACAGGCGCCGGCAGCGGCGCGCCGTCGTAGCCGACGACCTCGCCGAACCGCGGGTCGGCCGCCATCCACTGCTCGCGCGCGGCGGCCACGTCGTCGTGGCTGCGCCCGACGAAGTTCCACCACATCACGATCTCCTCCTCGAACGGCTCGCCGCCGAGCAGCAGCACCCGTGCCGGTCCGGCCGCGGCCAGGTCGAGCGCGGTCCGTTCGCGGCCGAGGTAGAGCAGGGTGCCGGGGGCCAGCGGCACGCCGTCGACGCGGGCCGCGCCGTCGAGCACCAGCGCCGCGTACTCGAAATCGCCGCGCAGCGCCAGCGTGATCTCCGCGCCCGCGGCCAGTGCGGCTTCCGCGCCGACCAGCGGGGTGTACGCGGTCGCGGGCGACACCGCACCCGCCAGCTCACCCATGATCACCGTCAGGGAGGCTCCGGCCAGCTCGACGACGGGCAGGTCGGGGTGGTGCTCGAAGGCCGGGGCGACCGATCGCGCCGCGTCGGGCAGCGCGACCCACAACTGCACGCCGTGCAGCGGTTCGGTGCGCGGGACGGGCGACTCCTCGGAGTGCGAGATGCCGTGCCCGGCGGTCATCAGGTTGAGCTGACCGGGGCGGACGAGCGCCTTGCTGCCGACGCTGTCGCGGTGCAGCACCTCGCCCTCGACGAGCCAGGTGACCGTCTGCAGACCGGTGTGCGGGTGGGGCGCGACGCGCATGTCGTGGTCGGCGGGGCCGTACTGGTCGACGAAGCACCACGCGCCGACCATGCGGCGCTCCTTGTGCGGCAGCGTACGGCTGACCGTCATGCCGCGCGGTCCGCCGAGCACCACCTCGCGGCCGGGGAGCAGCTCGTGGGTCGGCCCGTCCGGCACCGCCTCGTGCCCGCAAGCAGTCTCGACCGGCGCCGCCTCAACGTTGCTCATGCAACGACCTTAGCTCCGCCCCCTCGCCGAACCAGCTCAGCGTAGGTGGAGCGTGAAGAAGGGCACCTTCTACAACGCGGAGCGTTGTGAAGGTGCCCTTCCTTGCCCTCAGACGCTGGTCAGCTCGCGAGCATGCGGCGGAGGACGTAGTGCAGGATGCCGCCGTGGCGGTAGTAGTCCGCCTCGCCGGGGGTGTCGATGCGGACGACCGCGTCGAAGGTGACACCCGTGTCGGTGGTGACCTTGACCGTCTTCGGGGTGGTGCCGGAGTTCAGGGCCTCCACGCCGGTGAAGGTGAAGGTCTCGGTGCCGGTCAGGCCGAGCGACTCGGCGGTCTGGCCGGCGGGGTACTGCAGCGGCAGCACGCCCATGCCGATGAGGTTCGAGCGGTGGATGCGCTCGTAGGACTCGGCGATGACGGCCTTGACGCCCAGCAGCGCGGTGCCCTTGGCGGCCCAGTCACGCGAGGAGCCGGAGCCGTACTCCTTGCCCGCCAGGATGACCAGCGGGATGCCGGCGGCCTGGTAGTTCTGGCTGGCGTCGTAGATCGTGCTGACCGGGGCGTCCGCGACGGTGAAGTCGCGGGTGAAGCCGCCCTCGGTGCCGGGCGCGATCTGGTTGCGCAGGCGGATGTTGGCGAAGGTGCCCCGGATCATCACCTCGTGGTTGCCGCGGCGGGAACCGTACGAGTTGAAGTCCTTGCGGTCCACCCCGTGCTCGGCCAGGTACCTGCCCGCCGGGGAGTCCGCCTTGATGGAGCCGGCGGGGGAGATGTGGTCGGTGGTGACCGAGTCGCCCAGCTTCGCCAGCACCTTCGCGCCCGCGATGTCGCTCACCGGACCCGGCTGCGCCGCCATGCCCTCGAAGTAAGGGGGCTTGCGCACGTAGGTCGAGTCACCGGCCCAGGCGAACGTGTCACCGGTCGGCGTCGGCAGGCCCTGCCAGCGCTCGTCGCCCGCGAACACGTCGGCGTAGTCCTTGGTGAACATCTCCGCCGAGATGGACTTGTTGATGGTGTCCTGCACCTCGGCCGGGGTCGGCCAGATGTCGCCCAGGTAGACCGGCTTGCCGTCCGGGTCCACGCCCAGCGGGTCGCGGGCCAGGTCGATGTCCATGGTGCCGGCGATGGCGTACGCCACCACGAGCGGCGGGGACGCCAGGTAGTTCATCTTGACGTCGGGGTTGATCCGGCCCTCGAAGTTGCGGTTGCCGGACAGCACCGACACCACGGCGAGGTCGGCCTCGTTGACCGCGGCGCTGATCTCCTCCGGCAGCGGGCCGGAGTTGCCGATGCAGGTCACGCAGCCGTAGCCGACCAGGTGGAAGCCGAGCTTCTCCAGGTACGGCACGAGGTCGGCCTTGTGGTAGTAGTCCATGACGACCTTGGAGCCGGGTGCCAGCGTGGTCTTCACCCACGGCTTGGCGCGCAGGCCCCGCTCGACGGCCTTCTTCGCCAGCAGCGCGGCGCCCAGCATGACCTGCGGGTTCGACGTGTTGGTGCAGGAGGTGATCGAGGCGATCACGACCGCGCCGTGGTCGAGCTGGTACGTCGTGCCGTCGGCGGCGGTCACCGGCGTCGGGTTGCTGGCGCGGGAGACGCTGTGCGCCGGGGCGTCCGACGCGGGGAAGCTCTCCTGTCCGGCCTCGTCGGTGTCGTCGTCCTTGACGTAGTCGGGCAGCACCGAGCGGAACGCGGTCTTGGCGTTGGTCAGCTCGACGCGGTCCTGCGGGCGCTTGGGGCCGGCGATGCTCGGCACCACGCTCGACAGGTCCAGCTCGAGGTACTCCGAGTAGGCCGGCTCGACCGACGGGTCGTGCCACAGGCCCTGCTCCTTGGCGTACGCCTCGACCAGCGCGATCTGGTCGGCCGGGCGGCCGGTGAGCTCCAGGTAGGCGATGGTCTCCGCGTCGATCGGGAAGATCGCGCAGGTGGAGCCGAACTCGGGGCTCATGTTGCCGATGGTGGCCCGGTTGGCCAGCGGCACCGCGGTCACGCCGGGGCCGTAGAACTCGACGAACTTGCCGACCACCCCGTGCTTGCGCAGCTGCTGGGTGATGGTGAGCACCAGGTCGGTGGCGGTCGCGCCCGAGGGCAGCTCGCCGAACAGCTTGAAGCCGACGACCTTGGGGATCAGCATGCTGACCGGCTGGCCGAGCATCGCGGCCTCGGCCTCGATGCCGCCGACGCCCCAGCCCAGCACGCCCAGGCCGTTGACCATCGTGGTGTGCGAGTCGGTGCCGACCACGGTGTCCGGGTAGGCCTGGCCGTTGCGCGGCATGATCACGCGGGCCAGGTGCTCGATGTTCACCTGGTGCACGATGCCGGTGCCCGGCGGCACGACCTTGAACTCGTTGAACGCGGTCTGGCCCCAGCGCAGGAACTGGTAGCGCTCCTGGTTGCGGCCGTACTCGATCTCGACGTTGCGCTCGAAGGCGTCCTGGCGGCCGAACACGTCGGCGATGACCGAGTGGTCGATGACCAGCTCGGCCGGGGCCAGCGGGTTGACCTTCGAGGCGTCGCCGCCCAGGTCGCGGACGGCCTCGCGCATGGTGGCCAGGTCGACGACGCAGGGCACGCCGGTGAAGTCCTGCATGAGGACGCGGGCGGGCGTGAACTGGATCTCCACGCTGGGCTCGGCGGTCGGGTCCCAACCACCCAGCGCGCGGATGTGATCGGCGGTGATGTTGGCGCCGTCTTCGGTGCGGAGCAGGTTCTCCAGCAGGATCTTCAAGCTGAAGGGCAGCCGCTCGTGGCCCTCCACCTTGCTGATCTGGAAGATCTCGTAGCCCGCGTCACCGACGCGCAGCTCACTCTTGGCACCGAACGTGTCGAGGCTCGCCACGTCGTACTCCTTCACAGCGGGTCTGTTACAACCTGAAGTCTTTCGCAGGGGCTGGCACGCCGGCAGGTAAGGCAAGGCTTACTGGTAGCGGGCGGTGCCCTCACTCAAACCGTACGTCCGTCTTGTTTAACGCGCAAGTCCGTGCCAGACTCCGGGATGTGATTCACCACGTACAGGTCGCCTGCCCGCGGGGCAGCGAGGACGTGCTGCGCGGCTTCTATGTCGGCGTCCTCGGCATGACCGAGAAACCCAAACCTCCGGTGCTCGCGGTCCGCGGCGGCTGCTGGTTCGTCGACGAGTACGGCAGCGAGCTGCACCTCGGCGTCGAGGACGACTTCCGCCCCGCCCGCAAGGCGCACCCCGCCCTCCTCCGCCCCGACCTCGACGACCTCGCCACCCGCCTCACCGCCGCCGGCTACCCGGTGACCTGGGGCAACGACGAGGTTCCCGGCATCCGCCGCTTCCACACCGAAGACCCCCACGCCAACCGCCTCGAATTCGTCCTCGTCGAGCAGTAGGCGAGCCGGGGGCCACCGAGTGTGGATTGGTGCTCCACCGCGGGCATCGTGCGGTGGGACGATCCGATCATGATCTCTTCGGGCGCGGTCCTCGGGGTGTTCGCGGTGGCGCTGGCCATGGTGCTCACCCCGGGGCCGAACATGATGTATCTCGTGTCACGCAGCATCACCCAGGGCCGGCGGGCGGGGCTGATCTCGCTGGGCGGCGTCGCGGTGGGCTTCCTCGTCTACCTGACGGCCACGAACCTGGGGCTCTCCGCGCTGTTCGTGGCGGTGCCGTCGCTCTACCTCGCGGTCAAGCTCGCCGGTGCGGCATACCTCGGCTGGTTGGCTCTCCAGACCTTGCGACCCGGCGGCGTATCGGTGTTCGAGCCCACCGCGCTGCCGCCCGACTCGAACCGGCGGCTGTTCACGATGGGGCTGGTCACCAACCTGCTCAACCCGAAGATCGCCATCATGTACCTCTCGCTGATCCCCCAGTTCATCGAGCCCGAGGCGGGGCACGTGCTGGCGCAGGGGTTCGCGCTCGGCGCGGTGCAGATCGTGGTCGCGGTCACCGTGAACGGGCTGATCGCCCTGGCCGCGGGCACGATCGCGGGCTTCCTGTCCGGCCGCCCGGTCTGGCTGCGCGCCCAGCGCTACCTGATGGGCACAGTGCTCGGCGCGCTCGCCCTCCGCATGGCCACCGACCACGCCCGCCCCACTCCCGTCTAGGCAGGGGAATGTTGGACGATCGTTGACTGTTCAACTATTGTCAGGGGAACGAGCTAGTACAGAGGAGGGCGTCATGCCTGCCGTTACCGTCGATGACCTGTTGGTGCTGCCTCGAGTGCCCGTGCCGGGCGAGGCCGCGGTCGAGCGGAAGGTCACGTCGGTGACCGCCGCGCCGTCGGGGTTCGAGGGCGAGGGTTTCCCGGTCCGCCGCGCGTTCGCCGGCGTCGACCTGAAGGCCCTGGACCCGTTCATTCACATGGACCAGATGGGTGAGGTCGAGTACGCGCCGGGCGAGCCGAAGGGCACCCCGTGGCACCCGCACCGGGGCTTCGAGACGGTCACCTACCTGCTCGACGGCATCTTCCGGCACCAGGACTCGCACGGTGGCGGCGGCCTGATCTCCGACGGTGACACGCAGTGGATGACCGCCGGCAGCGGCCTGCTGCACATCGAGGCCCCGCCGGAGGAGCTGGTCATGTCGGGCGGTCTGTTCCACGGCTTCCAGCTGTGGGTCAACCTGCCCGCCAAGATGAAGATGTCGGCGCCGCGTTACCAGGACATCCGGGCCGGTCAGGTGTCGCTGCTCAGCTCGCCCGACGGCGGCGTGCTGCTGCGCGTCATCGCCGGCGACGTGGCCGGGCACGCCGGGCCGGGCATCACGCACACGCCGATCGCGCTGGTGCACGCCACCCTCGCGCCGGGGGCGCAGCTGCGGCTGCCGTGGCGGCCGGACTTCAATGCGCTGGTGTACACGCTGGCCGGGTCGGGTTCGGTCGGTGCGGAGAAGCGGCCCGCGAAGCTGGGCGACCTGGCGGTGTTCGGGGCCGGTGACGTGATCACCATCGAGGCCGACGCGTCGCAGGAGAGCCGCAACGCGGCCGGCATGGACGTGCTGATCCTCGGCGGGCAGCCGATCCGCGAGCCGGTGATGGCGTACGGCCCGTTCGTGATGAACACCAAGGCCGAGCTGGTCCAGGCGTTCGAGGACTACCAGGCCGGCAAGCTGGGCGTCATCCCGAGCGCGCCGCGCCGGGTCGACGTGGGCGACGGCGACCACCCGGGCCACGACGTCCTCTGAGCAGGGCCTTCGGGTCCCATGAGTGAAGGAAGGGCACCTTCTCAACGCGGAGCGTTGTGAAGGTGCCCTTCCTTCTGCCTGGGTTCAGGGGATCGGGGGCAGGGGTGGGAGGGGGACGGGGAGTTCGGGGAGGCCGGGTACGGGCGGGAGGCTCGGGTCGACGGGCAGGCCGGGTGCGGCGCCGCCGAGCACGATGGAGATCAGGCTGGCCAGCAGGTCGTTGATGCTGGTCAGCAGTTCGGTGATGGCATCCACGGGATCCACCTTCCGTGTGCGGTCGTGGAGGCGTACGACCGATTAGGACCATTTGATAGCTAATAGCCGACATGTGGCAAGGGTTGACCCGCTTCCGGAGGACCACGGGCGGGGGAGGGTGTCGGCGGCGATCTTTCAGATGTCTGCCGCTAACCCGTCAAAGATTGCAAGGCCTTGCGGAAACATTTCAGTTACCCGTATGTTGCCGCTGTTGCTCGTGTGACGCCCCCGACACTTCACCCTCCCGGAGAAGGCCCATGGCAGCCCTACGCGCCCTCGTGCGCCCGGCACTTCGCAAAGAGTTGAGAAACCCCCGCACCCTCTTGATCGGACTGCTGGCGGTGGTGCTGGCCGCGGCCCCGTTCGCGGTGGTCCGCGGGCTGACCGGCGGCGGGCCCGCGCAGTGGGTGCAGGCAGGTGACACCTACTGGGCGGACGAGCCCGCGGCGGCGGCGCTCGCCGCGGCAGGCGCGCCCCGGCGCAAGGCGGAGCAGTTCTACTTCGTGCTGCCGGACCGCTTCGCCAACGGCGACACCCGCAACGACAGGGGCGGCCTGTCCGGCGACCGGCTCAAGACCGGGCTGGACAAGACCGACAAGGGCTTCTACCACGGCGGCGACCTGGCCGGCCTGATCGACAAGCTGGACTACGTCGAGGGCCTGGGCACCACGGCGATCTGGCTCGCGCCGGTGTTTCAGAACCGGCCGGTGCAGGGGGCAGGCGCGGACGCCTCGGCGGGCTACCACGGCTACTGGATCACCGACTTCACCCAGGTCGACCCGCACTTCGGCACCAACGCGGACCTGAAGAAGCTGGTCAAGCTCGCGCACCAGCGCGGCATCAAGATCTACCTCGACGTCATCGTGAACCACACCGCCGACGTCATCGCGTACCAGGAGAACCAGTACTCGTACGTGGACAAGAAGACCAGCCCGTACACCGACGCGCAGGGGCGGGCGTTCGAGGACGTCAACCACGCCGACGGAAAGAACGGGTTCCCGCAGACGGACGGCACGTCGATGCCGTACACCCCGGTGTTCAAGAGTGCCGCCGACGCGAAGGCCAAGACGCCCGCGTGGCTGAACGACCCGACGATGTACCACAACCGCGGCGACTCCACCTTCTCCGGCGAGAACAGCACCTACGGCGACTTCTTCGGCCTGGACGACCTGTGGACCGAGCGGCCCGAGGTCGTGCGCGGCATGACCAAGGTGTACTCGGACTGGATCGAGTCCACCGGCGTGGACGGCTTCCGCCTGGACACGGCCAAGCACGTGAACATGGAGTTCTGGCCGCAGTTCAGCCAGGGCATCGCGAGCAACGCCCGCAAGGCCGGCAAGCCGGACTTCTTCATGTTCGGCGAGGTCTACTCGGCCGACCCGAACATCATGTCGAGCTACGTGCGGCAGGGCCGCCTGCAGGCGACGCTGGACTTCGGCTTCCAGGCCGCCGCGCAGGGCTTCGTCACCGGCGGCTCCGGCCAGGGGCTGGCCGACCTGTACGCCGCCGACGGTCTGTACACCTCGCCCGGCACCGACGCGTCCACCCTGCCGACCTTCCTCGGCAACCACGACATGGGCCGCATCGGCACGTTCATCCGCAACGTCGAGGCGGACGCCGCGGCCGCGCTGCAGCGCGACCGGCTCGCGCACGAGCTGATGTTCCTGACCCGCGGCCAGCCGGTCGTCTACTCCGGTGACGAGCAGGGCTTCACCGGCAACGGCGGGGACAAGGACGCCCGGCAGGACATGTTCGCCAGCCAGGTCGCCGACTACCTCGACGACGACCTGCTCGGCACCGACCGCACCCACGCGTCCGACCAGTTCGACACCGCGCACCCGCTCTACCGCGCGATCGCCGAGCTCGGCGCGCTGCGCAAGGCGCACCCGGCGCTGCGCGAGGGCGTGCAGGTGACCCGGCACGCGGGCGACGGCGTGTTCGCCTTCTCCCGCATCGACCCGGCGCAGCGTTTCGAGTACCTGGTGGCGTCGAACAGCGGCACCGCGCCGAAGACCGTCACCGTGGACACCGCGACGGCGGGAGCGGCGTTCGGGCGGCTCTACCCGGCCACGGGCGACGGCGCGACCGCTGGCGCGGACGGCAAGGTCACCATCACCGTGCCGCCGCTGTCCAGCATCGTGCTGCGTGCCGACCGGGCACTGCCGAGCGCGGGCGACCCGCAGGTCACCATCACGGCTCCGGCGGCTGGTGCCAAGGTGGCGACCCGGGCTGCCGTGACCGCACAGGTCACCGGTGACCCGCTCGCCACGGTCACGTTCGCGGCGCAGGTCGGCGACGGCCCGTGGAAGCTGCTCGGCACGTCCACCGCGTCGTCGGGCCACACCGTGCACCACGACCTGACCGGCCTGGCCGGTGGCACGACCGTCACCTACAAGGCCGTCGCCCGCGACAGTGCGGGCCGCACCGCGTCGACGACCAGCGCCATCACCGTGGCCTCGCCCGCGCAGGCGGCGCAGCGCGAGTACGTGCTGGTGCACTACCAGCGCGGCGACGGCGCCTACGACCCGTGGGGGCTCTACACCTGGGGTGACGTCGACGGGTCGATGCAGCACCCGTGGCCGCAGGGGCAGCCGTTCGCGGGAGAGGACTCCTACGGGCGCTTCGCCTGGGTGAAGGTCAAGCCGGGCGCGACCAGCGTCGGGTTTCTCGTGGTCGACGGCTCGGGCAGCAAGGACGTCGAGGCCGACCGCAGCGTCGATCCGAGCCGGGTCGGCGAGATCTGGCTGAAATCGGGCGACGCGGCGGTCTACACCTCCCGCGCCGCGGCCACCGGCAAGGTCGACATGCACTACCGGCGGGCCGACGGGAACTACAGCGGCTGGGGCCTGCACCTGTGGGGCGACGGCCTGGCCGCCGGGGCGGGCACGGACTGGTCCAGCCCGCGCCAGCCGGACGGCACGGACGCTTTCGGCGCACACTGGAGTGTGCCCGTCGGCGACGCGACCAAGCCCGTGAACTTCATCGTGCACCAAGGTGACGCGAAGGACCCGAACGCCGATCTCGCCATGGACATGGGCGTCGGCGAGGCGTGGCTCGCGTCCGGCGACGCGACGGTGCACACCAGCCGAGCCGCCGCCGAGAAGACCGCGGTGCTGCACTACCACCGCGCCGACGGGAACTACGCCGGCTGGGGCCTGCACCTGTGGGACGGCAACGCCGACCCGGTCGAGTGGGGCAGCCCGATGCTGCCGACCGGCACCGACGCGTTCGGCGCGTACTGGCGGATCCCGCTGGTCGACGGCGCGACCGGGGTCAACTACATCATCCACAAGGGCGACGAGAAGGACCTGCCGAGCGACCAGCGGCTCGACTTCGCGACGTTCGGCAACGAGGCCTGGATCCTGTCCGGGCAGCAGGCCTACCTGCGGCCGTCGGTCAAGGGTGCGGCGCTCGACATCGACCTGACCAAGTCGTCCGCGCAGTGGCTGGACCGCGGCACCATCGCGTGGAACAAGAAGGACCCCGACGGCAAGGTGTACGACCTGGTCGTCGCCCCGAACGGCGGACTGTCCGTGGTGGACGGCGCACTGGCGGGCGATTTCACGAAGATCCGGTTGACCGCGGCGGGCGGCCTGTCCGAGGCGCAGCGGCAGAAGTTCCCGCACCTGTGGGCGTACGGCGCGTTCGAGGTGAACGCGACGCTCGCGAGCATCAAGAACGCGCTGCGCGGGCAGCTCGTGGTGACCGAGAGCGATCACGAGGGCAAGCTGCTGTCGGCGACCGGGGTGCAGATCCCGGGCGCGCTCGACGACGTCTACTCCGCCGCGGCCAAGGCGACGCTCGGCCCGGTGTTCGCCAAGGGCAGGCCGAGCCTGGCGCTGTGGGCGCCGACCGCCAAGGGCGTGAAGCTGCAGCTGTTCGACAGCCCGTCGGCGGCGCCGCAGACCGTGTCGATGATCCGTGACGATGCCACCGGCGTCTGGAAGGTCACCGGGTCCAGCGACTGGACCGGCAAGTACTACCGGTTCCAGGTCAGCGTGTGGCAGCCCGCCAAGGGGCAGGTCGTCACCGCGTCGGTGACCGACCCGTACGCCGTCGCGCTGTCGGCGAACTCGACGCACAGCCAGCTGATCGACCTGGCCAAGCTGCCCGGCGCGGCGGTGAAGGCCCCGTCCTACACGGGCCGGGCGCAGATCCAGGAGCTGTCGGTGCGCGACTTCTCGGTCGCGGACACGACGGTGCCGCAGGATCGGCGCGGCACGTACGCCGCGTTCACCGACCCGCAGACCGCGGGCATGCGGCACCTGAAGTCGCTGGCCGACGCCGGGGTCTCGCACCTGCACCTGCTGCCGGTCTTCGACTTCGCGACCATCCCGGAGAAGCGGACCGACCAGCAGCAGCCCGCCTGCGACCTGCCGTCGCTGCCCCGGGACTCGGACCGGCAGCAGGAGTGCGTCGGCGCGGTCGCCGCGACCGACGGCTACAACTGGGGCTACGACCCGCTGCACTACACCGTGCCCGAGGGCGGCTACGCGACCGACCCGGAAGGCAGGGCGCGCAACGTCGAGTTCCAGTCCATGGTGGACGGCATCCACCGGGCCGGGCTGCGGGTCGTGCTGGACGTGGTCTACAACCACACCTCGGCGGCGGGCGACGACCCGAAGTCGGTGCTGGACCGGATCGTGCCCGGCTACTACCAGCGGCTGCTGGACGACGGCACGGTGGCCAACTCCACCTGCTGCGCCAACACCGCGCCCGAGCACGCCATGATGGGCAAGCTGGTGGTGGATTCGCTGGTCACCTGGGCGAAGACCTACCGGGTGGACGGTTTCCGGTTCGACCTGATGGGCCACCACCCGAAGCAGAACCTGCTCGACGTGCGGGCGGCCCTGGACAAGCTGACCCTGGCCAAGGACGGCGTCGACGGCAAGTCGATCCTGCTCTACGGCGAGGGCTGGAACTTCGGCGAGGTCGCGAACGACGCCCGGTTCGTGCAGGCCACCCAGGTGAACATGGCGGGCACCGGCATCGCCACGTTCAACGACCGGCTGCGTGACGCCGTACGCGGCGGCGGGCCGTTCGACGACAACCCGCGTATCCAGGGATTCGCGTCCGGGCTGTTCACCGACCCGAACGGGGACGCGGCCAACGGCACGGCCGACCAGCAGAAGGCCCGGCTGCTGCACCAGCAGGACCAGATCAAGGTCGGCCTGACCGGCAACCTGGCCGGGTTCACGTTCACCGACTCGGCGGGCAACAAGGTCAGCGGCGCGGAGGTGGACTACAACGGCTCCCCGGCCGGGTACACCAAGGCCCCGGCGGAGGCGGTCACCTACGTCGACGCGCACGACAACGAGATCCTGTTCGACGCGCTGGCCTACAAGCTGCCCGCGGGCACCCCGGCGCTGGACCGGGCCCGGGCGCAGGTGCTGGCACTGTCGACGGTCGTGCTCAGCCAGGGCACCGGGTTCGTCACCGCGGGCTCGGACCTGCTGCGCAGCAAGTCGCTGGACCGCAACTCGTACAACTCCGGCGACTGGTTCAACGCCATCCGCTGGGACTGCGCGAGCGGCAACGGGTTCGGCCTCGGCCTGCCGCCGGCGGCCGACAACGAGAGCAAGTGGGCGTACGCCAAGCCGCTGCTGGCCGATCCGGCGCTGGTGCCGACGTGCGAGGCGATCAACCTCGCCGGGGACCGGTTCGCGGAGCTGCTGCGGGTCCGCGCGTCCAGCCCGCTGTTCTCCCTGCGTACGCAGTCCGAGGTGCAGCAGGCGGTGTCGTTCCCGCTGTCCGGGGCGGCCGAGACGCCGGGCGTCATCACGATGGTGATCAAGAAGGACGGCAAGACGGTCGTGGTGGTCTTCAACGCCACGACGTCGAGCACCACGCAGGTGGTCGCGTCGCTGAGGAACGCGCGGCTGGGCCTGCACCCGGTGCTGGCCGCCTCGGTCGACTCGGTGGTGCGCCAGTCCGCGTACGCCCCGGCCACGGGTGCGTTCACGGTGCCGGGCCGTACCGTGGCGGTGTTCGTCACGAAGTGACGCAGGAAGGTGGGGGCGGACCGCCGTGTGCGGTCCGCCCCCACCTGCGTCATGGCCGGATCAGGGGCAGCCGGGTCCGGTCGACGGGCGGATGCACGTGTCGGTGCCGGTGCCGCCGTCGTTGGTGTTCGTGCCGTCGCCGCCGTTGAGCAGGTCGTTGTTGGCTCCGCCGAACTGGTTGTCGTTGCCGCCCCCGCCCAGCAGGTAGTCCTCGCCGTTCCCGCCGATCAGGAGGTCGGCGCCGGCGTCGCCGCGCAGGTAGTCGTTGCCGTCGGCCCCTTCGAGGGTGTCCGTGCCGTCGCCGCCGACGAGGTAGTCCGCGCCCGCGTTGCCGCACAGCAGGTCCGCGCCGCCGCGGCCGTCGATGTAGTCGTTGCCGCCCAGACCGAAGATGACGTCGGCGCCCGGGGTGCCGACGATGTAGTCGGCCCCGTTGGTGCCGACCCTGGTCGGCGTGGCTGTCGCGCAGGTCACCACCAGGGCCGTCGCGGCCTGCTGCCCGGCGCTGGACCCGTCGTCGGGGACCAGCGCGCCGGCCGTGGTCGGCCCGGACAGGCCGCCCGCCAGCATGCCGGCCGCGACCATCAATCCGGCCGCCGCCGCGCGCGTCCATCCACGGCGACCTTGGAACACACTCTTCGCGAGCATCGCTCACCCCCGGGCGGACCGTTCACGCCGGGCGATGACCTGCCCCGTGCAGGTCGGCGTGTGTCTTGGCCGTCCGATGTGCTCCAACGCGAAGCTTCTGACCAGGTTACGGCCATGATCCAAACACCTGTGCGGCAGAACGGCGACGGCCGGGCGCCCCACGGGACACCCGGCCGCCGCCGTCACCTGCCGTTGATCATGAAGTTAGGGGAGCGACACGCCGTCGAACACGTCCATAGGTTCATGATCGACGCGTTTCGGGGGTCAGCCGGGGAGGCGGGGGCCCTGGTCGCGCTGGGTGGCGAACCAGGACTCGACCTCGGTGGAGGTGCGGGGGAGGCCGGCCGAGAGGTTGACCGCGCCGTCCTTGGTGACCAGGACGTCGTCCTCGATGCGGATGCCCACGCCGCGGAGTTCGGCGGGGACCAGTTCGTCCTCGGGCTGGAAGTACAGGCCGGGCTCGACGGTGAGCACGTAGCCCTCGTCCAGCGCGCCGTCCTTGTACTTCTCGTGCCGGGCGTGCGCGCAGTCGTGCACGTCGATGCCGAGCATGTGGCCGAAGCCGTGCAGGGTCCACCGGCGGTAGACGGTGGACTCCTTCGACATGGCCTCGTCCACGCTGACCGGGAGGATGCCCAGGTCGTGCAGGCCCTCGGCGAGCACCCGCATGCAGGTGGTGTGCACGTCGGCGAACTTGACGCCCGGCTTGATGAAGTCCATGCCGGCCTGCTGCGAGGCGTGCACGATGTCGTACACCTGGCGCTGCAGCGGGGTGAACGTGCCGCTGACCGGCAGCGTGCGGGTCACGTCGGCGGTGTAGAGGTTGCGGTTCTCCACGCCCATGTCCAGCAGCAGCAGCTCGCCCGGGGTGGTGCGGCCGTCGTTGCGGATCCAGTGCAGCACCGTGGCGTTGCCGCCCGCGCCGACGATGGAGCTGTACCCGACGGTGTTGCCGTCATGGCGGGCACGCAGGCCGAACACGCCGTCGATGAGGCGCTCGGAGATCGCGCGGTCGGCCGGGATGATCCGGGCCACGTCCTCGAAGCCGCGTACGGTCGCGTCGATCGCGTCCTGCAGCTGCGCGATCTCCCACTCGTCCTTGACCAGCTTCATCTCGGAGATGGTGTGCGCCAGCTCGCGGTCGCGTTCCGGGCCGGTCGCCCGGACCAGGCCGTCGACGTGCGGGTCGAGGTTGCGCAGCACCCGGGTGCGGCCGGGGGCGAGGTCGTTCAGCACCTCGGCGAGCGTGTCCAGGTGGGCGGTCTCGACGCCCAGCTCGGCGGACTTCTCGCGCAGCGTGTGGCGGCGGCCGATCCAGAGCTCGCCGTAGCGGCGGTCCTTGAAGAACTCGTCGGTGTCGCGCGGGGAGCGCGGGCGCACGAACAGGATAGCGTCGTGGCCCGAGCCGTTGGGCCGCATGACCAGCACGCTCTCCGGGTCGTGCTCACCGGTCAGGTAGACGAAATCACTGCCCGGACGGTACGGGAAGTCGGTGTCGTTGGCCCGCACCATCTCGTGCCCGGACGGGATCACCAGCGTCTCGCCAGGGAACGCCGCGGACAGCGCCGCGCGGCGCTTCGCGTGGTTGGGGGCCTCCGCCCGCAGGGTCACCGGGAGCTCGGTGTCGCTCCATCCGGTGCGCATGAACTGCAGGAACTTCTCCGGGTACGCAGGGTCGTGCGACTCGGTGCCCTTCTTCTCTTCAGTCATATTGCCGCCTCCGAGCATGGTCTTCGTGTGTTCCGAGCCTATCGCCCGCTGGTAGCTGGCATGATTGCCCACGTGTGTGGACTTTTGGCCTTTTTCAGTAGTCAGGGCACGGTTGATGCGTACTCCGGGCCGCTTCGTGAGGCCCTGGAACGGCTGCACCACCGGGGTCCCGACGACACCGGGCTGGACGTCGTCGACAACGACGCGATCTTCGCGCACAAGCGGCTGGCGATCATCGACGTCGAGTTCTCCAAGGAGCCGCTGCCCTGGTCGCCGCCCGGCCCGGACAGCGCCGACTCTGCCGAGGCCCGCTACCTGCTCACCTTCAACGGGGAGATCTACAACTACGTCGAGCTGCGGCAGGAGCTGATCGACGAGCACGGCGCGAAGTTCGCCACGCAGGGTGACGGTGAGGTCATCGTGGCGGGATACCACTACTGGGGCGAGGCGGTGCTGGACCGGCTGCGGGGCATGTTCGCCTTCGTGATCTGGGACCGGCAGGAGCGGCTGGCCTTCGGCGCGCGCGACGGGTTCGGCATCAAGCCGCTGCACTACCTGCAGACCGTGGACGGGCTGTTCCTGGCCAGCGAGAAGAAGGCGCTGCTGCCGTTCGCGCCCAGCGCCGCGGCGGGCAACGCGGGCATCGACCCGGTGCAGTTGTCGCACCTGCTGACCTTCCAGTACGTGCCGGAGCCGCACACCCTGCACTACGGCATCGAGCGCATCGGCTCGGGCGAGTGCCTGACCTGGCGGCCGGGCCCGGCCGGCGAGCGCACCGGCGGGGAGCTGACCAAGCGGCGCTGGTTCCGGCCGGTGCTGCGGCCCCGGCTGTCGATCGACGACCCGAAGCGGCTGTTCGCGCAGATCCACGAGACGCTGCGGGAGAGCGTACGGCTGCACATGCGCTCGGACGTGCCGGTCGGCGCGTTCCTGTCCAGCGGCATCGACTCCACCGCGGTGGTGGCGCTGGCCCGGGAGTGGAACCCGAACATCCTGACCTTCACGGTCGGCTTCGACGTGCCCGGCTACTCCGAGATCGACGTGGCCCAGGAGTCGGCCCGGCACCTGGACGTCACCACCATCCCCACCAAGATCGGCGCCAAGGAGATGATGGAGGCGCTGCCCCGCATCATCTGGCACCTCGACGACCCGGTCGCCGACCCGTCCCTGGTCCCGCTCTACCACGTGGCGCAGACCGCCGCGAAGCACGTCACAGTGGTGCTGTCGGGCGAGGGCGCGGACGAGTTCTTCGGCGGGTACGGCATCTACCGCGAGCCGCTGTCGCTGGCCCCGCTGACCCGGCTGCCGCACTCGTTCCAGCGCGGCCTGCGGGCGGTCTCCAAGGCGATCCCGCGGGGTATGCGCGGCAAGAGCTACCTGGAGCGGGGCACCACCCCGCTGACCGAGCGGTTCAGCGGCAACTCGCGGATCTTCACCGCGGACGCCGAGATCCGCAGGCTGCTGCGCCGCCGCGAGTCGGTCGAGGCGGCGGCCCGGTTCACCGACGTGACCGCGCCGCTGTACGCCGAGGCGGCCGGCGACGGCCTCGACGACGTGGCCACCATGCAGTACGTCGACATCCACACCTGGCTGCGCGGGGACGTGCTGGTCAAGGCCGACCGGATGTCCATGGCGCACTCGCTGGAACTGCGCGTGCCGTTCCTGGACCGGGCGGTGTTCGCGGTGGCCTCGAAGATCCCGCTGGAGCTCAAGGTCCCGCCGCGCTCGAACGCGACGAAGTACGCCATGCGCAAGGCCCTGGAACAGGTGGTGCCGCCGGCCATCGTGAACCGGCCGAAGCTGGGCTTCCCGACCCCGACCCGGGTCTGGCTGGCCGGCGAGATGTACGACTGGGCCCGCGAGATCCTGCACACCTCCGGTGCCGACGACCTGCTCGACCTGTCCTATGTCGACGGACTGCTCAAGGAGCACCGGGCCGGCGGCGCGGACAACTCCCGCAAGATCTGGACGGTGCTGGTCTTCTGCGTATGGCACTCGATCTTCGTGGCCCGCACCCTGGACCCGGGCGTCGGCCGCAACGAATCCGCGCTGCTGACGAAACCCGTCGTCGGCTCGATGGTTTCCTGACGGTTAACGCCGTGCCATGCTTGCTCTGACAACCGACGCCGCATTCGCGCCCGCCGTGTCACACCGTCCAGGTGCGACACCGGAGTCCGCGACCGGCGGAGCCGTCAGGGGAGGCGGGATGGCGCAGCCGGTCCTGGTGGAAGTCTCGTCCCTGCTCAGACCCGACGCGCTCGTCGCCGCCCGGGGGCTCTGGCGTGTGCCGGGGCCCCCGCGGCTGTTGCACGCCGACGTCACCGGCATGCCGGACACCGCGCTGCCCTGGCTCCGGGACCTGGCCGAGGAGTTCAGCCGCGACGCCGACCTGACCGTGCTCGGCAGCGCCGCCGCGACCAGGCTGTTCGGGCCGGTCCCGCCACTGCGCGCGGCCCGGCGGCTGCGTGCGCTGGGCCGCGGGACGGTGCTGCTGGCGTGCGGCCCGGCGGTGTCGATCCTCGTCTGCGACCATCCGGACGGCAGGCTCCGCGCGGACGGCCCTGCGGATATCCTGATCGGACTGCCGTTCACCGCGACGTTACCGAATCTGCAGGCCGCGTTGGGTTCCGGCGGTGTGCCGTGGGACGCACCGGGCTGGTTGGATCTAGCGGAGAAGGCCGCCGCGGCCTAAGGTGCGTTCGTGCCCCTCGTACCTGACACGGACAACGACGACACCGCCCCCGAGAGCCTCTTCGCCGTATTGCGCCACGCGGTGCTGGACGGCCCCGGATCGACGCCGTCGCGGGTGCGCCACGTCGTCGCCCACGCCAAGCTCGACGAGGTCTCCCACGAGCTGCGCGGCTACGTCGACACGATGCGCGAGCACGCCTGGCGCAGCACCGACGACCAGGTGCGCGACCTGCTGACCGTGGGCTGGTCGGAGGACCAGGTGTTCGAGCTGACCGTCGCGGTGGCGCTGGGCGCCGGGCAGCGGCGGCTGGACGCCGGGCTGGCCGCGATCGCGCGGGCGCAGACCCGGCAGGCGGCAGCGCCCGTCACCCCGGTCCCCGCGGTGCCCGCCCAGGCGGCGGCCCGGCCGGTCGCGGAGGTGACCCGGCATGCGGCTGCCTAGCCTGGGCCGGGCCTGGCGCTTCAGCGACCGGGTCAAACTGAAGATGATCCGGATCGCCAGCGGGCGCCCGCCGGCCGACATCCTCAAGATCCTGCACTACCGCCGGGAGTTCTTCGGAGAGCCGTTCACCGCCTGGGTACACCAGGTGCTGCGCGGTCCCTCCGAGTGGAGCATCGCCGAGCGCGAGCTGATGGCCACCTTCGTGTCGCACCTCAACCAGTGCCGGTTCTGCGAGGGCAGCCACGGTGCGATCGTCGACGCGACGCTCGGGCCCGAGCTGACCGCCGCCGTGCTGGCGGACTGGCGCACCGCGCCGCTGCGGGCCCCGCTGCGGGCGGCGCTGGCGCTGCTGGAGCGGCTGACCCTGGAGCCCGGCGAGGTCGGCCCGGAACTGGTCGAGGCGGCGTACGCCGAGGGCGTCACCGAGCAGGGGGTGCGCGACGCGGTGCACGTCTGCGCGATCTTCTGCACCATCAACCGGATCGCCGACGCGGTCGACTTCGCGATCCCGGACGACAAGGGCTTCCAGGGCGACGCCTACCAGCTGCTCAAGCGGGGCTACGCGATCGGCTGAGCGAGCGCAGCCAGCGAATCATGAGCTCAGCCGATGGTGTTCGGCGTGGCCGCGTCCAGCTGGGCGTAGCCGCGCCGGACCGCGTGCTCGGCCTCGCGCAGCCCGGCCTCGCCCCAGCGGGCGAGCGAGCTGCTCGCGGCCACCTTGACCACGTCGCCGCTGTCGCCGTGCGCCTCGCGGATCAGCCAGTCCAGGGCGGCCAGCTCGTCGCGGGCGATGGTGAGGAACTCGGCGTCGACGGGTTCGCCGTGGCCCGGCACCACCACCGTGTCCGGCCCGACCGTCCGGGACAGCGCCAGCAGCGTCTCCGGCCAGTCCAGCGGGTACGAGTCGGCGAACCCCGGCGGGGCGCCCTCCTCGACCAGGTCCCCGGCGACGAGCACGTCGTCGACGCGCACCACCAGGTCCCCGGCGGTGTGGCCGCGGCCGTGCCAGGACAGGCGCACCAGCCGCCCGCCGATGTCGATCAGGTCCTCGCGCTCCACCGCGCTGTCCGGCACGCGCAGCGTCACCCGGCCCAGATCGCGGGCGATCCGCTCGTCGTCGGCCAGCAGCTCCTGCTCCCAGGAACGCTGCCAGTCGCGGCCGTGCTCGCGCAGCTCGCGGATGCACTCGCGGTGTCCCCAGATCGGAGTGGCGGGCCCGGCCAGTGTGCTGTTGCCGAAGCAGTGGTCGAAGTGGAAGTGCGTGTTGACGATGCCCAGCGGCTTGGTGGTGATCCGGAGCACCGCCTCCTGCAGCTCACGGGCCTGCGACTCGGTGGACAGCGTGTCCACCAGCAGCGCACCGGTCTCGCCCGTGATCAGCGTGCAGTTCACCCGCAGGTACGGGTACACCAGCACGAACACCCCGTCGGCGATCTCGGTGAACTCGGTCATGACGTCGTCGCCTTCTCCACGAAGCGGTGCCGGTCCACCAGGACCCGCTCCACCCGACCCTCCGCCGCCACGGTCTCGCCGTCGCGCACGGTCACCTCGAAGGTGAGCTTGCGGCCGTCGACCTTCGTCAGCAGCGCCTCCGCCACCACGGTACGGCCTACCGGCGTCGCCGACCGGTGATCCAGCTCGACACGCGTCCCGACCGTGGTCTGCCCGGACTCCAGCACCCGCGCGGTCGTCGCGACCGTGGCCGCCTCCGCCAGCGCGACCACCCGCGGCGTGCCCAGCACCGGGACGTCGCCCGAGCCCAGCGCCTGCGCCGTGTCCGCGTCACTCACCGTCAACTGCACCTTCGCCGTCAGGCCTGCCGTGAGCTGCTGCATGCGCCACAGCCTAGGCGCTCGCCGGGCCGCCCGCACGCTCCCCGCACCGCCGTCGCCGCCCACCGGACCGCCCGTCGCGGCGGTGAGCAGCCCGCGCGCCGAGGTGGCCGGGCGGCGATGTCATCCGGGCGGGGCGGCGGAATCCGCGGTCGCGCGGCACAGTGGCGGTACACATTGGAGGTGCCCGTGCTGGTCGACTTCGACGGGGAGCGCCTGGCGCTTCGGCTGGCGGCCGGACCGGGCCGGCCGCCTCGACGCGCTGCTCACCGGATACCTGCGGCTGTTTCTTGGCGGCCGCTACGACCGCTACCGGCGGCAGTACTCCGACGTGCACGAGCGCAACGTGTTGTTCGAGGTGCGCCCGGCCCGCGCCAGGGGTGTGCCGGTGCTCGCCCGGGACCTGGCCGGGCGGGTCCGCCTGGTGCGGGTCGGCCTGCAGCCGATCGACCTGCGCTGAGCGCCTCAGGCCGCGGCGACCCAGTAGAGCTGCTTGTGCCCGCGTGCCTCCATCTCGGCGGCCAGCGCCTCGGCCTCCTCGCGGGTGCCGCACCGGCGCACCTCGTACCGGTTGCCGTTGTCGTCCTGCCGCCACACGATCCAGCGGTGCGGGGCGCTCCCAGCGGTCATGTGTTTCCTCCGTCGCCGTTCCCGAACCGTCATTCTCCGTGGTACAGCCGATCGAGGCCGACGAGTTCCACGCCGGGGTCCTCGGCGGCCAGCCGGCGCAGCGCCGGAGTGAACCCGGCGCGGCTGAACAGCAGCAGGCGGACCGGCTCGGGCGTGACATTGCCCGGAAGCAGGTCGCGTACATGGCGCAGGCGGTGCAGTTCGGTCTCGCCGACCGGTTTGGCGGTGGCCTTCACCTCGCCGATCGCGAGCACCCGGCGTGGCTCGAGGGGCTCCTCCCGCATCGCGACGACGTCGACCTCGTGGCCCTGGCCGTGCTCGCGGCAGGCGACGACGGCGGAACGGACCTGGTTGGGCCAGCCGCCGACGGTCTGCTCGGCGGCGTGGGCCTGGGTCCACTCCCGGGCGAGCTGCTCCAGGTGCGGACCATAGATCTTGGAACTGACCGTGTCGGCCTTGCTCTGCCAGACGCGTTCGCCCTGGCGCAGGGCGAACGCCGCATCGTTGCCGACGATGACCAGCTGGTGGAAGCGGATCAGCGGCTCCGCGATGCGGTAGGAGGGACGCTGCTGGCGAAACGCGTCGTCGGCCCGGTCGATCAGCCGTACGCTCTCCAGCACTGCCAGCGGATGGCCGAGCGCGGTGTCCGGTCGGCCGAGGGCGTTGGCGATCTCCGACCGGCGGTGCGCACCCCGGCTGATCGCAGCGAGCACGGAGAAGTAGAGCGCGGGGTCGGCGATCTCGGTCTGCTGGCGCAGCAGCACATCGCCCTCGTGGAACATGACCGATGCCGGGTTGAGCAGCCGGTCGACGACCCAGCCGTCGAACTCGGCGAGGGTGTGCGGTGCGGTCTCCGACATGGCCGGGTAGGCCGGGGTGCCGCCGACCAGCGCGTTGATCCGGAAGGCCAGCTCCGGGTCGCGCGCCCCCCAGAAGGTGGCGGCGTCGCGGTAGCCGAGCGGATGCACCAGCAGCTCCAGCGAAGCCCGGCCGCGCAGCGGTGCGGTGCCGCCCAGCACGTTGCGCATGGTGGTCATGGCGCTGCCGCACAGGATGAGGCGGGCCTGGCTGCTGCCACCACGGTGATGCGGCTCCAAGGCGATCTGCAGGTGCGAGGCGATGCCGTCGACGCTGTCCAGCAGGTAGGAGAACTCGTCGAGCACCACCGTGACGGGTGCGCGCTCACCGAGGCGCAGCAGGCCGTCGATCGCATCCGGCCAGCCGGCGAACTGGGCCGGCGACTGACCGGTGAACTGGTGGTAGGCGGTGCTCAGGGCGGCGAGGTTCTGGTCGGCCGCCTGCTGCGCGGCGGTGAACATGAAACCGCCGGTGGCGCGGGCCAGCTGCGACAGCAGGAACGTCTTCCCCTGCCGCCGCCTGCCGTAGACCAGCCCCAGGGCCGCTGCCTGCCTTTGCTGGCTGACGAACCCGCTGAGCGCGTTCCACTCGTGGACACGGTCGAAGAGCTCCCCGGGTTTGGGCACGGCGGGCGTCACTGGCATGGCAGAAGTATAACTGGATTTATAATAAGTCGAGTTATACCATGGCGGCGCGGGCCGCGCGGGCGCGCTTGGTCAGCTCGTCTGCCCAGGTGAACGCCTCGGCCAGGGGCCGGTGTACCGCCGCGGCCGGGGTCGACCCGGCCACGTCGACGTAGATCGTGGCCAGGCCGAGGCGGCGCTGCCAGGGGCCCTCGGTGACCCGCACGCTCTGGATCCGGGCGTACGGCACGACGGTCAGCTGCCGGGTGAGCAGGCCGTCCACGGTGGCGAACGCGTGCTCGGTCAGCCCGGCGGCCAGCACCCGGCGGCGCAGCGGGGCCAGCCAGCGGGCCCGGTGCGGCACCGGCGACAGGGGCAGCGTGCTGATGTCGAGACCGGGCAGGGCCAGCGGCACGATCGCCCGGGCGGTGTCGACGGTCGCCACCGGCAGCAGCCGGTCGGTCTCGGCCCGGCTCTGCTGGCCGTCGGCGCCCACCGAGCTCTGCCCGGCCACCGCGAGGGTGACCCGCAGCCAGCCCTTGCCCCGCCAGAGCAGCGGCCAGGTCACCGTCAGCGACTGGATGCGCCGCGGCCCGACCACCTGGCTGCGCGTCTCCAGCAGCCCGTGCCGGATGCGCAGGCGCTCGGCGGGGGCCCGCCCGATCCGGAAGTTCCAGAAGTTGAGGATGCGCATCACGGGCGCGCCGATGGTGCCCGCGACCGCGGTGACCATGCTGGCGACCGCGAAGACGCCGAAGTCGCTGTTGAAGAGCAACTGGCCCACGATGTAGAGGACGGCCAGCGGGGTGAACATGACCGGCGGGGTCAGGAACTGGCTGACCACCACGTCGTTGTTGTCGACCCGGTAGAGGTCGGGCTCCTCGGGCTGGTCCACCGCCGGTGTGGTCGGCTCCGGCGGGGCCGTCCCGACCGGCGGCACCGGGGTGCGGGTGGCCAGCGCCAGCAGGCGGGCGCGCAGCGCATCGGCCTCGGCCAGGGGCAGGAACGCCAGCGGGGCCTCGGCCTTGCCCGCGCCGGCCACGTCCAGCTTCAGCTCGGCTAGCCCGGCGGGCCGGGCCAGCACCGGCTGCACCACCTCGATGGCCTGGAGCCGCTCCAGCGGCACCGCGCGGGTGCGCCGGAACAGCACGCCCTCGTGGATGCGCAGCTCCCGGCCGATCACCTCGTAGCCGCTGAAGCGCCAGGCGACGGCGGAGTAGAGCAGCACCAGCGCCAGCAGGCCGAGCAGGACCAGGGCGTACTTGTCGGGGCCGAGGTTCTGCACGCCGCGCCAGGACACGGCGACGATGACCAGGGTGAGCGTGCGCACGCTCTTGAGCACCGGGCTGAGCGGATGCAGCCGCTGCCGGGCGATCACCTGCGCCGGGTGCGGCTGCCCCGGCCCGGCGGCCAGCTGCGGGGCGAGAGCGTCAGGCCGGCCGGCGGGGTTCGGCTGCTCCGGCGGCGACGGTGGCGGCGTGGTGGTGGTGGGCAGCGGGTGCTCCGGAGGGGTGGCGGGTGCGGTCACAGGCCCTCACCGGCGTCCTCGCCGAGCGCCGCGAGCCGGTCGCGCAGGCGGGCGGCCTCGGCGGGGTCCAGGCCCGGGATGGTCGCGTCGGACGCCGCGGCGGCCGTGTGCAGCTGCACCGTGGCCAGGCCGAAGCCGCGCTCCAGCGGGCCGGCGACGACGTCGACGTACTGCATGCGGGCGTACGGCACGATCGACAGGTGCCGGACCATGCGGCCGTGCCGGACCAGCAGGTCGCGCTCGCGTTCGGCGTAGCCGTAGGAGCGGGCGGCGCGCACCGCCACCACGCCCCGCACGACGGTGAGGGCCAGCACCGCGACAGCCGCGAACAGGGCCCAGCCGGAGCCGGTGAAGAACCAGATCACGGCGCAGACGGCGAGCATCAGCGCGGTGCTGATGGCGACCCGGGTGAGTTCCAGCGCCACCAGCCGCGGCGAGACGGGCCGCCACGCCAGCTCGCCCGGCCACGGGTCGAGGGCGCTGCGCGCCGCGGTGGGCAGGGGTGCTTCCAGGCGCGGGTCGGTCACGTTTCGACGATAGACGATCAGGCCAGGGGCAGCGTCTCGCGCAGGAAGCCCCGCGCGGACAGGAAGTCGGCCAGGGTCTGCCGGTGCTCGTCGCAGGCGAGCCAGCTCTTGCGCCGCTGCGCATCGTGCAGCTTCGGGTTGTTCCAGCGCAGCTCCCACGTGGCCGCGGCGCGGCAGCCCTTGCGCGAGCAGATCAGGGGAGCCTCGGCCTCGAACACGTCGTGGAGCCTACCCGCGCGACAGAAAAGCCCGAGCTCGGCTCGGGCTGCGTGATCGCGTGTCAAGTGGTGCGGAGACGTTTGGCGTGCCGGGCGGCCACGGGGGAAGCCGCCCGGCAACGCACGAATATTAACCACGCGCCGGGCGCGGAGGGAAGACCGCCGGGGCATCCGTTCGGATGAAATCAAACGTCGTGTCAAACAGGCTGGAACGACCGAGGGTTTCGCCGGAATAACGGCACTTTGCCGCATAAGTCGGCTGTTCATGCGAGGCTGGGGCAGATCAGCAACCCGCCGGTAACGAGGAGCCGTGGTGCAGCCCATCACCTACGACAATGCCGCCGGTCCCGGGCCGACCGGCACCGCCGATGCCGGCCCCGCCACGGTCGCCACCCCCGCGCAGGACGCCACGCTGCTGGAACGCGCCCTGTTCGAGGTCAAGAAGGTGATCGTCGGTCAGGATCGGCTGATCGAGCGCATGTTCGTGGCCCTGCTGGCACGCGGGCACTGCCTGCTGGAGGGCGTGCCCGGGGTGGCCAAGACGCTGGCGGTGGAGACGCTGGCCACGGTGGTGGGCGGCTCGTTCGCCCGGGTGCAGTTCACGCCGGACCTGGTGCCCGCGGACATCGTCGGCACGCGCATCTACCGCACCGGCAGCGAGCGGTTCGACGTCGAGCTCGGCCCGGTGTTCGTCAACTTCCTGCTCGCCGACGAGATCAACCGGGCGCCGGCCAAGGTGCAGTCGGCGCTGCTGGAGGTCATGGCCGAGCGGCACGTGTCGCTGGGCGGGGTGACCCACACCGTGCCGGATCCGTTCCTGGTCATGGCCACCCAGAACCCGATCGAGCAGGAGGGCGTGTACCCGC
Organism: Catellatospora chokoriensis; assembly: GCF_011297315.1. NCBI lineage: Bacteria > Bacillati > Actinomycetota > Actinomycetes > Micromonosporales > Micromonosporaceae > Catellatospora > Catellatospora chokoriensis. Next base: position 126,487 of record NZ_JAAOTI010000014.1, read on the forward strand.
TGCCCGAGGCGCAGCGGGACCGCTTCCTGCTGAAGGTGCTGGTGGGCTACCCGACCGACGTCGAGGAACGGGAGATCGTCTACCGGATGGGCGTCGCGCCCCCGCGCGCGGTGCCGGTGCTCACCACCGAGGCCCTGATCGGCCTGCAGGAGCGCGCCGACCAGGTGTTCGTCCACAACGCTCTGATCGACTACTCGGTGCGGCTGGTGCTGGCCACCCGCGCCCCGGCCGACCACGGGCTGCCCGACATCGCCCGGCTCATCCAGTACGGCGCGAGCCCGCGCGCCTCGCTGGGCCTGGTGCGGGCCACCCGGGCGCTGTCCCTGCTGCGCGGGCGCGACTACGCGCTGCCGCAGGACGTGCTCGACATCGCCCCGGACATCCTGCGCCACCGGCTGGTGCTCAGCTACGACGCGCTGGCCGACGAGATCCCCGCCGACTACGTCGTGGGCCGGGTGCTGGCCGCGGTGCCGCTGCCGTCGGTCGCCCCGCGGCAGCAGGCGACGTGAGCGTGGCCGTGGCCGCCCCGGAACGAGCCGGTGGCGAGGCGGCGCTGCGGCGGCTGCAGCTGCTGGTCAACCGGCGGCTGGACGGGCTGCTGCAGGGCGACTACCTGGGCCTGCTGCCCGGACCGGGCAGCGAGGCGGGGGAGTCGCGGGAATACCGGGCGGGCGACGACGTACGCCGGATGGACTGGCCGGTCACGGCCCGCACCACGGTGCCGCACGTGCGGCTGACCGTGGCCGACCGGGAGCTGGAGACCTGGCTGGCCGTGGACCTGTCGCCGAGCCTCGACTTCGGCACCGCCCGGATGCTCAAGCGCGATCTGGTGCTGGCGGCGACCGCGGCGATGACCCACCTGACCGTGCGCGGCGGCAACCGCGTCGGCGCGGTGATCAACGCCGGTGGTCCCGAGCTGGTCCGCCGGCCGGCCCGGCCCGGCCGCCGGGAGGCGCAGGGGCTGCTGCGCACGGTCGCCAGGCTGATCGAGGAGGGCGGCGCGGCGCGTGGGGAGTCGCCTGGCACGCCGCCAGAGCGGCGCGCCGGGACGAGCCAGGTTCCGGCGCGCCCCGCGGACACCCTCGCGCCGCTGATCGAGGCGCTGAACAGCCCGCCGCGGCGGCGCGGGCTGGCCGTGGTGATCTCGGACTTCCTCGACCCGCCCGAGCGCTGGGCCTGGCAGCTGCGCAAGCTCGCCACCCGGCACGAGGTGCTCGCCGTCGAGGTGCTGGACCCGTGCGAGCTGGAACTGCCCGCGGCGGGTGTGCTCGAACTGCGCGACCCGGAGACCGGCGCGCGGCACGAGGTGCAGACCGGCGACCGGGACCTGCGCCGCCGCTACGCCCAGGCCGCCCAGCGGCAGCGCGAGCTGATCGCCGACGCGGTGCGCACCGCCGGGGCGCGCCAGGTGCGGCTGCGCACCGACTCCGACTGGCTGCTCGACCTGGTGCGGTTCGTGGCCGCGCAACGTCACCGCCGTACCCGCGGGGGGAGCCGATGATCCGTTTCCTGGATCCGATGTGGCTGCTGGCGCTGATCCCGGTGCTCGCGCTGGCCGGCGCGTACGCCGCCCGGCATCTGCTGCGGCGCTTCCGCCGCGACACGGCGCTGCCGTTCAGCAACCTGGAGCTGCTGCGCTCGCTGGTGCCCCGCGGGCTGGGCTGGCGGCGCCACGTGGCCGCCGGGCTCTTCCTGGCCGGGCTGTTCTCGCTGGTGACGGCGCTGGCCAGGCCGTCGATGGAGGTCGACGAGCCGCTGGAGCGGGCGACCATCATCCTGGCCATCGACGTGTCCCTGTCGATGCAGGCCGACGACGTGGAGCCGACCCGGATGGAGGCGGCGCAGCAGGCCGCCAAGCAGTTCGTGCAGGAGCTGCCCGCCTCGTACAACCTGGGCTTGGTGTCCTTCGCCAAATCGGCGAACGTGCTGGTCTCGCCGGGCAAGGACCGCGCGGCGGTGAACGACGCGATCGACGCCCTGGAGCTGGCCGAGGCCACCGCCACCGGCGAGGCGGTGTTCACCTCGCTGGACGCGATCAAGGCGGTGCCCGGCGCCGGGGCCGAAGGGCCGCCGCCCGCCCGGATCGTGCTGCTGTCCGACGGCTACCGCACCTACGGCCGGGCCATCGAGGACGCGGCGGCCGCGGCGGTCGAGGCGAACGTGCCGGTGACCACGATCGCCTTCGGCACCGACGCGGGCATGGTCGACATCGCCGGGCAGCTGCAGCGGGTGCCGGTGGACCGGCAGGCCCTCGCCGAGCTGGCCGAGACGACGGGCGGCTTCTTCTACGAGGCGGCGTCGGCGGCCGAGCTGACCCAGGTCTACCAGGACATGGGCTCGTCGATCGGGCACAAGCGGGTGCCCAGGGAGGTCTCGCAGTGGTTCGCCGGCGCGGCCCTGCTGCTGGGCCTCGGCGCGGGCGTGCTCAGCCTGCTGTGGACGTCACGCCTGCCCTGACGGGGCGGCGGTGTTCGCCTGCTCTGCACCCGTCCGCGCAACCATCGAGGTGTTGCGCGGGCGGGTGCAGAGCAGAAGCTGTCGGTACGGCACGCCGGCGGCGTCGCGGGCGTGCGCTGCCGGTGGCGCTCAGCGGCTGACCAGCAGGAAGATGGCTCCTACCCAGGCCGCGGCGAGAGTGAAGCCCAGCGGGGCGAGGTAACGGCTCATGACCTACTCCGGTGACTGTGTTGTGCAGGCAACTACAGGGACACTCGGGTGTGAGTCATGACCAGGTCAGCGCACGGACCTCCCAGCCGGTGGAAGACGCACCGGCTCGGTTTCGACGGGAGGACGCGCGGGGATGCGAGAAAGTCAGGCGCAGGATCGGCGCACTGCGGCTCGCAGGACCCGGCCATGACTCGGAGGATCGCTATCTCGCATAGCGATCACCTCCTTAGGCCGAAATCCAGCTCGCAAACGTCGTGATCATACCGTATGGGCGATCGTGATCCGCATCAGCCGTACCGGCAGGGTTTCCGTGTCCACCCGGACGGGGCCGTTTGGCGGAATCGCACAAAGATTATAGTCGGATTTAGTCACGCCCCCGTACCCGCCGCCTTCCGGGCAGCGCCCTAGGCTCAGGCGGAACAACCTGATCGCGAAGGAGTAACCGTGTCTCGCACCGTCCTGGTCACCGGCGGCAACAGAGGTATCGGCCTGGCGATCGCGCAGGCGTTCGCCAAGCAGGGCGACCGTGTGGCGATCACCCACCGGGGCACCTTCGACCCGGCCGTCGCGCCGGAGATCCTGGGCGTCACCTGTGACGTCACCGACCCGGCGGCGGTCGACGCGGCGTTCACCACCGTCGAGAACGAGCTGGGCCCGGTCGAGGTGCTCGTCGCCAACGCCGGCATCACCGACGACACGCTGCTGATGCGCATGTCGGAGGAGCAGTTCGGCCGGGTGCTCGACACCAACCTGAGCGGCGCCTGGCGCTGTGCCCGCCGCGCCTCCACCAAGATGGTCCGGGGACGCTGGGGCCGCATGATCTTCATCTCCTCGGTGGTCGGCCTGTACGGCGGCGCCGGGCAGGTCAACTACGCGGCGAGCAAGGCCGGTCTGGTGGGCATGGCCCGCTCCATCACCCGCGAGCTGGGCACCCGCAACATCACCGCGAACGTGGTGGCCCCCGGCTTCATCGAGACCGACATGACCGACAAGCTCACCGACGAGCGCAAGGCCGAGATCCGCAAGGCCATCCCGGCCGGCCGGATCGCCGCGGTCGACGAGATCGCGGGCGTGGTCACCTGGCTCGCCGGCGACACCGCGGGCTACATCTCCGGCGCGGTCATCCCGGTCGACGGCGGCCTCGGCATGGGCCACTGACGGTCCTCACCACCGTGCTCAACAAGATTTCGAATGAGGAGTAGACGTGCTGCTCGAAGGTAAGCGCATCCTGGTCACCGGCGTGATCACGGAGCAGTCGATCGCGTTCAACGTCGCGAAGATCGCTCAGGAGCAGGGCGCGACCGTGGTGCTGACCGGATACGGCCGGCTGTCCCTGGTCGAGCGGATCGCCAAGCGGCTGCCCGTCACCGCGCCCGTGATCGAGCTGGACGCGACGAACCCGGAGCAGCTGGCGGCCCTGGCCGACAACGTGCGCGGGTACGTCGACGGCCTCGACGGCGTGGTGCACTCGATCGGCTTCGCGCCGGCCACCGCGCTGGGCGGCACGTTCCTGCAGACCACCTGGGAGGACGTGGCCACTGCGGTGCACGTGTCCACGTACTCGTACAAGGCGCTGGCGATGGCCACCCTGCCGCTGATGCCCCACGGCGGCTCGATCGTCGGCCTGACCTTCGACGCCACCGTGGCCTGGCCGGTGTACGACTGGATGGGCGTGGCCAAGGCCGGCCTGGAGTCCGCCTCCCGCTACCTCGCCAACTACCTCGGTGACCAGGGCATCCGCAGCAACCTGGTGTCGGCCGGGCCGCTGCGCACGATGGCCGCCAAGTCGATCCCGGGCTTCGAGAAGTTCGAGGAGTCCTGGACCGAGCGCGCCCCGCTGGGCTGGAACCTCACCGACACCGTGCCCACCGCCAAGGCCGTCTGCGCCCTGCTCTCGGACTGGTTCCCAGCCACCACCGGCGAGATCATCCACGTCGACGGCGGCTACCACGCCCTCGGCGCGTAACCCTCCCCGGGCGCACACCCCCCGGCCGCAACTCTTAAAGAGTCGCGGCCTCCACACACCATCCAGGCCGCAACTCTCTGAGAGTTGCGGCCTGGATGGTGTGTGGGGGTGTGACATGGGTGGGACGGCGGGTGGGTGATGTGTGGGCGGTCCGGGTGGGGTTCTAGCCTTTTACGCATGTACGACGCCTTCCTGCTGTTGTCGTTCGGCGGTCCGGAGCACCCGGACGAGGTGCTGCCCTTCCTGCACAACGTGACGCGGGGCCGCGGCGTGCCCCCCGAACGGCTGGCCGAGGTGGCCGAGCACTACCTGCGCTTCGGCGGGGTGTCGCCGATCAACGAGCAGTGCCGGGAGCTGGTCGCCGCGATCCGGGCCGACTTCGCGGCCAACGCGCTGGACCTGCCGGTCTACTGGGGCAACCGGAACTGGCGGCCGATGCTGGCCGACACCCTGGCCCAGATGCGCGACCACGGCATCGAGCGCGCGGTGGCGCTGGCGACCAGCGCCTACGGGTCGTACTCGTCGTGCCGGCAGTACCTGCAGGACATCGCGTCGGCGCGGGCCGCGGTCGGGCCGCGCGCCCCGGTCGTGGACAAGCTGCGGCACTTCCACGACCACCCGGGATTCGTCGAGCCGTTCGCCGACGCGGTGGCCGCGGCACTGTCGACGCTGGACGTGTCGCAGCACGAGAACACCCGGCTGGTGTTCACCGCGCACTCCATCCCGGTGTCCATGGCGGAGTCCAGCGGCCCGGCCGGCGGACGCTACGAGGCGCAGTTGCGCGAGACCGGCCGGCTGGTCGCCGAGCGGGGCGCGCCGGGCCTGGCGTGGGACCTGGTGTGGCAGAGCCGCTCGGGCGCGCCGCACGTCCCGTGGCTGGAGCCGGACGTCAACGACCACCTCGAGGTGCTGGCCAAGGAGGGGGTGACCCAGGTGGTGGTGAGCCCGATCGGGTTCGTCTCCGACCACCTGGAGGTGCTGTGGGACCTCGACGAGGAGGCCGCGGCGACGGCCCGGCGGCTGGGCCTCGGCTTCGCCCGCGCGGGCACGCCGGGGGCCGATCCGCGCTTCGTGGCGATGGTGCGCGACCTCGTGCTGGAGCGCACGGCACCGGGCGGCCGGGAGCGGACCGCGCTCGGTAGGCTCGAGCACTGGGATGTCTGTGCGAGCAACTGCTGCCCGCCGCCGGTGCGCAGCAACAGAGAGGGAACCCGATGACCGACCGCAAGCCGATCGCCGCCTGGTTGACCGACATGGACGGCGTACTGGTCCACGAGGGTGAGCCGGTGCCGGGCGCGCCGGAGTTCATCGGCCGGCTGCGGGCTGCGGGCGTGCCGTTCCTGGTGCTCACCAACAACTCCATCTACACCCCGCGCGACCTGCACGCGCGCCTGACCCGGCTGGGCTTCGACCTGCCGGAGTCGGCGATCTGGACGTCGGCTCTGGCCACCGCGCAGTTCCTGGCCGACCAGCGGCCGGGCGGCACGGCGTACGTCATCGGCGAGGCGGGCCTGACCACGGCGCTGCACGCGGCGGGCTACATCATGACCGACTACGAGCCGGACTACGTGGTGCTGGGCGAGACCCGCAACTACAGCTTCGAGGCGATCACCACGGCGATCCGCCTGATCAACAAGGGTGCCCGCTTCATCTGCACCAATCCCGACGCGACCGGACCGTCCAACGAGGGCGCGCTGCCGGCCGCGGGCTCGGTCGCCGCGCTGATCACGAAGGCCACCGGCATCGAGCCGTACTTCGTGGGCAAGCCGAATCCGATGATGATGCGCTCGGCACTCAACAAGATCGGTGCGCACTCGGTGCAGGCCGCCATGATCGGCGACCGGATGGACACCGACGTGCTGTGCGGTCTGGAGGCCGGCCTGCACACCATCCTCGTGCTCACCGGCATCGCCACCAAGGCCGATATGGAGCGCTACCCCTACCGGCCGTCGCGGGTCGTCAACTCCGTGGCGGACCTGATCGACGAGGTGGAGCCGTTGAAGGAAGCGGCGGAGGCCACGACCGCCTGACCGGGCCGCGCGTCCCGGGTCCGCCCCTCAGCCCTCGAACGGGGCGTTGCAGGCGGCCATCAGGGCGGCCCGGCAGGCGCCGGCGAGCGGGCGCAGCGCTTCGTCGCGCTGCTGGGCCTCGAAGCTGTTCAGCGCCCCGCCCGGGGCGGCCTGGCCGGCCAGGGTCAGCACCCGGTCCAGCACGCATGCGCGGGCGTAGAGCCGCCTGGCGCGCGGGTCGTAGCCCGGGGGCAGGTCGGTCTCGGCGTCGGGCTTGCGCAGCGCCTGCAGCGCCCCGGCCAGCTCCGGGCGCCACTGCGCCACGTCCAGGCGGACCAGCCGGGTGGTGGTCTCGGTCAGCGCGAGGCTGAGCGCGCCGTCGGCCTCGCGCACGCCCGGCAGCTGCGCGCTCGGGGCCTCGGGCAGCTCGAACGCCCGCCACAGCACGGTGGTGAAGGTGACGCCCGAACCGGACGTGTGCTGCCGGGTCTCGGGCACCAACCCGAGCCGGCTGGCGATGACGCCCTCCCCGCTGACCAGCGCGTGGCTCGTGAACGGGCCGGGGCCGGGCAGCCCGCGCGGGTCGCCGGGCACCGGGAGCACCAGCCGGATCTCGTCGGGGTGCAGCTTGGCCAGCGCGGGCAGCGCCTCACGCAGCTCGACCTCCTCGCGCCACTGGCCGGGCAGGTCGCGCACGTGCTGCTCCTCCTCGGCGGTCAGGTCGTCGAGGATCTCGTCGAAGGACACCAGTCCGGCGCGCCAGGCCCGGGTCCACGCGACGAAGCGGGCGGACCGGCGCGTGGTCAGGGTCACCTGCGCTGCGGGGGACATGCCGACCAGGGTACGTGCTGTTCCTGGGGTTTGTCCCGGACCGGCGCGTCATTGAGCGCGGAACGCGCGCGCGGACTAGGGTGCCGTCGCATGCGCTACAGCGATGATGTGCTCGATTCCTTCGACCGCCGCAAGCCCCGCCGGGTGACCCCCGAACACGACGCTGAGCTGGGCATGGTCGTCGAGGACGCCGGCAGCGGTTTCTGCGGTGAGATCGTGGGCTTCGAGTACGGCGCGGTGACCCTGGAGGACCGCCACGGCCGCCGCCGGCACTTCCCACTGGAACCCGCCGCCTTCCTACTGGATGGGACGGTGGTCACGCTGCGCCGCCCGCAGGCCTCCGCCGCGCCCGCGCAGCCGCGCCGCACCGCGTCGGGTTCGGTCGCCGCGACGCCCACCCGCGCGCAGGTCGCGCGGGCGGGCCGGATCTGGGTCGAGGGCCTGCACGACGCCGAGCTGCTGGAGCGGATCTGGGGCGACGACCTGCGCGCCGAGGCGGTGGTGGTGGAGCCCCTGCACGGCGTCGACGACCTGCCCGCCGCGGTGCGCGAGTTCGCGCCCGGACCGGGGCGGCGGCTGGGCGTGCTGGTCGACCACCTGGTGAGCGGCACCAAGGAGGCCCGGCTGGCGAAGGCCGTGGACAGCCCGTACGCCCTGATCGCCGGGCATCCCTACGTCGACGTGTGGCAGGCGGTGAAGCCGTCGCGGCTGGGCATGGAGGAGTGGCCCGTGGTGCCGTACGGGCACCCGTGGAAGGAGGGCATCTGCGCCGCGCTCGGCGTCAAGGAGCCCGCGCTGTTCTGGCGGCGGCTGCTGTCGCGGGTGGACAGCTACCACGACCTGGAGACGCCGCTGGTGAACTCCGTGGAGCGGCTCATCGACTTCGTGACCGCGCCGCAGGAGTAGCCGCGTCAGGGCTGCCGGGTGTGCACGAACGTGGCGATGTCCAGCTCCACCGGGGTGCGGTCGGCGTCGCGGCGCACCCGCATCACCTCGCCGTCGTTGCTGCCGCTGTGGCAGCGCCACACGTCCGCGCCCTCGGTGGTGAAGCGCCACGGGGTGGCGGGCACCGTGACCGGGGTGAAGACCAGCTCGCCCGCGGCGGCGTCGAAGCGGGCGGCGAACTCGCGGCCCATCCACCACCAGGTGCCCTCCAGCTCGTGGGGCTCGCCCACGGGCTGGGGCTGCCACGGCGCGGGGCGCTCCGGCTCGGCGTCGAGGACCTCGGCCAGCAGCTGCCGGCTGAGGTCGGCCATGCGCCGCCCGTGCAGCGTGTACGCGTTGGCGAAGGTGACCACACCGGTCCGGCTGGGCCGGTGCGCCCACAGGTGTGCCAGGTAGCCGGGCATCGAGCCGCCGTGCCCGGCGAAGATGCGCTCGCCGCTGCGGACCAGCTCCAGGCCGAGGCCGTGGCCGGTGGTCCAGGCGTCCAGGTCGGTCATCACCACCGGGGCGCACATCTCGGCCAGCGTCGCCGGGGCGAGCACCGCCGGGTCGGGCTCGGCCAGGAACGCGGCCCACTTGATCAGGTCGTCGGCGGTGGACCAGAGCTGCCCGGCGGGGGCCATCGCCCCGGCGTCGGTGCGCGGCTCCTCCTGCAGCGTGCCGTGCCAGGGGTGCACCACGTAGCCGCGGGCGAACGGCTCGACCTCGGTGTAGCTGGTGCGGGTCATGCCCAGCGGCTCCAGCAGCCGCTTGGTGACCAGCTCCGTCCAGTGCAGACCGGTGAGCTTGTGGGCGACCGCGCCGAGCAGCCCGTAGGCCAGGTTGGAGTAGTGGTAGGCGCGGTGCGGCGGGTAGGCGAGCTTGTCCGGCGTCAGCGCGGCCAGGAAGGTGTCCAGGTCGGGACCGTCGTGCCGCTCCCACCACAGGCCGTCGGGCTCACGCTGCAGGCCGGAGATGTGGCCGAGCAGCTGCCGGATGGTGATCGCGCTGCCGACCGGGGTGCCCGGCAGGTGCCGGTAGAGCAGGTCGTCCAGGGACAGCGCGCCCTCGTCGCGCAGCTGCATCACCAGCACGGCGGTCAGCGTCTTGCTGATCGAGCCGATCCGGAACTGGGTGTCGCCGGTGGGCGCGGCCCCGGTGGCCGGGTCCACGCCCGCCACCGCCAGGTGCGCCGGTCGCCCCTCGCGCACCACGGCCGCCACCAGGCAGGGCGTACGCCCCTGTGCCTGGGCGCCGGCGACCAGCTCGTCGACCCGTGCCGCGGTCTGCGTGTTCAGCGTCATCGTCACTCCACCCTGCGCACCGTGCCATTCCGTGCGCTGCCAATCGCGCTGGACAACCTATGCGGACAACGGCGTCCGAGCCAAGGCGTTACCGCGGCTGGCTGCGCGTACCTCCGGATCTGGCCGAACGGACGAGGAGATCCACACCTCCCATCACTGGCGCGGGCGTGACACGATCAGCTCGTGGAAGATTGGATGTGGTGGCTACTCCTCGCAGCGGTGGCGGTGATCGCGGAGCTCTTCACCGGCACGTTCGTGCTGCTGATGCTGGCTGCCGGCGCGCTGGTCGCCTCGCTGGTGGGTCTCGCCGGGGCGCCCGGCTGGATCCAGGGCATCGCGTTCGTCGTGGTGTCCGTCCTCTCGCTGGCGGTGGTGCGTCCCTGGATGAAGCACCGCTGGTTCCGGCAGGACGCCGACGCCGCCTCGATGGGCCTCGCGGTCACCGAGGGCGCGGACGCGCTCGTGGTGGAGCGGGTCGACGCCGACAACGGCCTGGTCAAGATCGGCGGCGAGCTCTGGCGGGCCCGGCCGTACGACGCCACGAAGACATACGTCCCGGGTGACCGGGTCCGGGTAGTGAAAGTGGACGGCGCGACGGCGCTGGTCTGGAGGGATTGATGGAGACTTTTATCACCGCGCTGGTGGCCATCGTCGCGCTGATCGTCCTGATCACGCTGATCAAGATGGTCAAGATCGTGCCGCAGCAGCGCAACGACGTGGTCGAGCGCCTCGGCAAGTACAACCGCACGCTGACCCCCGGTCTGAACATCCTGGTGCCGTTCATCGACGCCGTGCGGACCAAGGTCGACCTGCGCGAGCAGGTGGTCAGCTTCCCGCCGCAGCCGGTGATCACGTCGGACAACCTGGTGGTCTCCATCGACACCGTGCTGTACTTCAAGGTCATCGACCCGGTGCGGGCCACCTACGAGATCGCGAACTTCCTGCAGGCGATCGAGCAGCTGACCGTCACCACCCTGCGTAACGTCATCGGCTCGATGGACCTGGAGCGCTCGCTGACCAGCCGCGAGGAGGTCAACCGGCAGCTGTCGGCGGTGCTCGACGAGAACACCGGCCGCTGGGGCGTCAAGGTGACCCGGGTCGAGATCAAGGCGATCGAGCCGCCGCCGAGCATCCGCGACTCCATGGAGAAGCAGATGCGCGCCGAGCGGGACCGCCGCGCCGCGATCCTCAACGCCGAAGGCGTCAAGCAGTCCCAGATCCTCACGGCCGAGGGTGACAAGCAGGCGGCCGTGCTGCGCGCCGACGGTGACCGCCAGGCCCGCATCCTGCAGGCCGAGGGCCAGGCCAAGGCGATCAAGCTGGTCGTCGACGCCATCCACGTGTCCTCGCCCGACAACAAGGTGATGGCCTGGCAGTACCTGCAGGCCCTCCCGCAGATCGCGGCCGGCGCGTCGAACAAGCTGTGGATCGTCCCGGTGGAGCTGACCAAGGCGCTGGACGGCATCGCGGCGACCTTCGGCGGCCTGCGCAGCGACCCGGGGGCAGCCGAGGCGGCCCGCGAGTCGGGCGCCGAGGCCGAGGCCGAGGCCTCCCGGCTGGCGGCGGAGGCAGCCGCGGCCGTCAAGGAGATCGAGATCGAGACCAGCCGCCTCCCCAAGGAGTGACGGACGGGCACGAGAAGGGCCGGCAGCGCACGCTGCCGGCCCTTCTGCTGTACCAGGTCAGCGCGGATCGCGCCCCAGCAGCAGCTTCCACGGCACGAGCGCCGACTCGAGCTGCACGCCGAGGCTCATCTTGGAGACGCCTTCCTCGCGCTCCTCGAACTTGATCGGCACCTCGGCGATGCGCAGGCCGCGGCGCACGACGCGGTGGTTCATCTCCACCTGGAAGGCGTAACCGTTGCTCTGCACCGACTCGACGTCGATGGCGCGCAGGGTCTGCGCGCGCCAGGCCTTGAAGCCGGCCGTGGCGTCCTTGACCCGCAGCTGCAGGATGGCGTTGACGTAGAAGTTGGCCCAGGCCGACAGGGCTTTGCGGTGCCACGGCCAGTCGCTGGCCACCGCGCCGCCCGCGACGTAGCGCGAGCCCAGCACGACGGCCGCGTCGGTCTCCGCCAGCGTCTGCAGCATCGTGGGGATCGCCGTGGTCGGGTGGGACAGGTCGGCGTCCATCTGGATCACGATGTCCGCGCCCTCGGCCAGCGCCTTGGTCATGCCGGCGACGTAGGCACGGCCCAGCCCGTCCTTGGCCGTGCGGTGCAGCACCCCGACCGGGATGGGCCCGTCGACCGACAGCTTGTCGGCCACCTCGCCGGTGCCGTCCGGCGAGTTGTCGTCGACCACCAGCACGTGGACGTTCGGGACCGGCAGGGCCGCCAGCAGGTCGACGATCTTCGGCAGGTTGTCGCGCTCGTTGTACGTGGGCACGACCACGGTGATCTTCGGCTCGGTGCTGTTCATCGATACCTCGGGATTGGGGACGTCCGACCGGCTGAGCGGGCGGGCGGCCGATGGACGGGCGGCGGTGGCCGATCCTACCCGTCGGCGGGGCCGAACGCCCCAAGCCCGGTGTCGCCGCCAGGCCGCGCCTGCCGGGACGGCAGAATCGGGACGTGGAACTGATCACGGATCCGGGCGACGAGCGGATCGCGGACTACCGGGCGCTGACCGACGTAGAGCTGCGCACCCGCTGGGAGCCGCCGCACGGGCTGTTCATCGCCGAGGGTGAGCTGGTGCTGCGGCGCGCGCTGCGGGCCGGCTACCGGCCGCGCTCGTTCCTGGTCGAGGCCAAGCGCGCCGGGCAGGTCGCCGACCTCGACGGCGCGCCGGTCTACGGCGCCGACCCGGAGGTGCTGGAGCAGGTCACCGGCTTCCACGTGCACCGCGGCGTGCTGGCCAGCTTCCACCGCCAGCCCGTGCCGCCGGCCTCGGAGGTGCTGGCCGCGGCGCGCCGGGTGGTGATCCTCGAAGACATCAACAACCACACGAACATCGGGGCGATCTTCAGGGGTGTTGCGGCGCTCGGGGTTGACGCCGTGCTGCTCTCGCCGACCTGCGCGGATCCGCTCTACCGGCGCAGCGTGCGGGTGAGCATGGGCGAGGTGTTCGCGATCCCGTACGCGAAGCTCGATCCGTGGCCGCAGGCGCTGTCGGAGGTGCGCGACGCGGGCTACACGATCCTCGCGATGACCCCGGCCGCCGACGCGGTGCCGATGCAGCAGCTCACCGACACCCAGCGGCTGCGCCCGGCGCTGCTGCTGGGCGCGGAGGGGCCAGGCCTGTCCCGGCACGCCCTGGACGCCAGCGACGTGCGCGTGCGCCTGCCCATGCGCCGCGGCGTCGACTCCCTCAACGTCGCCGCCGCCACCGCCGTCGCCTGCTGGGAACTCACCCGCGACGACCCCGCCTGACCGACCCGAGCCGCGTCGCGACCCGCGGCGCGCCGCCAAGATCGTCGGACTTGCCAGGCAGGTGGGCGAAAGCGCGGTCAAGATACGCACACCTGCCTGGCAAGTCGAGCGGTCTTCGGGGCGGCGGGCGTGGCGGGCGTTTCGTAGGCTGCCGCCCGTGACGGAGTCTGATCCGCCCGGACGCCATGCCGGATACGGCTGGTTTGCTGGGCGTTTCGGTCGGTGGGGCATTCCGATCCGAGTGCTCGTGACGGCCGTGGGGATGTACCTGTTCGTGCTGGTCGGGAGGTGGCTGCCGGGCGCGGAGTCGGCTGAGCCGTTCAGCTGGCGCGCTTTCGCGCTGACCTGGCTGCTCGGGGCCGTGATCGCCTGGCCGCTGGAGTGGTGGCTGGACCGGCGTCCGAACGCCGGACCGTCCCGGTGGCAGCCCGCCGTGCCGCGCTCGCTCCGGACCGCGGGGAGGGCCACTGAGCTCGTCTGGACTGCCACCGCGTTCGCCGCGGCCATGACGGGCGTGAGCGGCGAGATGTCGCCGCTGTGGGCGGCCGCGGCAGCCGTGCTCGCGTTCGTGCCGATGGCGGTGCTGCAGGACCGCGCCGACCGCCACGGGCAGGCGGCGTCCGCCCCGCCGCCTGGCTGACCGCTCTCGCCGCTCGCGCGCCCGCCTCAGTAGGGTGGTGACCACAGCTGAGCTGCGAATGATGGGACCTGCGCCATGTGTACCGCTGACGTGCTCACCGCGGAGCCGTGGTGACGGCGGTGTTCCCGACGGTGCGTGAGGTGATCGCGCTGGATTCGGTGCGGATCGGCGCGCCGCGGCTGGTGGCGGGGGAGTCGGGCCTGGACCGGCCGGTGCGCTGGGTGCACTCGGCGGAGGTGCCCGACATCGCGACCCTGCTGCGCGGCGGCGAGCTGGTGCTGACCACCGGCATCGGGCTGCCCGCCGACGACGCGGGCGTGCGCGCGTTCGTCAACGACCTGGCCGAGGTGGGCGTGGCCGGGCTGATCGTGGAGCTGGGGCGGCGGTACACGGCCAGCGTGCCGCGGGTGATGGCGGCTGCCGCGCAGAAGGCGGGCATGCCGCTGGTCGAGCTGCGCAGGCCGACCCCGTTCGTGCAGATCACCGAGGCGGTGCATGCGCTGATCGTCGATGCGCAGCTGGCCGAGCTGCGGGCCACCGAGCAGATCCACCAGCGGTTCACCGAGCTGAGCGTGGAGGGCGCGGAGCCCGCCGAGGTGGTGCACCAGGCCGCGCAACTCGCCGGGTGCCCCGTGGTGCTGGAGAACCTGGCCCGGCAGGTGCTGGCCTACGACGCGGCCGGAGATCGCGCGGAGATGCTGCTGGACGGGTGGGAGCAGCACTCCCGCCGGGTGAAGGCGCAGCCGTCCGGCAGCGGCCGCACCGGCTACGACCCGGACACGGGCTGGCTGGTGACCCCGGTCGGGGCGCGCGGCCAGGACTGGGGCCGCCTCCTGCTGCGCTGGCCCGCCTCGGGTCGGGACGTGTCATGGGAGGAGCCGGATGCGGGCCTGCGGGTGCTGCCGACCGCGCCGCCGACGCGGCTCACCATCCTGCTGGAGCGGGCCGCCTCGACGCTGGCGCTCGGGCGGCTGATCCGGCGCGACGCCGAAGGGCTGGAGCGGCAGCTGCACGGCACCCTGCTGTCGGCGCTGCTGGACCACAGCCTGCCGGTGTCGGAGGTGGCGCTGCGGGCCGCCGCGCTGGGCATCCAGTTGGAGCGCCGGCGGCTGGTCGGGGTGGTGGTCCGGCTCCGGGACGAGTCGCTGGCGGCGGGCACCGAGGCCGGCCAGGCCGCCCTGCGCGACCTGGCCGACGCCGTCTCGCAGGCGCTGCGCGAGGCCAAGCAGACCGGGCTTACCAGCGCCGTCGACGACCGCGCGGTGGGCGCGCTGCTGGCGGTACGCGGGGAGGAGGAGCCGGCGCTGGAGTCCTTCGCCGCCACGCTGCGCCGTGGGCGGGCCGACACGCTGCTGATCGCGGCGGGTTCGGGCGTGGACAGCCTGCGCGAGGCCCGGCGTTCGCTGGTGGAGGCACGCCAGGTGGCACAGGCGGCCCGGCACGACCCGACCGGGCCCGTGGTGCACCGGCTGCCCAACGTGGGCCTGCCCGGCCTGCTGCACCTGCTGCGCGACGAACCGCGACTGCAGACGTTCGTGGAGCGGCAGCTCGGGGCGCTGCTGGCGTATGACGCGGAGCATCCGAGGGACGCGCTGCTGCCGACGCTGCGGGTGTTCCTGGAGCACGGGCGCAACAAGTCGATCGCGGCCGGTGCGGCGCACCTGTCGCGGCCCGCCTTCTACGAGCGGTTGGCCCGGATCGAGCGCATTCTGGGAGTAGACCTGGACTCGGTACAGGCGTGCCTGTCGTTGCACGTGGCGCTGCTGGCTCGGGACGCGTTGCGGGGCTGACCTCAAACCTTCGATTCTTAGGCACGGTGCCCGGCGCGTACCCCCTCGGCTTGACGACCTGTCAGGCGGACACGGCGGCGGCTGGCAGGATGTAGCTTGCCCGGGGCTCCCGGAGCTGGGAGCGTCCAGGGTGATCTGACACACAGCCGCATACCGCCCGCCGAAGGACGTGTTAGCCCATGAGCACCGACGAACTGCTCAACCGCCACCGCGCTGTCATGCCCAACTGGATCAGTCCGCTGTACGCCGAGCCGATCGAGCTGGTCTCCGGCGCGGGCTGCCGGGTCACCGACGCGTCGGGGCGCACGTACCTTGATTTCTTCGGCGGCGTGCTCACCAACATGATCGGGTACGACATCCCGGAGATCTCCGACGCGGTGCGCCGCCAGATCGACAAGGGCATCGCGCACTCCTCGACGCTGTACCTGATCCGCAAGCAGGTCGAGCTGGCCGAGAAGATCGCCAAGGTGTCCGGCATCCCGGACGCGAAGGTGTTCCTGGCCAACTCGGGCACCGAGGCCAACGACACCGCCCTGCTGCTGGCCACGCAGTACCGGCGCAGCAACCAGATCCTCGCGGTGCGCAACAGCTACCACGGCCGCAGCTTCGCCGCGCTCGCGGTGACCGGGCAGCGCAGCTGGTCGGCGACCTCGCTGTCCCCGGTGAACGTCAGCTACCTGCACTCCGGCGACCGGCTGCGCGGCCTGTTCGCGGGGCTGTCCGACGCCGAGTACATCGCGCGGGCCGTGACCGACCTGCGCGAGGTGCTGGCCACCACGACCGCGGGCGACGTGGCCTGCCTGATCGCCGAGCCGATCCAGGGCGTGGGCGGCTTCGTCGCGCCGCCCGACGGCTACTTCAAGGCGATCAAGGAGGTGCTCGACGAGCACGGCATCCTGTGGGTCTCCGACGAGGTGCAGACCGGCTGGGGCCGCACCGGCGAGCACTTCTGGGGCTACCAGGCCCACGACGCGGTGCCGGACATGCTGACCTTCGCCAAGGGCATCGGCAACGGCTTCGCCCTGGGCGGGGTGGTCGCCCGTGCCGAGATCATGGACTGCCTGAACGCGGTCTCGTTCAACACCTTCGGCGGCAACCCGATCAGCGCCTCGGCCGGTCAGGCCGTGCTCGACTACGTGCTCTCGCACGACCTGCAGTCCAACGCGGCCCGGGTGGGCGAGGTGCTGCACGCGGGCGTACGCGGGCTGGACTCCCCGATCGTGGCCGAGGTGCGCGGCAAGGGCCTGATGCTGGCGTTCGAGCTGGTCCGGCCGGGCACCCTGGACCCGGCTCCCGAGCTGGCGCTGCGGGTGCTGGAGGAGACCAAGGCCAACGGGCTGCTGGTCGGCAAGGGCGGCCTCTACGGCAACGTGATCCGGATGGGCCCGCCGCTGACGCTGACCGAGGCCGAGGCCAAGGAAGGCCTGGACATCCTGGCCGCCGCGCTGGCGGCCGCACATCAGCAGGCGGTGAAAGCATGAGCGGCGACATCGGATACATCACGCATTTCGTGGACGGCAAGCCTTGGGAGCACGGGGCGACCCGGCAGGGCGAGGTGTACGACCCGGCCACCGGGCAGGTGGCGGCGCTGGTGGACTTCGCGTCGACGTCCGACGTCGGCGTGGTGGTCGGCGCGGCCGACCGTGCGGCGCGGGCGTGGCGGGACGCGTCGCTGGCCAAGCGGACCGCGGTGCTGTTCGCCTTCCGGCAGCTGATCCACGAGCGGCGCGACGAGCTGGCCGCGGCGATCACCGCCGAGCACGGCAAGGTGCTCTCGGATGCGGCCGGGGAGGTGCAGCGCGGCCTGGAGGTGGTCGAGTTCGCCTGCGGCATCCCGTCGGCGCAGCGCGGCTTCTTCAGCGAGAACGTCTCCACGGAGGTGGACTCGTACTCGATCCGGCAGCCGCTGGGCGTGGTCGCGGTGATCACGCCGTTCAACTTCCCGGCGATGGTGCCGCTGTGGTTCGCGCCGATCGCGATCGCCTGCGGCAACGCGGTGGTGCTCAAGCCGAGTGAGAAGGACCCGAGCGCGTCGGTGCTGCTGGCGTCGTGGTTCGCCGAGGCGGGGCTGCCCGACGGGGTGTTCAACGTGGTGCACGGCGACAAGGAGGCCGTGGACGCGCTGCTGACGCACCCGCAGGTGAAGGCGGTCTCGTTCGTCGGCTCGACGCCGATCGCGCGCTACGTGTACGAGACGGGCACCGCGCACGGCAAGCGGGTGCAGGCGCTGGGCGGCGCGAAGAACCACATGGTGGTGCTGCCCGACGCGGATCTGGACCTGGCCGCCGACGCGGCGGTCAACGCCGGGTTCGGCTCGGCGGGCGAGCGCTGCATGGCGATCTCGGTGGTGGTCGCGGTCGACCCGGTCGGCGACGAGCTGGTCGGCAAGATCTCCGAGCGGGTGGCGGGCATCCGCACCGGCGACGGCCGCCGCGGCTGCGACATGGGGCCGCTGGTGACCAAGGTGCACCGGGACAAGGTTGTGTCTTACGTCGACGCGGGCGAGCGGGCCGGCGCGAAGGTGGTCGTGGACGGCCGCACCGTCCGGCCGGACGCGGACGGGTCCGGCTTCTTCCTCGGGCCGACGCTGTTCGACCGGGTCACACCGCAGATGTCGATCTACACGGACGAGATCTTCGGACCGGTGCTCAGCGTGGTCCGGGTCGGCTCGTACGACGAGGCGCTGGCGCTGGTCAACGGCAACCCGTACGGTAACGGCACGGCGATCTTCACCAACGACGGCGGGGCCGCCCGGCGCTTCCAGCACGAGGTGGAGGTCGGCATGATCGGCGTCAACGTGCCGATCCCGGTGCCGATGGCGTACTACTCCTTCGGCGGCTGGAAGGCGTCGCTGTTCGGTGACACCCACGCGCACGGCGCGGAGGGTGTGCACTTCTTCACCCGGGGCAAGGTGGTCACCAGCCGCTGGCTGGACCCGCGCCACGGCGGGATCAACCTGGGCTTCCCGACCCAGCACTGATCGTCGGCGAAACCCCGTCCATGCCGCTTGAGCTGCGTGGACGGGGTTTCGTGTTTGTGAGAGGATCGCCCGCAACTCCGGATCATGCAGCTCAGGCGCATGTTCGGAGCTGCTGTCATGTCCGCGCGGGGGAGTTGGTGAAAACTTTCACCGCCGCGGGTAGGGGATCATCCGATGATCCTGCGGGTTCGTGAACAGGCGGCCACCTGCTCATGAACGCCTGGGGGCGAATTATGGGGGTTCTGTAGAAAGTCTGCGTAACGTTTCTGCGGCGACATCTTGCCTAGTGACGACGGCGGCCGTAAGAATCCTTCAGAACACGGCCGAAACTTGTAGGGAAATACCAGACCGTCTCTGGCAAGGAGTGGTGATGGCACAGTCCGACCTGAACCGGCGTACGGTGCTGCGGCGTGCCGCCGCGGCCGGCGTACTCGCCGGTCCGGCCGCGGGGCTGCTCAGCAGCTGCGCGCTCGGCGACGACACGTCCGGCGACACGTCCGGCAAATACGAGGGCACCAAGACCGACAAGAACCCGCTGGGTGTGAAGGAAGACGCCCCGCTGGACGTCGTCATCTTCAACGGGGGCTTCGGCGAGGACTACGCCAAGGCCCACCAGGCGATGTACAAGGAGACCTACCCCAAGGCCGAGGTCAAGCACTCGGCCGTGGTGGAGATCAACAAGGAGCTGCAGCCGCGCTTCGTCGACGGCACCCCGCCGGACTTCGTGAACAACTCCGGCGCGGGCCAGATCGACCTCGGCGGCCTGGTCGCCCAGGGTGCGCTCGCCGACCTCACCCCGCTGCTGGACGCGCCGAGCCTGGACGTGCCCGGCAAGAAGGTGCGGGAGACCCTGCTGCCCGGCACGGTCGAGAGCGGCAGCTTCGACGGCAAGACCTACGTGCTGAACTACGCGTACACCGTCTACGGCATCTGGTACTCCGACAAGCTGTTCAAGGCCAAGGGCTGGGAGTACGCGAAGACCTGGGACGAGCACATCGCCCTGTGCAAGAAGATCAAGGCGGCCGGCATCGCGCCGTGGACCTACCAGGGCAAGCACCCGCGCTACATGTCCTGGCCGGTGATCTCCACGGCGATCAAGTTCGGCGGGCCGCAGGTCGCGATGGCGATCGACAACCTGGAGCCGAACGCGTGGACCTCCGACGCGATGAAGGCCGCCGCCGAGGCGTGGTACCAGATCGTCAAGGACAAGTACATCCTTGAGGGCTCGCCCGGCCTGGACCACAAGCAGTCGCAGACCGAGTGGTGCAAGGGCAACGCCGCGTTCATCTCCTGCGGCTCCTGGCTGGAGAGCGAGCAGAAGGCGGTCACCCCGGAGGGCTTCAACATGGCCGTCGCCCCGACCCCGAGCCTCGGCTCGGGCGACAAGCTGCCGTTCGCCGCCATCCGCGGCACCGCCGGCGAGCCGTTCATCGTGCCCGCCAAGGCGAAGAACGAGCGCGGCGGCATGGAGCTCATGCGGCACATGCTGTCCATGAAGGGCGCCAAGGACTTCACGGGCAAGGTCTCCAGCCTGTCCGTGGTGGCCGGCGCGGCCGAGGGGGCCACCCTGCCGTTCGGTCTGACCAGCGCGGTCAAGGCGCTGGCCGACTCGGGCAGCAACGGCTTCAACTGGGTCTACAACGTGTACTACCGCAAGCTGGAGCGCGAGCTGGTGGACGCGGCGTGCGGCGAGTTCTTCTCCGGGCGCACCACGCCCGCGGAGTTCCTCGCGGCCTGCCAGAAGGGCGCGGACCTGATCGCGGCCGACACCAGCTTCAAGAAGTACAAGCGCAGCGCCTGACGCGCTGACCACGGCGTCCGCCCCGTCCGCCTGGGGCGGGGCGGGCGCCGAACCGCACTCGATGGGGAGGGCAAGACGTGAGACACGGGAAGTATCCGCTGCTGTTGGCGTTTCTACTGCCGCCGTTGGCGCTGTACGGCTACTTCGTGGTGTCCCCGTACGCCCAGTCGTTCCTGATCGCCATGACGGACTGGCAGGGGCTGTCGCCGGCGTACGAGTTCGTCGGATTCGACAACTTCAAGCGCATGATGGGCGACGAGTACGTCTGGAACGCCCTGCTCAACAACCTGTGGCTGCTGGTGCTGCTGCCGCTGCTGACCATCGCGCTCGGCCTGTTCCTGGCCACCATGCTCAACGTGGGCGGCCGCGGCGGGCGCAGCACGGTCACCGGCGTGCGCGGCTCGGGGCTGTACAAGGTCATCTACTTCGCGCCGCAGATGCTGTCGGTGTCCATCGTCGGCGTGCTCTGGGCCGAGGTCTACAACCCGCGCAGCGGCCTGCTCAACTCGGCGCTGCGCGCGCTCGGCCTGGACGGGCTGGCCAAGGTCTGGCTCGGCGACCCGGCGTACGCCTTCTGGGCCGTGCTCGCGGTCATGGTCTGGGCCAACGTCGGCTTCTACGTGGTGCTGTTCGGCGCGGCCATGCAGTCCGTGCCGCGCGACATCTACGAGGCCGCCGCGCTGGACGGGGCGAGCCGGCTGACCACGCTGGTGCGCATCACGGTGCCGCTGCTCTGGGACACCATCCAGGTCGCCTGGGTCTACCTGGCCATCCTGGCGCTGGACGGCTTCGCGCTGATCCACGTGATGACCCGGGGCGGCCCGAACTTCTCCACCGACGTGGTCGGCCTGCGGCTCTACACCGAGGCGTTCGGCGACTACAAGTGGGGCTACGCGTCGGCCATCGGCGTCGTGATGTTCTTCGTGACCCTCAGCGTCACCGTGCTGTCCCTGCGCCTGACCCGCCGCGAGAGGATCGAGCTTTCATGAGCGAGCAAAGCGAGCGAATCATGAGCGCACGGACTCATGCCGGCGACGAGCGCAGCGAGGAGATGGCATGAGCGAGCAGACGATGGACGCCACCGTCATCGAGCGTGGCCCAGAGGTCGGCCAGGCGGTCCGCCCGGCCAAGCCGGCGCGCGGGGAGCCCGGCCGGGGCCGGAAGGCCGTCGACGGCACGCTGAACGTGTTCTCGCACGCCTTCCTGGTGGTGTGGGGCCTGCTCACCGCGCTGCCGCTGCTGTGGGTGGTGCTGAGCTCGTTCAAGGACGACGCGGAGATCCTGGGCGACCCGTGGGGACTGCCCAGCGCGCTGCGCTTCGACAACTTCGCCCGCGCCTGGACGCACGGCAACATCGGGCAGTACTTCGTGAACACCGGCATCGTGCTGGCGGGATCGCTGACGCTGACCATGCTGCTCGGCGCGACCGCCGCGTACGCCCTGGCCCGCTACAAGTTCCTCGGCAGCCGCCTGGTGTACTTCGTCTTCGTCGGCGGCATGATGTTCCCGGTCGTGCTGGCCTTCGTGCCGCTGTTCAAGATCGTCGGCGGGGTAGGGCTGCGCGACACCCTGCCCGGTCTGATGCTGATCTACACGGCGTACTCGCTGCCGTTCACGGTCTTCTTCCTCACCGCGTTCTTCCGCACCCTGCCCGACGCGGTCGCCGAGGCGGCCTACATCGACGGGTGCGGGCCGTTCCGGACCTTCTTCCGGGTCATGCTGCCGATGGCCAAACCCGGCCTGATCAGCGTCGGCATCTTCAACTTCCTCGGCCACTGGAACCAGTACCTGCTGCCGGTCGTCCTGATCACCTCGGACGAGAAGCAGGTGCTCGCCCAGGGCCTGGCCAACCTCGCCATCAGCGAGGGCTACCGGGGTGACTACTCGCGGCTGTTCGCCGGCCTCACCCTGGCCATGCTGCCGGTGCTGGTGGTGTACGCGGTCTTCCAGCGCCAGGTGCAGTCCGGCCTGACCGCCGGCCAGATGAAGTGAGACCTAGCACAGCCGCGCCATAGGGGACGCCCGTACGGGGCGACGACCAGCGTTTATCCATCTCGGGATCGAGGGCGGGGGTGACCCCGCCCTCTACCGTCGTAGACAGCCGCGGCGAACACGCCGCACCGCTTCTTCGGGGAGTTGACCAAGATGGCCTCAACGGGTCGGCGGCTGTACCGGCCGCGTCACGGACGCTGGATCGCGGGTGTCTGCGCCGGGCTGGCGCAGCGCTTCAACATGCCGGCGTGGCTGGTCCGACTGCTGTTCCTGCTGTCGTGCCTGCTGCCGGGACCGCAGTTCATCGTCTACATCGCGATGTGGGTGATCGTCCCCGAGGAGTGAGCGCGGGGTGTCCGCGTCGCGTGATCGACGAGGGCTGTGCCGGGGGCCTCCGGCGCGGCCCTCGTGCCGTGTTCAGGCCTCTTCGGACGCGCCGAGCGCGCGGACCGCGTCCAGGGTGTCGGCCTCGGCGGCGCTCTTGTCCTCGCGATAGCCGAGCACCCGCGCGAAACGCAGGGTCACCCCGCCCGGGTAGCGCGTGCTGCGCTGCACCCCGTCGAACGCGATCTCCACGACCAGCTCCGGCCGCACCGTGACCTGGAAGTCGTTCCGTTCGACCGCCAGCTCCAGCAGCCGTTCGGTCTGCCAGGCCAGCATCGCGTCGGTCAGGCCCTTGAACGTCTTGCCCAGCATCACGAAGCCGCCCTGCGGATCCCGCGCGCCGAGGTGCAGGTTGGACAGCCAGCCGCGCCGCCGCCCGTTTCCCCACTCGGCGGCGAGGATCACCAGGTCGAGCGTGTGCCGGGGCTTCACCTTCACCCAGCCCGCGCCGCGCCGGCCCACCTCGTACGCCGCCTGCGCCGCCTTCACGACCACGCCCTCGTGCCCGGCCGCCAGCGCCGCCGCGAACGCCCGCTGCGCCTGCTCGGGTGTCTCGGCGACGGTCCGCTCGACGCGCATCGCCGCGGGCAGCATCGTGTCCAATGCGGCCCACCGCGCGGTGCCCGGCTCGTCGATCCAGTCCGTGCCGTCCAGATGCAACAGGTCGAAGAAGTACGAGGTCAGCGACCCCGACGCGCGCTGTGCCGCCCGCCCTGACGTCTCCTGGAACGGGCGCGGCCGCCCGCGCTCGTCGACCGCGATCGCCTCCCCGTCCAGCACGGCCGAGCGCACCGGCAGCGCCCGCACCGCGGACACGATCTCGGGCACCCGGGCGGTGATGTCGTCCAGGCTCCGGCTGAACACCGCGATCTCGTCGCCGTCGCGGTGCGCCTGGATGCGGATGCCGTCCAGTTTCGCGTCCACCGCGGCGGGCACCCCGGTCGCCGCCAGGGCCTGCGCGGGGTCCGGCGCAGACTGGGCCAGCATCGGCGCGAGCGCGGTGCCCACCGACAGCCGCAGCGCGGACAGCCCCGCCTCGCCCTCGGTCAGCGCGGTCGTGGCGACCGTCTTGAGATCCCCCGACAGCAGCAGCGCCCGGCGCACCACCGCCGCGGACGCCCCCGAGGCCAGCGCCACCGCGTCGGCCAGCAGCCCCGCCTGCGCGCCCTGCCGCAACTCGCCGCGGATCAGCCCGCTGAGCAGCAGTTGCTCGCCCGAGGTGGCCGCGCCGAACAGCGCCCCCACGGCGTCGCGCCGCCGCGCCTGCGAACCCTGCCCGCTGATCAGCCCGATCGACTCCAGTGCCGCGTCGACGGCCCGCACGTCCAGCGTGGCCGCCTCGGCGGGCGGGGGCAGCTCGCGCAGCGACGCCCAGCCCACCCCGATCTGCCGCTGCCGCAGCTCACCGCTGAGGTAGGCCGCCCCCGCCGCGATCTCGACCGGGTCGCCACCGGCTGCCAGCTCACGCAACGCCGCGGCCAGCAGTTCCACCTTCGCCTTGCGGCCCGAGGTGGCGGTCACGGCGGCCGACGTCGCGGCGATCCCGGCGAACAGCATGCCCCCATCCTGGCAGCCCACCCCGACACCCCACCCGGCGTCGGCGGGGTGGGTCAGAAGATTTCGAGGGCGTGGGGGGCGCGGGTCCAGGTGAAGGCGGGGGCTGTGGCGGCCATGGCGCCGGGGCGGAGTTCGTCGACGCGGCCGGCGGCGGCCAGCGAGCCGAGGCTGTTGCCGCCCAGGTAGACGGCGGCCAGCGCGGACGTGTCCAGGCGCAGGTCGGGTGCGTCGGTGGTCGGCTCGCAGGTGGCGTGGTCCGGGCCGCCGCGCAGGCGGAACACGCCGCCGCTGGCGGGCAGCAGCTCGTCGACGACCTCCAGCACGACGTCGACCTCGGCGGCGTAACGGCGGCCGGACAGCGCCCCGGGCACGTCGAGCAGGCGGGCCCACAGGCCGTCGCCCAGCCGCATGCCGAGCCGGCGCGGATCGTTGGCCAGGTACTGCAGGGGTTCGTCGAGCGCGCCCAGCCAGAGCCCGACCTTGCGGGTCAGGTCCACGTTGAGCAGGAAGTCCCAGAGCATCGTGTACGCCGCCGGGGTGGTCGTCACCGTCTCCATGACGCCGACCTCGCCGTTCGGCCCGCTGCCGTCCCAGCTGGAGCGGAACCGGTAGAGGGCGTAGCCGACCGGGGTGTCGCCGTCGTGGCAGACCACGGCCTGCAGCGGGCCGGCCCCGTCGCGGTGCCAGGCCTGGTCGGCGAGGCGGTAGTCCCACCAGCGGGCGTCGCGGCTCGCGAAGCCGGGCCGGGCCGGGCGGGCCTGCTCGTAGAGGTCGGTGACCTGGGCCCGGTGCCGGGCGGCGGGTCCGGCCTGCAGGTGGAGCCCGTCCAGGCGGGACTTGTCGAAGCGGGAGCCGTCGAGGCGCGCCTCGCGGCGGTCGATCTCGAAGCTGAGACGGCGGCTGGCCAGGCCGTAGCCGTACCGGCCGTAGATGCTGCCCTCGCTGGCCCAGAGCACGGCCAGCGCCTCGCCGCGGTCGCGGATCTCGCCGAGCTGGCGGGTGAGCATCGCCGAGGCCAGGCCCCGGCGGCGGTGCGTGCCGGCCACGGCGACGCACGTGACGAACCCGGCGGGCAGCACGCCACCGGGCACGGTCAGCTCGCGGGTGTACGTGCCGACGTGGCCGACCACCTGGTCGCCGTCCACGGCCAGCACGGACCGGGCGGGCTCGAACAGGGCCCGCTCCTCGTCCCACTCCCGCCCGGCGACGTCGTTGAGGAAGGTGCGCTGGGCCAGCTGGTTGACCTCGTCGTAGTCACCCTCGACGCCGGTCCGGAAAGTCACCATGGGAGGTTCTTAACCCGCGGGCGCGACGGCGGCAACCGTATTCGCCGGTGTGGCGGCTCAGCCCGCGCGACCCGCCCACCAGGCTTCGACGTCGGCGGCCAGCGAGCTGTCCCGGTCGGCGCGCTCGGTGAGCGCCTCCAGCCAGCGTCCCACCAGCTCGGACACCCGGTGCAGGTCCTCGGGACGCACCTGCGGGTGCTCGGCGAAGTAGGCCAGCAGGCCCTGGGTCTCGGGGCGGCCGGCGTCGCACTGCGGGCACAGCCCGACGGTGCGGGTGCGGCTGGAGCGGGGCAGCGGCACCTGGGCGGTCAGGCACAGCGCCTCGGCGCAGCTGCCGCAGCGGGTGCCCCCGGCGGCGCGGACCTTGACGTCCGTCATCGCGACGCCTCTGGAGCGAACTGGCAGACCTGCACCGGAGCAGGTTACCGGGCGCACCCGCCCGCGCCCCGCCAGCCCCGCACCGTTCCACGTCCGCGCCGCCCCGCATCCACCCGTTCGCGAGGGCGCACGGGCGCCCTTGATCGCTCGACTTGCCTGGCACCTGTGCGTATCTTGACCCGCCTTTCGCCCACCTGCCTGGCAAGTCGGACGATCATGGCGGGTCAGGACGGGGTGAGCAGACGGGTGTGCAGGGTGCGGGGGTCGGGGGCGGTGGGCAGGGCGGCGAGCCAGGCGGCCGCCGCGGCGGCGTCGCCGGCCGGGCGCAGGGTGGTGGCGGGCCAGCTCACCGCGATCGCGGCGGCCAGTTCGGCGGCCAGCGGGGTGTCGTTGGTGAGCAGGCCGCCGCCGCGGACCAGGACGGTGGTCTCGCCGGGCGCGCGCACCATGGCGACGGTGTCGGCCAGGTGGGCCGCGCCGCGCTGCACGACGTCCACGGCGGCCGGGTCGTCGGCGTCGTAGCAGCGCAGCACCATCGGCGCGAGCCGGGCCAGGGCGATCGGTGGCTCCGCGACGACCGCCTGCACCAGCGCGGCGGCGGTGTCCCGGCGGCGGGGCGCGACGGTGTCGGTGCCGAGCAGCTCGGTCAGCACGCCCGCGGCGAGCGCGCCGGGCGGGCGTTCCTTGTCCAGGTCGCGCAGGGCGCTGCGGACCGCCTCGCGGCCCAGCCAGTAGCCGGAGCCCAGGTCGCCGAGCAGCCAGCCGTGGCCGTCGGCGACGTGGTCGAGGCGGTGGCCGCGGACCCGGGCGGCGATCGCGCCGGTGCCGGCCACGATCACGGTGCCGTCGGGGTCGGGGGTGCCCGCGGCGTACGCGGCCAGCACGTCGCTGACCAGCTGGGGCTCGCAGCGCAGGCCGAGCCCGGTCCAGGCCTGGTCGAAGGCGGCGCGCAGGGCGGGGTCGGCCCCGAGCTTGGTGAACCCGGCCATGCCGAGCACCGCCCCGGCGACGGCCTCGGGCGCGGCGTCGCCGAGCGCGGCGCGGATCGCCCCGGTCAGCTCGGCCAGCGCGGCGGCGCCGTGGGTGGTGGGGTTGCCGCCGCCGGCCCGACCGGCCCCGAGCCGCTGCCCGTCGGGCGTGGCCAGCACGGCCCGGGTGCTCGTTCCGCCGACGTCGAGCCCGAGTACCAGCTTGTCCGACATGTCACCTCTTACCTCGTCCAAACGGTCAGCGCTGGTGTGGCCTATGCGGCATTCATGCTGCCCGTAGTGGCCGCCTGGAGCAAGGCCACGGCAGCATCGCCAGGTAACAGCTTTAAAAAGTTTGCCCGTGGACTTGACAAGAGGGGGTCGTCAGTAAGAACTTTTACCACTAACAGTTAACTTCCTTTCGGTTAATTGTTCGGGACCCGGTCAGTAGGAGAAGTCAGTGGTGGAGCGCGTGGAACCGGTCGCGGCGGTGCAGTCCGCCCCGCTGGAGATCCCGCACGCCCGGCTCAGCGGCCTGGACCGGCCGGACAGCGTGCTGGTCCGGGTGCGGGCGCAGCTGCCCGAGTTCACCGGGGCCCTGCAGCGCGTCGCCGAGCAGGTGCTGACCGACCCGGCGGGCGCCGCCCGCGCCACCATCGTCGAGCTGGCCGAGCGCTCCGGCACCTCGCCCGCCTCGATCACCCGCTTCTGCCGCGCGCTGGGCTTCGAGGGCTACGCCGATCTGCGCCTGGCCATCGCCGGGGAGACCGGCCGCGCGGCCCGCTCCGCGGGCTGGGCCGAGGACATCGGCCGGGCCATCGAGCCGGGCGACCCGCTGGAGCGCGTACTCGGACAGATAATGGCGGCCGACACCCAGGCGATGCGCGACACCGCCGCGATGCTCGACCTCGCCGAGGTCGAGCGGGCCGCGGCCGCGATCTCCTCGGCCAACCGCGTGGACATCTACGGGGCGTCGGGTTCCGCGCTGGTCGGCGCCGAGATGCAGTTCTCGCTGCACCGCATCGGCATCGCCGCGTGGACCTGGCCGGACGTGCACAACGGCCTGGCCAGTGCCGCGCTGCTGCGCGAGGGCGACGTCGCGCTGGGCATCTCGCACACCGGGCAGACCCGCGAGACCGTGGAGATGCTGGCCGAGGCCGGTTCGCACGGCGCGGTCACCGTCGCGCTGACCGGTTTCCCGCGCTCGCCGCTGGCCGAGCTCGCCGACATCGTGCTGCTCACCGCGAGTCAGGCCACCTCGTTCCGCCCCGACGCGCTGTCGGCGCGCCACCCGCAGCTGGTGGTGCTGGACCTGCTCTACATCGCGGTCGCCCAGCGCACCCACGACCGCTCCCACGCCGCGTTCCAGCGCACCGCCCGCGCGGTGGACGCGCACCGTTTCAGCAACGGCCAGAGCAAGGAGGGCGAGCTGTGACCGCCCCCGCCGCCGTGCTGTCCATGACCGTGCTCGACCCGATCGAGCACTGGGCCGACACCACATCGGGCAACGCCGCCCGGTGTGGTGCCGCACTGCAACCCGGTGCGGCCGGGTCCGCCGCGGCCGCGGGTCCGCCCGTGACCGCGACTGCTACAGGCACCGCCTCACCACACCCTCGAGTCACTACTTCAGCGACCCGAAACTGAGGAGACAATGATGTCCAACCACACCGACAGCCCGTCGGCCCTGAACCGTCGCAGCGTGCTGCGCCGGACCGCGGCCGTCGGCCTGCTGGCCACCCCCGCCGCCGGTCTGCTCTCCGCCTGTGTCGGCGGCGGCACCGACGAGCCCACCACCCAGGCGACCGGCCAGGTCTCCGCGGAGAACCCGCTGGGCGTCTCCACCGAGACCCCGGTCGAGGTTGTGATCTTCGATGGCGGTCTGGGCACCAAGTACGCCACGGACGTGCACGTGCCGTCGTACGAGAAGAAGTTCCCGAAGTCGAAGGTGACCTTCTCCTCGACGCAGGAGGTCTCGACCACCCTGCAGCCGCGGTTCGCCAGCAACACCCCGCCGGACATGGTCAACAACGCCGGCTCGAAGCTGATGGACCAGGGCAAGCTCGTCGAGGCCGGCCAGGTTGCCGACCTGAGCGACCTGTTCGCCGCGCCGTCGCTGGACATCGCCGGCAAGACCGTCGGTGAGACCCTGATCCCGGGCACCATCGAGCAGGGCACGTTCAACGGCAAGCCGTACGTGCTGAACTACGCCTACACCGTGTTCGGCCTGTGGTACTCCGGCAAGCTGTTCAAGGACAACGGCTGGACCGCGCCGACCACCTGGGCGGACTTCACCGCGCTGCTGGACAAGATGAAGGCCAAGGGCATCACCCCGTACTCGTACGCGGGCGCCAACGCGGCCTACTACCAGTACCTGGTCATCCTGACCACGGCCGCCAAGATCGGTGGCCCGGACGTGCTCAAGGCGATCGACAACCTGGAGAAGGGCGCCTGGACGAACGACGCCGTCAAGCAGGCCGCCACCCTCTGGGGCGAGATCGGCGCCAAGTACGGCAACAAGGCGCACCTGGGCCTCAAGCACACTGAGGTGCAGCTGCAGCAGAACCAGTACAAGGTGGGCTTCTACCCGTCGGGTTCCTGGCTGGAGAACGAGCAGTCGAAGGACACCCCGGCCGGCTTCGACTACCAGGTCGCCGCCATCCCGGGTGCCGCCGCGTCGGACAAGCTGCCCGCCACGGGCCTCTACGCCGCCGCCGGTGAGATGTACTTCGTCGCCAGCAAGGGCAAGAACGTCCAGGGTGGCAAGGAGTACCTGCGCCACATGCTGTCCAAGGCCGGCGCCAAGGGCTTCACCGAGCTCACCAAGTCGCTGACCGTCGTCACCGGCGCGGCCGAGGGTCTGACCCTCTCGCCCGGTCTGACCTCGGCCAACGCGGCGCTGACCGCGGCCGGTGCGGCCAACTTCAGCTTCCGCTGGGACGCCTGGTACAAGAACCTGGACGACGAGTGCCGCGCCGCCACCAACAAGCTCATGTTCCAGGGTGGCACCGCCGACGAGTTCTGCACCCGTATGCAGGCCGCGGCTGACAAGACCGAGAAGAAGTTCTCCCGCTAAATCCCCCCGAAGCCGGAGTAGTTGATCATGCGGCAAGGTAAATACCCGTTCGTCATCGGGTTCCTGATCGCCCCACTTGCCCTTTACGGCATGTTCGTCCTGCGCCCGATCGCCGCGGCGGTCCAGGTGTCCATGACGAACTGGAGCGGCCTGTCCCCGAATTTCGATTTCGTCGGCCTGGAGAACTTCCAGAAGCTCCTGGACGACGACAAGGTATGGCTGGCAGCCAAGCACCACGTCTTCCTGCTGGTCACCTTGCCGGTGATCACGATCGCCCTCGCCCTGTTCTTCGCGTTCCTGTTGAACATGGGCGGGGGCACCCGCGGCGGCATGATGACCGGGGTCTGGGGGTCGAAGTTCTACCGCGTGGTGTTCTTCCTCCCCCAGGTCCTGGCCGTCGTCATCGTCGGCGTCATCTTCGGCCGGGTGTACGCCCCGGACGGCAGCGGCATCCTCAACCGCTTCCTCGAACTGTTCGGCGTGGACGCGGTGCAGTTCATGGCCGAGTACGGCCTCTGGTCCATCCTCGGCGTGCTGGTCTGGCAGGCGGTCGGCTTCTACGTGGTGCTGTTCGCCGCGGGCATGTCGAGCATCCCGGCCGAGATCTACGAGGCGGCCGTGATGGACGGCGCCAGCCGGGTCACCATCTTCTTCCGGGTCACCATCCCGCTGCTGATGGAGACCGTGAAGGTCGCCTGGGTCTACCTCGGCATCCTGGCCATGGACGCGTTCGCCCTGGTGATGGTGCTCTCCATTGACGAGGGCGGCCCGGACGGGGCCACCACCGTGCTGCCGGTGCAGATCTACAAGTCCGGCATCCGGGAGTCGGACTACGGCTACGCGTCGGCGCTCGGCGTCGCGCTGGCCGTCTTCACCATCATCTTCGCGGTGCTGTCCCTGCGTGGCGGCAAGCGCAACGCGGTCGAGCACTGAGCGGGGTCTGTCGTGGCAAACAAGTCTTCCAAGCGCAGCAGCGCCGGCGTCCTGAACAAGCTGTCCCACGTCGCGCTGGCCGTCTGGGCCATCCTGATCATCTATCCGCTGGTCTTCACGTTCCTGGCCGCGTTCAAGAGCAACACCGAGATCTTCATCGGCAACCCGTTCGCGCTGCCGAGCCACTGGGACTTCGCGTCGTTCGGCCGGGCCTGGACCGAGGCGAAGGTCGGCACGTACTTCCTGAACAGCCTGATCGTGGTGACCTGCTCGACGTTCGGCACCATGCTGCTGGGCGCGATGGCCGCCTACGTGCTGGCCCGCTACGAGTTCATCGGCAACAGGTTCATCTACTTCCTGTTCATCGCGGGCCTGGCCTTCCCGGTGTACCTGGCGCTCACCCCGCTCTACATCGTGGTCCAGGAACTCGGCCTGCTCGGCACGCACACCGGCCTGATCCTGGTGTACATCGCCTACTCGCTGCCCTTCACCGTCTTCTTCCTGGCCGCCTTCTTCAAGACACTGCCCAACGCGGTGGCCGAAGCGGCGATGATCGACGGCGCCTCGCACACCAAGCTGTTCTTCCGCGTGATGATGCCCATGGCCAAGCCCGGCCTGATCAGCATCACCATCTTCAACATCATCGGCCAGTGGAACCAGTACGTCCTGCCGGTCTCGCTGCTCCCCGGCGGTGCCGAGGGCCAGGAGAAGTGGCTGCTCACACAGGGCATCGCCAACATCTCGACCGCCGCCGGCTACCAGGCCGACTGGCCCGCCCTCTTCGCCGCGCTGAGCATCGCCATCATCCCGATGATCATCGTCTACACCATCTTCCAGCGCCAGATCCAGTCCGGCCTCACCGCCGGCGCCGTGAAGTAACCCCCCCCGTCGCACCACCACCCCGCCCGTCAAGATCGCGACGATCTTGCTTGAGCTGTGGGGATGACACGCTCTATTCGGGCGTATCCCCAACAGTTCGCGCAAGATCGTCGCGATCTTTGTCAGTAGGGGCGGGCGACGGTGCAGTAGGCGTAGAGGTGGGTTTGGGGTTGGGTGTCGACGGTGGGGAGGGCGGGTTCCCAGAGGTCGGTGACCAGGTCCTCGACGGTGAAGCCGTGGCGGTTCAGGAGGTGCTTCAGGGCTTCTCGGGGGTATGCGGTCAGGGGGACGCGGGTGCCGAGGAAGTCGCGCATGAGGTGGTCCGAGTCGCCCTCGACCATGCCCAGGGCGAAGTAGCCGGTGTGGTCGAGGACGTGGTGGATGTCGTCGAGGGCCTTGTCGATGTCGGCCCGGGACAGCATGAGCAGCGAGAAGAAGGCGACCACGCCGTCGAAGCGCTGCTGGGTCGGGTGCAGGCCGTCCAGGTCGAACAGGTCGCGCTCCACGAAGATGGCCTCGGGCACGGTGTTGCGGGCAAGTTCGAGCATCACGGGCGAGGTGTCGATGCCGACGACGTGGCAGCCGCCGTCGATGAGCTGGCGGGCGGTCGGGGTGCCGGAGCCGCAGCCGACGTCGAGCACCAGCGGGCGCTGCCGGTCGGAGAGCCGTTCCAGCAGCCACCGGCCCGCGGCGAGCTGGCCCGGCCGATCCGCGAAGGCCTCGCTGTAGGTCGCGCCGATCCGGTCGAACACGGGCCTGGATTCGGTCATGACTTCTATATAGCCGCATCCCGCCGGGCCCGGAGCTGATTCGGGATGTCCGCCCCGACCAGCACAATGGGCGGCGTGACGGTGATCGCGGTGGTGGCGGACGGCAGCGGCGGCGGTCGGCTGCGCCCGCTGGACGCCGCGGGCGAGCCCAGCGGGCCCGAGGAAGCCGTGGCCGACCTCGCCGCGGCCGTCGCCTCCCGCGAACAGGACGGCGGACCGCGCTGGCTGTGGGGGTCGACGGAGCAGGTCTACGGGCCGCTGCTGCCCGCGGGGGTGCGGGTGCGCCGCTGCCACGACGTCGAGCTGGCCGAGGTGCTGCTGCTCGGGCACGCCGGGCGCTACGGCGAGCCCCGCTCGGCCGCCGCCGCGTACGCCCGGCTGACCGGTGCGCCGGTGCCCGCCGATCACGCCGCCCGGCCCGCCCAGCCGCCGGGAGACCTGCAGGGCACCCTGTTCGGCGACACGCCCGCCCCGGTCGCCGTGCCGGACGGGGTGGACCCGCTGGCGGCGCTGGCCGCGGTGTATCGCGACCAGCTCGCCCGCACCGCCGCCGTCGAGCACCCGGCGCGGATGCGGCTGCTGGTCGCGGCCGAGTCGGCCAGCGCGCTGATCGCCGCTGAGATGGGGCACACCGGCCTGCCCTGGCAGGCCCGCGCGCACGACGAGATCCTGGTCGGCCTGCTGGGTGAGCCGTCCCCGGTGGGCGGGCCGCCGCGGCGGCTCGCGGAGCTGTCGGGCCGGATCGCCGAGCTGCTGAACGCGCCCGGCCTGCACCCCGACTCGCCCGCCGAGCTGCGCAAGGCGCTGCGCCGGGCCGGGATCGAGGTGCCCAACACCCGGTCCTGGGTGCTGCGCGCGGTCGACCACCCGGTCATCGAGGTGCTGCTGGAGTACAAGGAGCTCTACCGGATCTGGACCGCGCACGGCTGGAGCTGGCGGGAGCAGTGGGTGCAGCAGGGGCGCTTCCGGCCCGCGTACGTGCCGGGCGGGGTGGTCACCGGGCGCTGGGCCACCCGGGGCGGGGGAGCGCTGCAGATCCCCAAGGCGGTGCGCGGCGCGGCCCGTGCCGATCCCGGCTGGCGGCTCGTCGTGGCCGACGCCGGGCAGCTGGAGCCGCGCATCCTCGCCGCGGTGTCCGGTGACGCCGGGCTGGCCCGTGCCGCGGCCGCGGGCGACCTCTACGCGGTGCTGGCCGCCGAGGCGTTCAAGGGCGACCGGGCGGCGGCGAAACTGGCCCTGCTCGGTGCGATGTACGGCCAGACCGGCGGCGCGGCCGCACCAGCGATCGCGGCGCTGCGCGGCAGCTACCCCAAGGCCTGGGCGTACGTCGAGGCGGCCGCGCGCACCGGGGAGACGGGCGGCCTGGTGCGCTCCTGGCTGGGCCGCACCTGCCCGCCGTCGGCGCTGGAGTCGTCGTGGGCCGACGAGGGCGCGTCGGGCCGCTCGCGGGGCCGGTTCACCCGCAACTTCGTCATCCAGGCCACCGCGGCCGAGTGGGCTGCCTCGCTGCTGGCCACGCTGCGCGCCCGGCTCTGGGACACCCGTGCCGAGCTGGTCTTCTTCCAGCACGACGAGGTCATCGTGCACTGCCCGGACGACGAGGCCGACGTCGTGGTGGCGGCCCTTGCGGCCGGCGCGAAAGCAACGGGCGAGCTGCTGTTCGGCAGCTCGCCCGTGCGGTTCCCGCTCACGGTCGCCGTCGTCGACTCCTACGGCGACGCGAAGTGAACCTGGTCAGACCTCGATGTCGAAGCGCTTGAGCAGCGCCGGGGCCAGCAGGCCCGCACCCGCGACCAGCGAGATCACCGTGAAGACGGTGCGCAGCACGGTGGTCTCCACCTTGCTGCCGGCCTCGATCGCGAAGGTGTCCGGCAGGCCGATCATGCGCCACATGCGCCGCCCGGTCGGGATCGGCCACAGGATCGGCACCCCGGCCCGGGTCACGATGTCGCCCATCAGGTGCACGATGCAGCCGACCCCCACCGCCAGGCCGATCATCGGATACCCGCGGTTCTCGCTGGGCAGGAAGTTGAACGCGAAGTAGGCCGCGGCGCCCGAGGTCAGCGTCACGATGACCCAGCCGGCCCGGTCGGCCCACTTGTCGAACAGCCCGCGCAGCGCGAAGCCGAACATGAAGAACAGGATGCCGATCACCGCCCACCGGCCGTACCTGGTGCACAGCCAGATCGAGCCGAAGCCCATCAGGGCCGCGAACGGCAGCGTGTGGGTCAGCGTGCGGTGGCCGTTGTGCCGGTCGGGGTCCTTGCTCAACTTGGTGGCCGTGTACACGCCGACCGAGATCTTCTCGATGACCTCGGCGACGAACAGCGAGGCCACGCCGAAGCTGCGGGAGACGGTCGAGCCGCCCTGGCCCTTGGTCACCTTGCCGGACATGTCCAGATCGGGCAGCAGCGCCCCGCCCGCGCACACCGCGGCGCCGACCGCGATGGTCGTGGCCGACTGGGGGTAGTCGAAGAACTGCGCGGCCACCCAGGACCCGGCCAGCCACGTGGCCGCGCCGGACAGCGCGTGCTGTGGACCCATCATGATGTTTGATTCCTCCCCTGACCACCACAACGTCGCGTTGCGATCAACGTCGCACACTGTGTCAAACAAGGGCGTCCGGATGCAATCGGCCGGATCTCCATAGCAGACGGTGGCGGTGGCGTCACGTAGGGCGGCGCGTCGTGCCGTATGTTTGCCTGCCGGATACGCCCAGCTCATCGCGCAGGGCGTTCTCCGTCAGCGGATACGGGTGGTGCGGGTCGAGGCGTTCGGGCGTTGTCGGATCCCCGTCATCGTCGATCGGCAGGCCGACCGCCACCCGTTCCCGGTCGGGCACCGGCACCCAGCCGTCGCCGTCCCACATCAGGTCGTCGCGGCTGTGCGCACCCGGGTGGTCGTGCCCGGCCAGGTCGTCCCAGACGTGCGCCAGCTCGTGGTAGAGCACCACGACCGGCGGCGCGCCGCCCGGCAGGCCCTGGAAACCCGGCTCGTACGAGATGACGTGCCGGTCGGCGTCCCCGTCCACGCCCGCGAAGCCGTTGGCGGCCCCGGCCGGCAGCTCCCGGATCTCCAGGGTGTCCGGTGCGTCGCCGGGCAGCCAGCCGTCGCTGCCGGCCAGCGCCGTGTCCAGCTCGGCCAGCATGCGCCGCCCGGTAGCCGACGCCCGCAGCAGGTCCAGATCGGAAACGACGCGCTCGGCGAACTCCGGGGTGCCGGTGACCGTGATCCCGGCGCCTGCCGCGGTCTGCGGTGCGGCGTGCGACGACTCGGCCTCGGTGGCGGGATCGGCCAGGTCGCGGTAGGCGCGGTCGAAGCCGCCCGCGCCGTCCAGGAGGTCCGCCTGCGCGCCGCCGGTGAGCACGTCGTCGCCGTCCCCGCCGGACAGCAGGTCGCGGCCGCGGCCGCCGGACAGGTGGTCGCGTCCCGTGCCGCCGTGCAGG
Organism: Catellatospora chokoriensis; assembly: GCF_011297315.1. Taxonomy (NCBI): domain Bacteria; kingdom Bacillati; phylum Actinomycetota; class Actinomycetes; order Micromonosporales; family Micromonosporaceae; genus Catellatospora; species Catellatospora chokoriensis. The sequence goes on from NZ_JAAOTI010000014.1 coordinate 162,435, forward strand.
GTGTCGTCGCCGCTCAGGCCGTACACGGTGTCGTCGCCCGGACCGCCGTCGGCCATGTCGGCCCCGGCCCCGGCGTCGAGGTAGTCCCGGCCGTCACCGCCCAGCAGCAGGTCGTCGCCGTCGCGGCCGAGCAGCGTGTCCCCGCCGCCCGCGCCGTGCAGCAGCTTCCCGCCGTCGATCCGGTCGTCGCCCGCGCCCGCGAGCACGCTGACCGAGGCCGCCACGGCCGGGTCGACGCGCACCCGGTCCTCGCCGGCCCCGGTGCGCACCACCAGCCGCCCGTCCGGGACCGCGGCCACCGTCACGCCGCCGACCAGCACCAGCGGGCGGCCGGCGGCGTCGACGGTGACCACCACGTCGTCGTCGTGCGCGCCGGTGCTCACCAGGGTGACACCGCCGCCGCGCACCACCACCGGCTCCGACGGCTCCGGTGTCGGCGGCGGCGCGGCAGGCGGGAACCCTCCGGCCAGCTCCTGCCAGCCCGCCGTGACGGCGGCGAGGGCGGCCTCGGCCTGGCGGGTCGCGGCGGCCAGGTCGCCGCGCAGGTCGCTCGCCTCGGCGGCGGCCGCGTGCACCCGGGCGGCGTGCGCCGGGCCGGGCGCGAGGAACAGGACCCGGTCCGGGCCGCCCCGGCAGGGCACGGCGGCGGTGACCCGGGCCAGCGACTCGTCCAGGTGCCGCTGCACCGACGTCAGCCGCCCGGCGAGGACCTCCAGCGCGAGCGCCGCCCGCCGGGCCAGCTCCGCCGCGAGCGCGGCCCCGGCGGCCAGCCGCCTGCGGGAGTCCTCGTAGGCCGTCGCGTCGGCGCCGGTCCACGCCGCGCTCGCGGCGGTGGCCGCGGCCAGCCCGTCGGCGGTGTCGGCGGCCAGCGCCGCGCAGGACCGCCAGCGCTGTGCCGCCGCCAGCAGCGGCGCCTCGCGCACCGGCAGCGACCACAGCGGCGGCAGCGCGATGACGAACTCGACCGCAGCGTCGGCCGGCGCGTCCGGCCTCACCGCGCACCGGCCGGAGCGCCGGACCCCGGCGGGCTGGCCGCAGCGCCGGACGGCACGCCTGCGCACCGGCCCGGAACGCCGTGCCCCTGCGCGCTTGTGGCAGGGCGCTGCGGCGTGCTGGCCTTCATCGGGCACCCGGTCGGCGGGTCACCACATGCCCCGGGGGCGGCGGGGGTCGCGGACGCGGTCGAGGTCGGCGGCCGACTGCTCCTCCGTGCGCCGGTGGGTGGCCGCGACCAGGTAGAGCCGGTCGGCGTCGGTGAGCAGGCCGTCAGCGAGCGCGGCGAGCGCGTGTTCGGCCGCCCGCACCGTGGCCAGGTGGGCCGTCGTGATGGCCGCGTCCATTCCGGAGGGACGCTCCGGTGGCGGCAGCGGGGCCCGGTGCAGGGCCTCGGCCAGGGATTCCAGGTCCGCCGCCAGCCGCAGGGTCTGCGGGGGCTCGCCGGTCAGCTGCGTCACGCATCGAGAGTGGCAGCGCGTGGGGGACGGCACAACGCCCCCCACGCGATCTGTGGATAACTCCGCCTCAGGCGACCGCCGCCGGGGTGAAGATGCCGGTCACCAGCTCGGTGAGCAGCTCCGGGCCGTGCTCGGTGAGCACCGACTCGGGGTGGAACTGCACGCCGGCGAAACCCGGACCGCGCAGCGCGTGCACGAACCCGGTGCCGTCCTCGCGGGACAGTTGCAGGTCGCCGTACGCGGTGGACAGGGTGTCGGCGGGGGCGACCGCGGTGAAGGTGGAGTAGAAGCCCACCCGGCGGGTCACCCCGAACAGGTCGATGTCACACGGCAGGCCCTGGTAGGGCACGTCGCGGCGGTGCATCGGCAGGCCGAGGCGGCGGCTGAGCACCTGGTGGCCCAGGCACACGCCGAGCAGCGGCGCGTGGCGGGACAGCCGCTCCTCCACGACCCTGCCCAGGGTCGCCACCCGGGGGTCGGTGTCGTCGCCCGGATCGCCGGGCCCCGGTCCGGCCACCACCAGGTCGTACGAGCTGAGTCCGCCCAGTGCCGTGGTGGGCTGGACGGTGACCCGCATGCCCAGCGAGCGCAGCACGTGCCCGAGCATGCCGGTGAAGGTGTCCTCCGCGTCGACGATCAGCGCGGTGCGGCCCGCCAGCGGGCCGGTCACCGGCTCGGCGGCGCGCTCGGCCAGCCAGAACCGCGACAGCCGCTCGTTGCGGGCCAGCAGCGTGGCGCGTACCGCCGGGTTGGCGGCCAGTTCCTTGATGTCGGCGGCGGAGTGCGTGTCCGGCGCGGTGCGCAGGCCCAGCGCGGTGAGCACGCCGCCCGCCTTGGCGTGGGTCTCGGCGACCTCGCCGTCCGGGGTGGAGTCGCGCACCAGCGTCGCGCCCGCCTTGACCGCGATGGTCCCGTCGGCGGCGATGTCGGCGCAGCGGAACAGGATCGGCGCGTCCAGCGTCTGCCGACCGTCGTTGTCGCGGCCCAGCAGCGCCAGCACCCCGGCGTAGTAGGCGCGGCCGGAGGTCTCGTAGCGGGCGATGACGCGGGCGGCGTTCTCGATGGGGCTGCCGGTCAGCGTCGGGGCGAACATGGTCTCCCGCAGCACGTCGCGCACGTCCAGGTCGGTGCGCCCGGCCAGCAGGTATTCGGTGTGGGTGAGGTGGGTCATGTGCTTGAGGTACGGGCCGAGCACCTGGCCGCCCTGCTGGGCGACCACCGCCATCATCTTGAGCTCCTCGTCGAGCACCATCGACAGCTCGTTGATCTCCTTGCGGTCGCTGAGAAAGCTCAGCAGCGTCTCGCGCCCGTCCGGGCCCGGCGCGAGGTCGCGGTGGCGCAGCGTGCCGGAGATCGGGTTCATCATGACCAGGCCGTCGTCGACGCTGACGTGCCGTTCCGGGGAGGCGCCGACGAGCGTGCGGCCGCCTTCACCAGGCAGGTGGACCAGGAACGACCAGTACACGCCCCGCTCACCCGAGATCAGGCGGCGCAGTGCGGCCCCGGCCAGCAGACGGGGGTCGGCGTCGGTGTGCGCGCGGGCGGTGCGGTGGATCACGAAGTTGGATCCGGCGCCGTGGCCGATCTCGTCGCGCAGCACGGCGGAGACCAGTTCCCGGTAGGCCGCGTCGTCGATGTCGAAGCCGAGGTCGGTCACGTCGGGCACGGTGTCCGGGAGGGCGGCCAGGGCCTCGGCCAGCGGGATGCGGTCGTACGACTCGACGGTCAGGCAGGCCAGCGGGGTGCCGTCGTCGATGCGGTCGAAGCCGCGCTCGACGAGCTGGCGGTAAGGGACCAGGGCGAGCGTGCGCGGGCCGGCTTCGTCGCCGTCCGCGTGCTCGGGCAGGGGGATGTCGGCCAGCCGTGCCACGGTGGACAGCGGACCTCGCAGCACCTCGAGGTGCTCGGAACCTTCGCGTCGCAACAGCGCGAACGGGCCCGGGTCGGGCGCGCCGAGCAGGTCGTGGAGCAGGTTCATCGATGGTCTCCCGGTTCGGGTGGGCCGTGCGCCGGGCGACCGAAAAAGCAAAGGCCGCCTCGTCGAGGCGGCCGCGGTGTGGGTATGCCTACCCGCGCGTGTCGATGGCCGCCGGTCGGGCGCGCCACCACAGGTTGCGGGTGGAAGTCATGGCGGTAACGCTACCGGCGACTGGCGCGACTGTCCAGAAACCTCACCGGGTCGGTTGTCACATTCGCGCTCGCCTATCCACTTTTCGCTGTGTGACGGGTAACATACCGCGAGTCACCAGTGGTGGCGGTGGTTCAGCCGAGGCAGGGGAGGGGCCGGTGGCGGGGGACGTTCGTGAGCAGTGGGCGGCAACCCGTCTCGCGTCCGCGTTCACCCTGCCTTTGCTCGCCTTCGCGATGGCGGCGTGCGCGCTGCTGGGCTGGGCCGTGGCCGAGGCCTTGCAGCTGCGGGACGCGGCCGCGCTCGGGGTCGACGGTGCCGCGCACGGCGCGGACGTGGCCTGGCGATGGGTGGCCGTGATCGCGGTCGGCCCGGTGCTGGCCTTCGGCTTGCTGATCCGCCTCGTCGTCGCCGTGCGATGGGAGCTGCTGGCCGCCGCCGACCGGCTGCGCCGCGACGCGCTGGCCCTGGCCGACGAGCTTCCGGTGACCTTCGAGCGGCTGCGCACCGGCAACGGCGAGGCGCCCGCCGCGGAGGTGTACGGACCTCCCAGCGAGGCGACGTCCGCGGCCGACGGGTTCGCCGCGGCCGGGGAGGCATTGTCGGCGGTCCGGGACAGCGTGGTCGCGCTCGCGCTGCGCCAGGCGCGCTCCCGGCGTGCCGTCAACGGGATCTTCACGAACCTGGCCCGGCGTTCGCAGATCCTGGTGGAGCGGCAGTTGCGCCTGCTCGACGAGATGGAGCGCGACGAACGCGACCCCGACCGGCTGGCGGCGCTGTTCAAACTGGACCACCTGGCCGCCCGGCTGCGCCGCAACGACGAGAACCTGCTGGTGCTCGCCGGGGCCGAGCCGCGCCGGCGGTGGCGTGAGGGTGTGCCGCTCGCGGCGCTGGCGCTGGCCGCGCTCTCCGAGATCGAGCATTATGAACGGGTGCGCGCCGACGTCGACGACTCGTTGTACATCGCCGGGCACGCCGCTGCCGACATCGGTCACCTGCTGGCCGAGCTGCTGGACAACGCCACCGCCTTCTCCGCGCCGGACACCGCGGTGCGGGTGAGCGCGCACGTCGCGCCCGGCGGTGCGCTGGTCGAGATCGTGGACGAGGGCATCGGCCTGAGCGAACGCGCGCTCGCCGAGGCGAACGCGCTGCTGGCCGTGCCCGCCGAGGTCGACGTGGCGTCCAGCGAACGGATGGGGCTGGTGGTGGTGAGCCACCTGGCGGCCCGGCACGGCGTGCGGGTGGGCCTGTCGCTGTGCCCGGACCGCGGTGTGCGCGCGGCCGTCGAGCTGCCCGCCGCGCTGCTGGCCGAGCCCGCGGACTCACCGGTCCGGCCCGGGCCACCCGCTGCCGGGCCGGCCCGCCCGGCCACCGTCGAACCGCCGAGCGCACCGCGGCGCCGGCGCGAGCCCGACCCGGCGGCCACGGCCGCCACGCTGACCCGGCTGTACGAGGGCGTACGCCGTGGGCAGGCCGGCGACGGCCCGGCGGCACCGCCGGCGGCACCGGACGACATCAAGGGGGAGCCATGACCACTGCGACGCTCAGCAAGCCGGCCCAGGACCTCAACTGGCTGGTGGCCGGATTCGCCGACCGGGTGCCGGGCGCGCGCCACGCGATCGTGGCGTCCTCGGACGGCCTGGTGGTCGCGGTCTCCGCGAACCTGGACCGGGCCACCGCCGACCAGCTGGCCGCGGTCACCTCCGGCCTGATCGGCATCGCGGGCTGCGTGGCGCAGCTGTCCGACGGCGACGAGGTGCGCCAGACCGTGATCGAGATGGGGCGGGGCTACTTCCTCACCATGGCGATCCGGGACGGCTCGGTGCTGGCGGTGGTCGCCGCCGCCGACGCCGACCTGGGCGTGGTCGGCTTCGAGATGGCGCGGCTGGCCAAGCAGACCGGGGAGATCCTCACCCCGGCCCTGCGCGCCGAGCTGCAACGCGCCCTGCCGCGCTGACCGGCGGCCGGGACATCGCAACGCGCTGCTGAGCCTCAGCTGTTGCGCTTGGCGAGCTTCTCCAACTCGTCGAGCAGCTTCTGCACCGGTTCGTAGGCCTCCTTGGCGTCACCCTCGGCGTCGGCGGCCCAGCCCTCGACCTTCTTCTGCAGGTTCTCGGCGCGACGGCGCGCCTCGTCCCAGTCGCCCTGGAGCATCTTCCCCGAGATGTTCTTGAGCCCGTTCTCCAGCTCGGCCTTCTGCTTCGGCGTGATCACCTCGGTGTCGCGCAGCTTCTGCACGGCGTCGTCGAGGTCGGAGATCAGCTTCACGACCTGGAACGGCCCGGCCCGCTCGGGGGTGGGGCTGGGCTTGGGTGCCGCCGTGGTGCGGGCGGGCCGGTTCGGCGTCCGGGTCGGGGTGGCGTTCGCGGGGTCCAGCGGTTCCCGCAGCGCCGACATGATCAGGAGCACGCCGCTGATCATGATGATCGCCATTACCAGCGCGAGGGCCAGCAGCGGCTTGCGGCTGCGCTTCGGGCGGGCCGGGGGCGCCGCCTTGGCCCGCGGCGCGGCCTGCGCCCGGGTGGCCGGGGCGGGCACCCGGGCCGCGCCGGCGATCGAGCCGCCGGTGGGTGCGAGCAACGTCGGATTCGGGCCGGCGAGCACGGTGGCGGGCGCGGGGCCGGACACCGCGGGCACGGACAGGCCGCCCAGGGCGTGGGCGAGGTCGTCGGCGCGCGGGCGGCGCGCGGGCGAGGGGTCCACCGCGGCCGCGATCAGCGCGATGATCGCCGGGGGCACCCCGGGCAGCGCGGGCAGCGGCCGCGGGCGGGCGTGCTCGGACTCGAACTGCTCCCAGCTGTCGATGCCGTTGCGCCGCCGGCCGGTCACCATCTCGATGAGCAGCACACCCAGGGCGTACACGTCGGCGGCCGGATCGGCGGCCTTCTGGCGCAGCCGCTCCGGGGCCGCGTACGCCGGAGTGCCGATGATCAGCGTGCCGGTCGCGTCGGGCAGGCCGGTCATCGCGGCGATGCCGAAGTCGAGCACTTTCGCGCCGGTCGCGGTGATCATGATGTTGCCCGGCTTGATGTCGCGGTGCACCACGTCCCGGGAGTGCGCGGCGGCCAGCGCACCGGCGACCTGCGCGCCGATCGAGGCGGCGTGCGCCCAGGGCAGCGGCCCGCGGGCCATCAGGTCGGCCAGGGAGTCGCCGGTGAGCAGCTCCATCACCAGATACGGCTCGACGTGGCCGTCGGGGAAGGTGACCTCGCCGAAGTCGTGCACCGCGGTGATGTGCGGATGGGTGAGCTGCGCGGCCGAGCGGGCCTCGCGCAGCGCACCCGCGCGCAGGGCCGGGTCGGCGGCGGTCGGCCCGGCGAGCACCTTCACCGCCACGGGGCGGCCCAGCACGAGGTCGTGGGCCTGCCAGACCTCCGCCATGCCGCCGGAGCCGATGCGGCGATCCAGCAGGTAGCGGTCGTGCAGCTTGAGACCGGGGGTGAAGGCGGACATGGTGGACAACCGTACCGTGTCCCAGCTGCCGGTGACACCAAGCGCGGGGCAGCGTGACCTCGGTCGCCCATGGTTATATTCCTGCCTATGTCTGACTCCCCCGGACCAGGGCTCGTCCCGGTGCGCCGCCACCCGGCGGGCGCACCCGGCGACGGCGCCCTCCCCACCGACGATCTGCCCGAGTCACCCGTTTCGTCACCTGATGACGAGGCGGCGGCAGCGGAGCCGGAGCGCGGCGGGCAGGCGGCCTGGCGGCGGTGGCGGCCTTCGGTGGTCACCGGGTTCGTCGCCTGGGCGAGCGGCCTGCTGGCCTACTTCCTGGTCACCGCGGTCGCGTGGATGCCGACCGAAGGGCTGGACAGCAAGGCCGGGCCCGTCCCGACGACGTTCGCGGAGCTCATCCAGGCGTGGAACCGCTGGGACACCGAGTGGTACCTGATCATCGCGGACTCCGGCTACGAGTACGACTCCCGCAGCACCGCGTTCTTCCCGCTCTACCCGATGACGGTGCGGGCGCTCAACCCGGTGCTGCCCGGCGGCACCTTCGAAGCAGGCCTCATCATCGGCGCGCTGGCCTGCCTGGCCGCACTGATCCTGGTGCACCGGCTGGCCACCGAGATGATCGGGGCCGAGGACGCCCGGCGCACCACGATTTACCTGCTGGCCTTCCCGACGGCGTTCTACCTGGTCGCCGCATACAACGAGTCGCTGTTCGTGGCGCTGGCGCTGGCCTCGCTCTACAACATGCGGCGGGGGCGCTGGTGGTGGGCGGCGATGTTCGCCGGGTACGCCAGCGCCACCCGGATGGCGGGCGTCATGCTCGGCGTGGCCTTCGGCTACGAGTACCTGCGCCAGCGCGGATTCTCGCCGGGTTCGGTCCCGCAGTGGCTGGGCGGCTTCTCCCGGCACGACGTCAGGGGCTGGCTGCGGGGAGTGCGGGTGCCCCTGCGCCGCACGTTCGGGGTGCTCGACCGGAACGTGTTCGCGGTGCTCCTGGTCCCGACCGGGCTCGCCGCATACATGCTGTTCTGCTACCTGACCTTCGGCAACGCCCTGGAGTTCCTCGACGCGCAGAAGGCCTGGTTCCGGTTCGGGTTCACCGCGCCGTGGACGGTCATCGGCGACGTCGCCGACCTGATCAGCGGCAGCGATTCGGCCTACCACCCCGACGCGATCCGCAACATCGTCAACCTGACCACGGCGCTGGTCATGCTGGCGCTGCTGGTGCTGGCCCTGGTGGGGCCCTGGAAGCTCGGGGCGGACCACGCCTACCTGGTGATCTTCGCGGCGATCATCATCCTGATGCCGCTGTCGAATCCGATCCACACCCATTACCCGCTGAGCTCGACCTGGCGGTACGCGCTGGAGTGCGCGGTGGCGTTCATGGTGCTGGCCCGGATGGGACGGAACGTGCATTTCGACCGCATCTACACCACCGTCATGTTCGCCCTGCAAGGCGCCATGATCATCGTCTTCGTGCAGAACAACTTCGTCGGCTGATGGAGCTTCCGCTCCTGGCGGGTGCGGTCGACGGCCGCATCCGCCGTGGGACCGCGTCGTACTGATGCGGGCCGCGGCCGGGCCGGGCGGTAGGGTCCTGCCGTGATCGAATCGGTGGATCTTGTCATTTTCGACTGCGACGGTGTGCTGGTGGACTCCGAGACCATCGCCATCAGGGTCGCCTCGCAGATGCTGGCCGAGCTGGGCTGGCCGCTGACCGAAGACGAGGTCCTGGAGCACTTCGTGGGCCGCTCGGCCGCCTCGATGGTGCCGGTCATCGAGCAGAAGCTGGGCCGCCCGCTGCCGCAGTGGCCGGAGATGTTCGTCGCGCGCCAGCTGGCCGCGCACGAGGCCGGCCTGGTGCCGGTGCCCGGCATCGTCGAGGCGCTCGACGCGATCACGCTGCCGACCTGCGTGGCCTCCAGCGGGCGGCACGACAAGATGCGCAACACGCTCGGGATCACCGGGCTCTACGAGCGGTTCGAAGGCCGCATCTTCTCGGCCACCGAGGTGGCGAACGGCAAGCCCGCGCCCGACCTGTTCCTGCACGCCGCGGCGCGGATGGGGGCGGACCCGGCGCGCTGCGTGGTGGTCGAGGACAGCCGGCCCGGCGTGCAGGCCGCGCGGGCGGCGGGCATGCGGGTCCTGGCGTACGCCGGGGGAGTGACGCCGGCCGATTGGCTCGAAGGCCCGGACACCGTGGTCTTCCACGACATGCGCAAGCTCCCCGGCCTGCTCGGGCTGCGCTAGGGTGCGGCGTCGTCCTTTCACGGCGGTGTAGTCCGAACGGGCGGCCGTTGTCGCGCAACGTTCATCGGGTGACGGTCTGATCTGGACATCCCGTCCCGATCGGAGGTCGACCCATGTCGCCGTTCTCCCGTCCGCGTGCCCTCGCGGCCACCGCCGCCGTCGCGGCCACGGCCGCGCTCACGCTCACGCTCACCACACCGCTCGCCCAGGCCGCCGCGCTCACCCCGAAGGTGCTCGTGGTCGGCATGGACGGGCTGAACTGGGCCAAGGTCGTCGACGCGAACGCCCCGACGCTCGACGCGCTGGCCGCCGGCGGCACCCTCGGCGAGAGCCTGCTCTACTGCAACCCGGTGGCGAACTCGTCCAGCGGGCCCGGCTGGTCCACCATCGCCACCGGCGTCATGCCCGACAAGCACGGCGTCAAGGACAACACCTTCAGCGGCAAGCAGTACGGCACGTACCCCGACTTCCTGACCCGGCTGGAGCAGGCCGACCCGGCGTACTCCACGCTGTCCGTCCTGGACTGGGCGGTGCTGCACACCCAGGGCACGTTCGGCGCGGCGATCGACACCCGGATCACCTACAACGGCGACGCCAACGGCTACGTCGGCGAGGACGTCAAGGTCACCAACGACGCGGTGAGCCAGCTTCGGAACAACGACCCCGACGCGGCCTTCGTCTACCTGGGCAACACCGACGTGGTGGCGCACTCGGTCGGCACCGGGACGGCGTACCGGACCGCGATCGAGACGCAGGACGCCCAGCTCAAGCGGATGCTCGACGCGATCGCGGCCCGGCCGACGTACGCGAGCGAGGACTGGCTGATCGTGGTCACCACCGACCACGGCCACAACAACCCGTCGGGCGGCCACGGCGGCTGCGGCGTCGACGCCGAGCGCCGCACGTTCGTGCTGGCCAAGGGCACCGGCCACGCCGCGGGCCTGCGCCCGATCGACACCCGGCTGTCCGACGTCGCCGGCACGGTGTTCGCGCACCTGGGTGTGGCGGTCAACCCGGCCTGGAACCTCGACAGCAAGCCGCTGAACGTACGCGCCACCGACCCGTTCGACGGCCTGAACGCCTCGCTGCAGACCCGCTCGCACGAGACCGGCATCCCGGCCACGGTGAAGGGCTGGACGCACACCGCTCCCGCCGGCTGGTCGGTGGACCGCTCGGCGATGCCGGCCGGCGGCGTGAACGAGTGGCGCGGCTGGTCCTTCACCAACGAGGAGTTCTGGAGCCGCACCCAGTCGTCCCAGAACCGCGAGAACGGCCTGCGGCTGCGCGGGGTGTTCGCGGTGGCCGACTCCGACGAGTTCGACGACCGCTCGGGCGGCGCGTCGTTCGACTCGACGCTGGTCTCGCCCGCGTACCCGGTGACCGCGGGCAGCACGAAGACGCTGCGCTACGTGACGCATTACCTGCAGGAGGGCGCGCAGACCGGCGACGTGCTGGTCTCCTTCAACGGCGGCGCGAACCAGCTGGTCAAGCGCTACAGCGCGGACGCCCGGGCGAAGACCGAGTCGCTGACCGTCACGGTGCCCGCCGGGGCGACCTCGATGACGGTGAAGTTCCGCTACTACAACGCGAGCAACAACTGGTACTGGGTCATCGACGATCTGCGGGTCAGCTGACCCGCGCGGCGTACCGGTCCGGCCGTTCGCTCGCCGGTCCGGTACGCCGCCTGGCTCGTTTCCCAAGGTCGATTGAGTCGTTCCTCCTGGCAGGCGCCGCGCGGGGGCGGCGCCGCGCGGGACTCCCGACGTCCTGCGGCAGTTTCGTGACGCCGCGCGGGGGCGGCGGAAGGTGTGCGACATGGTCGACCGCAGGCGGATTCTTCAGGCGACGGCGGCCGTGGGCGCCGCCACGGTGATCTCCCAACGTGCCGGGTGGGCCTGGGCGGTGGGGCAGGGCCGGGCGGGCACGCTGGACCCGACGAAGATCCGCAAGTACGTGACGCCGCTGGCGGTGCCGTCGGTGATGCCGCCCGCGCACCGGGGCGAGGACGGCCTGGCCCGCTACCTGGTCGGGGTGCGCCAGTTCCGGCAGCAGATCCTGCCGTCGAACCTGCCGCAGACCACGGTCTGGGGCTACGGCGACGTGTCGAAGCCGCGCAGCTTCCGCACCCCGTCGGACACCATCGAGGCCCGGGTGGACCGGCCGGTGCGGGTCACCTGGGTCAACGACCTGGTCGACTCGTACGGCGACTTCCGTCCGCACCTGCTGCCCGTGGACCCGACGCTGCACTGGGCGAACCCGCCGGGCGGTGACGCCGGACGCGACACCCGGCCCACGTTCACCTCGACGCCGGGGCCGTACCGGGGGCCGGTGCCGATCGTCACGCACCTGCACGGCGGCCACTCGCACGAGGAGAGCGACGGTTACCCGGAGGCGTGGTACCTGCCGAAGGCGCGCAACATCCCGGCCGGGTACGCGACCGTCGGCACCTTCTACGACGAGTTCGGGGCGGAGTTCGAGCAGCGCAACGGGGTGTCCTGGAAGCCGGGCACGGCGACGTTCCAGTACGCCAACGACCAGCGCGCCTCGACCCTGTGGTACCACGACCACTCGCTCGGCGTGACCCGCGTCAACGTGTACGCCGGACTCGCCGGGTTCTACCTGCTGCGCGGCGGCAAGAGCGACCTGCCCCCGGGCGTGCTGCCGGGCCCGGCTCCGCAGCTGGGCGACAAGCCGGGCACGCGTTACTACGAGATCCCGGTCGTGGTGCAGGACCGCTCGTTCAACGCCGACGGCTCGCTGTTCTACCCGGCCAGCCGCGCGTTCGCCGACGACGCCGGCCCGTACATCCCGGAGGGCCCGTTCCCGCCGATCTGGAACCCGGAGTTCTTCGCCAACACCATCATGGTCAACGGCAACACCTGGCCGGAGCTGGAGGTCGAGCCGCGCCGCTACCGGCTGCGCTTCCTCAACGGCTGCAACGGCCGCGTACTGATCATGAAGGTCAGCGCCAACCCGACCGCCCGCCCGGCGCAGGCAGACCTGCCCATCTGGCAGATCGGCAACGACGGCGGTTTCCTGCCCAAGCCCGCGAAGCTCCAGCAGCTGCTGATGGGCCCGGCCGAGCGCGCCGACGTCATCCTCGACTTCACCGGGCTGCGCGAGGGCACCGAGCTGTACCTCATCAACGAGGGCCCGGACGAGCCCTACAACGGCACCTTCAACCCGTCCGACCCGGCCACCACCGGCCAGGTCATGCGCTTCACCGTCGGGCGGCTGACCGGCAAGGACCGCAGCACCCCGCCCGAGGACCTCGACCTGCCCTGGATCAAGCCGATCGGCCCGGCCGACCACACCCGGCAGCTGTCGCTGGACGAGGAGCTGGGCCACGACCAGTCCATCGAGCTGATGCTCGGCACGGTCGGCCCCGACGGCCACGCCATGCCGATGCACTGGGACCACCCGATCACCGAGAACCCGAAGCTCGACGCGACCGAGATCTGGGAACTGCACAACTTCAGCCAGGACGCGCACCCCATCCACCTGCACCTGGTGCAGTTCGAGATCCTCGGCCGGGGCGTGGACGGCAAGCAGCCGCCGGAGCCGGGCGAGCGCGGCACCAAGGACACCGTGATCGCGCTGCCGGGTGAGATCACCCGGGTGAAGGCCAAGTTCGACCTGGCCGGGCAGTACGTGTGGCACTGCCACCTGCTGGAGCACGAGGACAACGAGATGATGCGGCCCTACCGGGTCGGCTGAGCCGACGCCTGGGGCGGCGCGGACCGCGTCGCCCCGGGGTCACAGCCAGCCGGAGCGGCGGAACGCGCGGTACATCGTCGACGCCACCACGAACATCAGCGCCAGCACGATCACGTAGCCGTACTTCCAGTGCAGCTCGGGCATGTAGTCGAAGTTCATGCCGTAGATGCCGGCGATCGCGGTCTGCGCGGCGGCGATGGCGGCCCAGGCCGCGATCTTGCGCATGTCGTTGTTCTGGTCCACGGACAGCTGCGCCAGCCGCGCCTGCAGGATCGAGTTGAGCAGGTCGTCGTACGTGACGATGCGCTCCACCGTGCGCAGCAGGTGGTCGTTGACGTCGCGGAAGTAGCGCCGGATCTCCTTGGGCAGCCCTTCCTTGTCGTCGATCAGCGCGGCCAGCGGGTGCTGCAGCGGGGCGACCGCCCGCTTGAACTCCATCAGCTCGCGCTTGAGCTGGTAGATCTGCGCGGCCCGGTTCTGCGACTGGGGCGCGAAGACGTGGTCCTCCAGCTCGTCGATGTCGTTCTCGAACGCGACCGCGACTTCGAGGTACGAGTCGACCAGCCGGTCGGCCACCGCGTGCGCCACCGCCCACGGGCCCTGCGCCAGCCGGTCGGGCCGCTTCTCCAGGTCGCTGCGCACCGGCGCGAGCTCGCCCGCGGGACCGTGGCGCACGCTGATGACATAGGCGTCGCCGATGAACAGCACGACGGAGCCGGTCTCCACCACGTCGCAGCTCTCGGTCAGCGTCGAGTGCTCGACATACCGCGTGGTGCGCAGCACGAACAGGGCCACGTCGGCGAAGTGCTCGATCTTGGGGCGCTGGCGGCGCGTGGTCGCCGCCTCCACCGCGAGCTCGTCGAGGCCGAAGCGCTTGGCGATGGGGGCGAAGTCTGCCTCGCTCGGCTCGTGCAGGCCCAGCCAGAGGAAGGAGCCGGGCGTCTGGCTCACGGTCGCCAGGCCGGAGTCGTAGTCGCACGCGCCCGGCCGACGTCGCCCCTCGACGTACACCGCGCAGTCGACCACGGACCGGCCCGGTGTGTCGCCGTCGTCCTCGGTGCCGGCGGGCTCCGGCGGGCGGATGCGGGAGGCGGCCTTGCGCAGTGGCGCGGCCCACGCCCAGGCGGTGCCCTGCGGTTGCGGTTCGTCGCTCATGGTCACCTCCCGGCCGGGCCCTCGCCGCGATCTTAGTCGGCTACAGGCGAAGGAACGGCTCCGCGTAGGTGAACAGTCCCCGCACCGCCGGGTCGTGCCCGGCCAGCGGCCGCGCCTGGAAGTGGTTCCCCCACTCGGCTTCCGGCGCGAGCACGCCCAGCTCCTGGGCGGGCCGGAAGCCGAACCGGCGGTAGTAGCCGGGATCGCCCAGCAGGGCCACCAGCGGTTCGCCGAGCGCGTCGGCCCCGCCCAGCACCGCGTGCATCAGCGCGCTGCCGACGCCGGCCCGCTGGTGGTCGAGGCGCACGCTGAGGGGGCCGAGGCCCAGGGCCGGGGTGTCGCCGACGCGGCCCCGGGTGCACACCACGTGCCCGACGATCTCGCCGTCGACCTCGGCGACCAGGGACAGGGCGGGCAGCCAGGCGCTGTCGGCGCGCAGCTGGTCGACCAGTCCCGGTTCGGGAGCCGGCTCGGGCGCGTACTGCGGCCCGAACGCGGCCTGGGTCACCGTGCGGATGGCGTCGACGTCGGCGGGTGTCTCGCGGCGGATGAACACAGCGGTCATAGTGCCGTATGCGACATGGGCTCGGCGGCGCCGAGGTCGCCGGGGCCGTCGACCTCGGCGCTGCCGCGCACCTGGAGCTTGCGCCGGGCCCGCTCGTAGAACGTGGTGAGCCCGAGCCGCACCACCCGGCCGGCGTCGGGCAGCGCGGTGATCGCGAGCCGGTCGCCCGGCGCCACGTAGCCGTCGACGCGCCCGTCGACCTCCACGGCGAGCCGGCCGCTGCTCGGCAGCACCTGCAGGGCCAGCTGCTCGTCGGCGGAGAGCACCAGCGCGCGGTTGAAGCTGGAGTGCGCGGCGGCAGCCGTCACCAGCACGGCCCGCACGGTGGGGGAGACGATCGGGCCACCGCTGGAGAAGGCGTACGCCGTCGATCCGGTGGGTGTGGCGACGATGACGGCGTCGGCGGCGTAGCGCACGAAGGCGTGGTCCTCGACGGTGATGGCGACCCCGGCCAGGCCGTCGCCCGGGATCCGGCACAGCGCGATGTCGTTGAACGCGGTGACCTCGTGGTCGCCGGGCAGCGTGGTGCGCACCGCCAGCCGCGACTCGATCGAGTAGTGCTGGTTGTCGATCGCGGACAGGGCCGCGGGCAGCCCGTCCACGTCGATCTCGGGCAGGAAGCCGAGCCGGCCGAGGTTGACCCCGAGCACCGGCGTGGGCCGGCCCGCACCCAGGCGCATGGTGCGCAGCATCGTCCCGTCGCCGCCCAGGCTCACCAGCAGGCTGGACCGCTCGGCGAGCTCCTGCGGGTCGACCGCGACCGCGTCGCAGAAGATGCGGTCGACCTCGTCGGGCAGGCCGAGCACGGTGACGTCGCGGCGGCGTGCCCAATCCATGATGGTGTCGATCGCGGGCACGGAGTCGCGCTGCGGATGCAGCACCAGACCCACCGTATGCACCAGCCCCACGCTGCCACTCTACGATCCACCCCCTGCCCAGGCAGCCGCTATCGCCCCGCTACCCGCCCCTTGATCGCGACGATCTTGCACGAACCGCTGGCGATCTGTCCGAACAGTGCGTGTCGTACCCACCGTCCACGCAAGATCGTCGCGATCAAGGGTTGCGGGGTTGGAGGCGGCGGGTGGGTGGGGCCGTCGTCGGGTCTTCTGGCCAGGGGTGGCGGGGGTAGCGGCCGCGTAGTTCTGCGCGGACCTGGGGGTAGCCGGTGCGCCAGAAGGAGACCAGGTCGCCGGTGACGGCGGCGGGGCGGCCGGCGGGGGAGAGCAGGTGCAGCACCACGGGCACGCGGCCGCCCGCCAGGCGGGGGGTCTGGGTCCAGCCGAAAGCCTCCTGGACCTTGACGGCCAGGACCGGGGCGGCCGGGTCCGCGTAGTCGATCCGGACCCGCGACCCGCTGGGCACCTCCAGCCGCTCCGGGGCGAGCTGGTCCAGCTGCGCCGCCTGCGCCCAGGGCAGCAGGGCGCGCAGGGCCGCGGCGACGTCCACCCGTTGCAGGTCGGCGCGGCGGCGCGCGGCGTGCAGCGCCCCGCCCAGCCACTGCCCGGCGGCGGCCAGCAGGGACTCGTCGTCGACCGCGGGCCACGGCTCGCCGAGCGCGTGCGCCAGGAACGCCAGGCGCTCGCGCAGCGCGTTCGCCTCGGGCGTCCAGCGCAGCAGCCGCAGCCCTTCCCGGCGCAGCCCTTCGGCGAGCGCCTGGGCCACCAGCTCCCGGTCGGGCCGGTCGAGCGGGCGCTCCGCCAGCACGATCGCGCCCAGCCTGGTCACCTGCCGGGCCACCACGTCCCCGTCGGACCAGGCGATCTCCGCACCGGTCACCAGCAGCGGAGCCGCCGCCTGCCGTGCGGTCGCCTCGTCGGTGGCGGCGGCCAGCCGGATCCGGGCCGAGCTGCTGCCCGGCTGCCGGTCCGCGGCGGCCACGGCCAGCCACGGCACCCCGGTCAGCGGCGAGCCCGGCGGCAGCTCGGCGGCGGTGCCCCCGGCCATCAGGTAGATCCGGCTGCCCGCACCCCGGATCCGCGCCACCCGCTCCGGGTAGGCCAGCCCGACCACCAGCGCCCCGGCCAGGTCGTCGGTCAGCCCACCCGACTCGGCCCGGTCACGTGCGGCGGACGCGCCACCGGCTCGCCCCCTGCCGTCGCGGCGAGCCGCGGTCTCCTGGCCGCCGGTGCGCAGGCTGCCGGTCAGGCGGCGGACCTCGGTGCGCCAGGCGGCGCTCGCGGCCGCGTCGACCCCGTCGCGCAGCCGCCGCCAGCCGGCGGCCAGGTCGTCGGTCCCGGTCGGAGCGTCCGCGCCGAGCAGCGCGACGACCTCGGCGGCGCGGTGCGGTCCGATTTCACCGGCGGCGTCGAGCAGCGCGCGGGCCAGGCGCGGGTGCGCGCCGACACCCGCGATGGCCCGGCCGCGCCCGGTGACCCGCCCGTCGCCGTCGAGCGCGCCCAGCGCGGTCAGCGTCTCGCGGGCCACCGCCGCGGCGGCCGCCGGAGGCGGGTCGAGCAGGGCCAGGCCCGCGCCGTCCGCACTGGACCAGCAGGCCAGCTGCAGCACGAACGCGGTCAGATCGGCCGTGGCGATCTCGGGCTCGGGGTGCTCGGGCAGCCGCTCGTGTTCGGCCTGCGACCAGCACCGGTAGACCACACCCGGCCCCTCGCGGCCGGCGCGTCCGGCGCGCTGGTGTGCCGAGGCGCGCGAGGCCCGCACCGTGACCAGCGAGCCCAGCCCGCGGCCGAGGTCGGTGCGCGGCACCCTGGCCAGGCCCGCGTCGACGACGACGCGTACGCCCGGCACGGTCAGGCTGCTCTCGGCGACCGCGGTGGCCAGCACGACGCGGCGGCGCGGTCCTGGCCGCAGCGCGGCGTCCTGGGTGCCCGCGGCCTGGCGGCCGTGCAGGCTGAGCAGGTCCACTTCGGCGCGAAGCCCCGCCAGCCGCCCGGTGACACTCTCGATCTCGCCCGCCCCGGGCAGGAACACCAGCACGTCGCCGGCGGTCTCGGCCAGCGCCTGCCGGATCACGGCGGCGACGTGGTCGAGCAGGCGCGGATCGACCCGCAGCCCGTACGGCGCGCTCACCGGGCCGGTCGGCGGCCGCCAGCGCACCTCGATCGGGTACGGCGTGCCGCCCGCCGTGACCACGGGGGTGCCCGCGCCGAGCACGGCGGCGAGCCGCTCGGCCTGCGCGGTCGCGGACGCGGCCACCAGCCGCAGGTCGGGCCGCAGCGCGGCGCGCACGTCGGTGGTGAACGCCAGGGCCAGATCGGAGTCGAGCTGGCGCTCGTGCACCTCGTCGAGCAGGATCGCGTCGACCCCGGACAGCTCCGGGTCGTGCTGCAGGCGCTGCACCAGCAGGCCGGTGGTGACCACCTCGACCCGGGTGGCCGCGCTGGTGCGGCTGTCGCCGCGCACGCTGTACCCGACGGGGCCGCCCAGCGGCGTGCCGGTGAGCTCGGCCATGCGGCGGGCCGCCGCGCGGGCGGCGACCCGGCGCGGCTCGGCGACGATCACCCGGCCGGCGACCTCGCCCGCCAGGGCCAGCGGCGCGAGCGTGGTCTTGCCGGAGCCGGGCGGCGCGACCAGCACCGCCGCGCCGGGTCCGGACAGCGCCGCGAGCAGCGCGGGCAGCGCCTCCCGCACCGGGAGGTCGGTTCCAGCCACGTCACGAAGCACCCGCCCAGTCTGCCGGACGCCCCTTCCCGCGAGACCCGGCGGTGCTGCAACCTGGCGGCGGCCCGGCCCGTGTCCTTGGCGTGACAGTGTCAGATTTCGAGGCGTTCTACCGGGGCGCCGCCCCGCGGCTGGTGGTGACCCGGCTGACCGTGGGTCGGGCCGCCGCACTGTGTGGGCTCAGCCGCTGCGCTCGGCTCAGGGGCGGATGAAGGCGATCATCGGCGTGGTCGTCGCGACCTGCAGCATCAGGGCCGCGGCGACCACGGCGAACGGCCACACCCGGGGCGAGCGGGCGCACGCCCAGGCCACCGGGATCATCAGGAACACCGCGAGGAAGATCCAGAGCCGGGTGGTCTCGCCACGGTTGATCCCGACCAGGTCGAGGAAGGCCAGCACGGCCAGCCCGGACAGGGTCAGCGCGGCGATCGGGCGGGCCGCCCCGCGGCGCACCGCGTCCCAGGCGGCGTACCCGATCAGCACGATGGCCGCGATCCCGGCGCAGAGGGCGAAGTCGCCGAGGTTGCGCACCACCCACACGTCGTACGGCCGGTGCGCGCGCTCGTTGAAGTCGGTCGCGTCGGCGAGCACCTCGGCGAGGTTGACGAACAGGTCGTAGCCGAACACCAGCTTCAGGCCGAGGTACGCCCCGGCGAACGCGGCCAGCGTCAACGAGACCAGCTTGAGCAGCCCCAGCCCGTCGAGCCGCCGCCGGTGCAGCGCCAGCGCGGCCAGCGCCGCGAACGTCAGCCCCATCACCAGCGGCAGCGGCTCGAAGAAGAACACCAGGTAGAGCGACGCGCCCAGGCCCACCGCCCAGCCCCAGTGCGCGTGGCGCAGATAACGGGTGAACAGCCACAGCGACAGCAGGATCGGCACCGGCGAGACGGCGTTGAGGATGGGCAGGAAGTACAGCCGACCCGGCACCAGCAGGCACAGGATCAGGGCGTACAGCGCCACCCGGCGGTCGCCGAGCACCTCGCGCACCACCAGGTAGACCAGCAGCGCGCCCAGGCTGGACACGGCCGTGACGGCGATGCCGAGCGCGGCCGGGTTCGTGGTGACGGTGCCCAGCAGGTGGTAGAGCAGCGTCTTGCCGGGCATGTTCGAGCGGGCGTGCTGCGGCAGCGCGTGCACGATCTCCTCGAAGCGCGTCAGGTACTCGTACGCGGTGAAGCGCAGCGACGGCGTGTAGAACGAGTTCGCCCGGTCGCTGCCGACGATCGCGCCCAGCGACGCCTCGTCGGCGGCGCGCACGACCAGCTGCAGCGGGACGGCGGCAGCCAGCCACATGCCGAGCGCGAGCCGCTCCCGTCGCGCGCCGAGGCGGTGGGTCAGCCACAGCAGGGCCAGCACCGCGGCCACGCCGCCCGCGAACGGCAGCAGCATCTCCCAGGAGAACGTGTGGACGTAGCGGTAGCGCCACGCGCCCGCCCGCGAGCCCGCGGGCAGCAGCCGCAGCGCGGCCAGCACCGCGGCGACGACGGTCAGCCCCGCTCCTGCCAGCACGGCGATCGCGACCGGACGCGGGGTCCGGCCCGCGGCGGGCACGGGCGTGGGCGCCGGCGCGGCGGGGCGCGTCCGTTCGGCGGTGAGCAGCGAGCCGTCGTGCACGTTCGATCCCTTCGATGACGGGTCGACTTCGAGCCCGCGCACACGTGGGGCGCAGGTCCGGGTCACTCATCAAGAACGGTCCGCTCGCGGGCGGGATACGCCGGTGTACGCCCGACGGTCAGTCCGTGCGGCCCGGCGGTCCGCAGCGCCGCTGCGCGGCGGCCGGGGCGGGTTAGGGTGTTCGCCGGAGTGGGCGAGCGACCCGGGAGGCTCGGATGAGTGCGGTGCGTGAGGCGTACCTGCAGGCCGCGACTTCGGTGGCGACCCTGGTCGGCGACCCCGCCGTGGCCGCGGCCTGGGCGAAGCCGGGCGCGCTGGCCGGATTCACCGTCGCCGGGCTGGCCGGGCACCTGGCCGCCCAGGTGGTGAACGTGCCCCGGGTGCTGCGCGCGCCGGCTCCGGACGGGCCTCCGGTCGCGCTGGCCGATCACTACGGCCGGGTGCGGTGGATCGGCGCCGACCTCGACGCCGACGTCAACGTGCAGATCCGCCAGGGCGGCGAGGCGGTCGCCGGGGGCGGCCCGGTGGCGCTGGTGGAGCAGATCCGGCTCGCCGTGTCGGAGCTGCGGGCGCTGCTCGCCGAGGAACACGCCGATCGCCTGGTCAGCCCTCCCGCAGGGCCGTGGGCGATGGGGTT
Organism: Catellatospora chokoriensis; assembly: GCF_011297315.1. NCBI lineage: Bacteria > Bacillati > Actinomycetota > Actinomycetes > Micromonosporales > Micromonosporaceae > Catellatospora > Catellatospora chokoriensis. The sequence continues at coordinate 183,026 of NZ_JAAOTI010000014.1, forward strand.
GGACGACTTCCTGGTGACCCGGCTCATGGAGATCACCGTGCACTCCGACGACCTGGCGTACAGCGTCGGCGTGCCCACGCCCGACCAGCCGCCGACCGTGTTCGGACCGGTGCTGGCGCTGCTCGGCGAACTCGCCGTGCGCCGCCACGGGCAGGCCGCGGTGATCCGCGCGCTGAGCCGCGCCGAGCGCGCACCGGAGAGCATCACCGCGTTCTGAGCGCGGTCGGACCTGCGAGGGGACCCTCTGATGAGGCTCGACATCGACTCCACCAGCACCGTGCCGCCGTACGAGCAGGTGCGGGCGGGAGTCGCCGCCATGATCGCCGACGGAAGGCTGGCCCCGGGCGCGCACCTGCCCACGATCCGGCAGCTCGCCGCGGACCTCGGCCTGGCCGTGAACACCGTGGCCCGCTCCTATCGTGAGCTGGAGGCCGCGGGCCTGGTGGTCAGCCGGGTGCGGCACGGCACCACGGTCGCCGAGCGCCGCCCCGACCTGCCGCCTGCCGAGGCGATGGCCCGGCTCGACGAGGCCGCGCGGGCCTACCGCACCGCGGCCCGCGCGCTCGGCGCCACCGTGGAGGGGGCGATCCAGGCGCTGCGCCGGGTGGATGCGGAGCCGCCGGCTGCCGACCGGCCGGGCCGCGCCTGACCACCGCCGCGGTCGAGGTGATGACCTGGTGGTGCCCGCCCGGCACGACGGCCGCCCCGGGCCGCGCGATCACCCTGCCCGGTTGATGCCGCCGGATGGACATTCCGGTCATATGCTGGCGGTGTGGCGGACGGAGGCTCGGATCGCTACCTGGCGATCTCAGATCATGGGCTGATCGGGGACATGCGCAGCGTGGCGCTGGTCGGCATGAACGGCACCATCGACTGGTACTGCTGCCCGCGGTTCGACTCGCCCAGCGTCTTCGCCTCGCTGCTGGACGCCGACCGCGGCGGGCGGTTCGAGCTGGCCGCGGCCGTCCCGGCACGGACCAAGCAGTTCTACTTCCCGGACACCAACGTCCTGATCACCCGCTTCTACGCCGACGAAGGCGTGGGCGAGATCCAGGACTTCATGCCGATCGTCGGCGACCCCACCGAGGCGGGACGGCACCGGCTGATCCGCCGCGTGGTCTGCGTACGCGGCACGCTGCCCTTCGCCGCGCTGGTCGCGCCCCGCTTCGACTACGGCCGCCGGGCGCACACGCTGCACCGTGACGGCGACCGGGTGGTGTTCAGCTGCGAGGTGCTGTCGCTCGCCCTGACCAGCAGCGTCGAGGTCACGACCGACGACGGGGACGCGCGGGCGGCCTTCACCCTCGGCGAGGGCGAGACGGCCGTGTTCGCGCTGGACCGGGTCTCCGACCAGGTGCGTCCCCGGTCCTGCCCGCTCGCGGAGGCGGAGGACCAGTTCACCGAGACGGTGCGCTACTGGCGGCGGTGGCTGTCGACCTCCCGCTACCGTGGCCGGTGGCGGGAGATGGTGAACCGCTCGGTGCTGACCCTGAAGCTGCTGACCTACGCCCCGACGGGGGCGATCGTCGCGGCCGCCACGACCAGCCTGCCCGAGCAGCTCGGCGGGGAGCGCAACTGGGACTACCGCTACGTGTGGATCCGTGACGCCGCGTTCTGCCTGTACGGGATGCTGCGGCTGGGCTTCACCGAGGAGGCCGCGGCGTTCATGGACTTCCTGGACCGCCACGTCGCGCTGCGCGGTGACGGCCCCGACGGCCCGCTGCAGATCATGTACGGCATCGACGGCCGTACCGACCTGCCCGAGCAGGAGCTGACGCACCTGGAGGGATACCGGGGCTCGGCTCCGGTGCGCATCGGCAACAACGCCGTCGGCCAGTTGCAGCTGGACATCTACGGCGCCCTGATCGACTCGATCTACCTGTACGACAAGTGGGCGCACCCGATCTCCAGCGACCGCTGGGAGGAGGTCACCGGGCTGGTCGACTGGGTGTGCGGCAACTGGGACCGGCCTGACGAGGGCATCTGGGAGACTCGCGGCGGTCGCCGGAACTTCCTCTACTCACGGCTCATGTGCTGGGTCGCGATCGAACGGGCGATTCGCATGGCCGTGCACCGCGGCCTGCCGGCGAACCTGCCCCACTGGCGGCAGACCCGCGACGACGTCTACCACCAGATCATGCGCAAGGGCTTCTCGACGGACCGGCAGTCGTTCGTGCAGCACGAGGACGCCGAGGTGCTGGACGCGGCGCTGCTGATGATGCCGATGGCGAAGTTCGTCTCGCCGACCGATCCGAAGTGGCTGTCCACGCTGGACGCCCTCGCCGAGGACCTGGTCTCCGACTCCCTGGTCTACCGGTACGACCCCGCGGTCAGCCCCGACGGCCTGCGGGGCGTCGAGGGCACCTTCTCCATGTGCTCGTTCTGGTACGTCGAGGCCCTGTCCCGGGCGGGCCGGCTGGACGAGGCCCGCCTCGCCTTCGAGAAGATGCTCACCTACGCCAACCATGTCGGCCTGTTCGCCGAGCAGATCGGCAAGACCGGCGAACAACTCGGCAACTTCCCCCAGGCCTTCACCCACCTCTCCCTCATCTCCGCCGCCTACAACCTCGACCGCGCCCTCGGCTGACCCCGCCACGATGTGGGCGGGGCGGTGCGGCGGGGGGCGTGGCGGTCCGGAGGTTGTTAGGCTGGGCGGTGGGCCGTGACTGGCGCGCTGGGATGGGTCACCATCGGGGAGCGGCTCCGTCGTCGTGACGCTGTGCCGAGCGCCTGGGCCTCTTCCGTATCGTCTAGGAGGTCCGATGTCTGACGCGTCCCTGTCCAGCGAGTCCCTGGCCTACCGCCACGCCCTGGACGCCATCCGCGCCGTCGAGCCGGCGGTCGCCGCCGCGATCGGCGCGGAGCTGCACGACCAGCGCGAGTCGCTGAAGCTGATCGCCAGTGAGAACTACGCCTCGCCCGCGACGCTGCTGGCCATGGGCAACTGGTTCAGCGACAAGTACGCCGAGGGCACCGTCGGCCGCCGCTTCTACGCCGGCTGCAAGAACGTCGACACCGTCGAGGCGCTCGCCGCGCAGCACGCCCGCGAGCTGTTCGGGGCGCAGCACGCGTACGTGCAGCCGCACTCCGGCATCGACGCGAACCTGGTCGCCTTCTGGGCGGTGCTCGCCCAGCGGGTGGAGAGCCCGGCGCTGGCCAAGGCGCAGGCCCGCCACGTCAACGACCTGAACGAGGCCGACTGGGCGGCGCTGCGCCGCGAGCTCGGCGACCAGCGCATGCTCGGCATGTCGCTGGACGCGGGCGGCCACCTCACGCACGGCTTCCGCCCCAACATCTCCGGCAAGATGTTCGAGCAGCGCAGCTACGGCACCGACCCGGCGACCGGCCTGGTCGACTACGACGCGCTGGCCAGGTCGGCGCGCGAGTTCCGGCCGCTGATCATCGTGGCGGGCTACTCGGCGTACCCCCGGCTGGTGAACTTCCGGATCATGCGGGAGATCGCCGACGAGGTCGGCGCGACCCTGCTGGTGGACATGGCCCACTTCGCGGGCCTGGTCGCGGGCAAGGTGCTGACCGGCGACTTCGACCCGATCCCGAACGCGCAGATCGTCACCACCACCACGCACAAGTCGCTGCGCGGCCCGCGCGGCGGCATGGTGCTGTGCCAGACCGAGCTGGCCGACCAGGTCGACCGCGGCTGCCCGATGGTGCTCGGCGGCCCGCTGCCGCACGTCATGGCGGCCAAGGCGGTAGCGCTGGCCGAGGCGCGCCGGCCGGAGTTCCGCGACTACGCCCAGCGCATCGTCGACAACGCGCAGGCGCTGGCCCAGGGCCTGCTGCGGCGCGGCGCGAAGCTGGTCACCGGCGGCACCGACAACCACCTGGTGCTGCTCGACGTGTCGTCGTACGGCCTCACCGGCCGCCAGGCCGAGTCGGCGCTGCTGGACGCGAACATCGTCACCAACCGCAACGCGGTGCCGCAGGACGCCAACGGCGCCTGGTACACCTCCGGCATCCGGCTGGGCACCCCAGCGCTGACCACGCGCGGCCTGGGCACCGCCGAGATGGACGAGATCGCCGACCTGATCCACACCGTGCTGGCGGGCACCACGCCCGGCACGACCGACGGCAAGCCGTCCAAGGCCGCGTACGTGCTGGCCGACGGTGTCGCCGACCGGGTCGCCGGGCAGACCACCGACCTGCTCAAGGGCTTCCCGCTGTACCCGACGATCGACCTGGGCTGAGCATCGGGCAAAGGCGCGGGCACGGGCCCGCGCCTTTGCCGTGCCCACCACGGGTTGCCGGGCGACTTGCCGTCGCGCGCATGGTGGCGGCGGTTCTTGACGGGCCGGCAGCGCTGGCACAGGGCGTCTACATTGACCCGATGGAGTCAATGATCCTTCTCTTCGTGGTGCTGGCGTGCATCGTCCTGGTCGTGGCCGGCATCGCCGTCGCGGTCATCGCCGCGACGCGCGCCGGGAGCCGGGGGCAGGCACAGAAGCGCCGTCCTGCCGGGTTCCACGGCCCCGTCCACACCTCGTCCGGTGACCCGGTGTGGACCGACGAGCACACCTGGCAGCACAACGTCGGCAGCGGCGGCTCGTCGGGCGACTCGGGTGGCGGCTGGTCGGGCGGCAGCGCCGACTCCGGTGGCGGCGGCTGGTCCGGTGGCGGCGCCGACTCCGGTGGCAGCTCGTTCGGCGGTGGCGGCGGTGGCAGCGACTCGGGCAGCAGTAGCAGCAGTTCCTAGGGGGTATGCGGAAAGGCCCCGTCCCCGCCGTGCGGCGGGAACGGGGCCTTCGTCGTATGGAGCCGTCAGCGCTTGGCCGGCGCTCCGCCCACCTTGTCGACCGCGACCAGCGAGAACTTGTCGTTGACGTCTGCGCCCACGAAGGTCACGTCACCGGCCTTGTAGTAGCGGCAGATGCCGACGTCGAGCACGAGCGGCTTGGTGCCGTGCTCGCAGGCGACCGCCCGGTATCCCGGGGTGACCTGCAGCGAGCTGATGTTGTCGTTGCCGGCTCCGTCGAGGTCGTCGTGCGACGCCTCGAAGATGCCCAGGCCCAGGGCGGACTTGCCGCCCTTGAAGGCCTGGTCGGCGTAAGCGGTGGCGTTCGTGCCCTTGACCGGCTCGCCGGAGACGAGCAGCAGCGAGATGTTGTCGTCCAGGTCGGTGCCGGTCAGCGTGTGCTCGCCCGGCGGGAACGACCGGCAGCGGCCGAGCGTGGCCAGGCCGGTCCCGGTGCTGCCGTCACCGGCGCAGGCGACGGCCCGGTAGCCGGGCTCCAGGCGCAGCGACGTGATCGCGTTGTCGCCGACCTCGGCCAGCTCGCCGCGGGTGCCCTCGTAGACACCGGCCTCGAAGCTCTGGCTCTTGCCCTTGGCCTTGGCCTCGGAGAACACGGCCAGCGGCGGCCCGACGACGCCGATCAGCGAGATCTTGTCGTTGAGCGCGCCGATCGTGGCGTGCTCGCCGCTGCCCAGGATGCGGCAGACGCCGAGGTCGGCGCCGGCCGAGCGGTCCCTGTCGCAGGCGATCAGCCGGTATCCCGCGCCGATCTTCAGCGAGCTGATCGACGTGTTCTCGCCACCGGTGAGCTCACCCGCGACCGACTCGTGCATGCCCGCGCCCAGCGGCTGCGCGGTGCCCTTGAGGCCGGTCTCGCCGTAGCCGACGACACCCTTGCCCTCGACCGGGCCGCCGAAGACGGTCAGTGACGAGAACTTGTCGTTGAAGTCGCCGAGCGCGCCGTGCTCGCCGGGCCCGAAGTAGCGGCAGGCGCCGAGGTCGGGCGCGGTCGCCGGGCTGTCGCAGGCGACGGCCCGGTAGCCGCCGGCCACCCGCAGGGAGCTGACGGTGTTGTCCTTGACCTTGCCGAACGCGGCGGTGTCGAAGATGCCGGTGCCCAGGCCCTTGGACTCGCCCTTGAACCCGCTGTCGGAGTACAGCGTCACCGGCGAGCCGGTGTCCTTGCGCACGTACCGCACGCGCAGCACCTTGGCGCCGGAGTCGGTGGCGTCGCCGCTCTTGGTGTACAGCGTGGTGAAGTAGAGCCCGTCGGGTCCCGGGGCGAGGCCGGCGACGCTGGTCTTGCCACTGCCGGTGTACTCGATCAGGGTCTTCGGGTCGTCGACCGAGCCGTCGTCGTTGAACGAGAACTCGACGATCTTCTTGCCGCGGCGCTGCGGGCCGCTGGCGTAGGTCGGGCCGCTCAGGGTGACGAAGCCGTTGCCGTACTTCTCCTGCGGGAAACCGGCCGCGTGGTAGACGTCCTTCTCGGTGAACGCGATGTTGACCGGTCCCTGGGTCTCCTTCCAGTTGTAGAGGGCGTTCTTGGTCAGGCCGCTCGCGCCGCCGGTCCAGTGGTAACGGCCGCCCTTGGTGATCCGGGCCAGCCGGTCGTTGACAGACGGGCCGTTCTCCACCGAGTAGTGCTGCTTGTCGGCCAGCCGCCAGGCCCCGCCGAACGGGTTGCGCAGCCCGTACGCCCAGATGTAGTCCTTGGCCTGGAACTTGCCGGTGCCCTTGTAGAACGGGTTGTCGCTGGGCGCCGTGCCGTCCAGGTTCATCCGCAGCACCTTGCCGCGGAACGAGTCCATGTCCTCGGCGGTGTCGGCGACGAAGCCGTCACCCATGTGCACGTAGAGCTTCTTGTCGTCCGGGCCGAAGCTCAGGTTCGAGATCTGGTGCGAGGTCGACTGGGGCTCGTCCGGCGCCTTGAAGATCGTGGTCTTGGTGGCGGCGGTCATGCCGCCGTCGGCGCTGTGGAAGCGCACGATCTTGGGCAGCAGGTCGCCGTCGTCCTTGTAGAGCATGGACACGAACAGGTCGCCGGTCTCCGGCTCGACCACGATGCCGGTCACGCCCATCTCGCCGGTGCCCGGGAACTGCGCGCTCGGGTCGAAGTCGAGCAGGTCGTCGGCGTACGTGTGCTTCTTGAAGTCGCCGGTCACGACGCGGATGCGGCCGTACAGCTCGGTGACGTAGAACAGCGGCTTGGTGGGGTCGCCCGAGTAGTTCGGCACCATCGCGATGTTCACCGGCAGCGCCAGGTCGCCGGTGACCTCCTCGACCACGAAGCCGGGCTGGTGGACCTTCCAGTCGCCCGCGCCGGGCAGCGGCTTGCGCTCGACGTCGGTCTTGAACGGCCGGCTGGAGTACGCGCTCCACGCGCCGCTCGCGTCGCGGTGCCGCACGCGCAGCGTGTAGGCCTTGTCCGGGATCAGGTCCTTGCGGCCGGTGAAGGAGTTCTCGAACACCCCGTCGCCCAGGTGCACATGCACCCGGCCGGTGCCGCTGGCGCAGGAGTCGAACCAGACCCGCTCGCCGGAGCCGGCGTTGCCGGCCCAGATCTCCCAGTCGGTGCACAGGTGGGCGTCGCCGGCGTCGTTGTTCTGCATCGCCCGCGTCTCCATGTGCACGTCGGCGGCGCTGAGCAGTCTGTTGTCCTTCTCCGGTTCGGTGATGACCGGGGCCGCGGGGCCCGCGGCGCGGGCGGCGACCGGGGCCGGCGCGGCCGCGGTGCCGAACATCAGGACAGCGGACAGCAGTGAGGTGCCGAGCGCGCCCGCTCTCAATCCGTTATTCATGCTGGATATGCCTCCTGAAATGTCAACAAATGCGACAAACCAGGTCAGGCTACCTATAGCGCAGAGTGGGATAAAGCGCACGCGCCGTGCGGGGGACGTCTCGGCAATGTCGGCGGTCGACCGGTGCGCGTCGCGCGTGCGGGGAGGAGTGCCCGCGCGGCGCGCCCGGCCGCCATGGGGCTGCGACGGGGGACGCGCTCACCATGGACGGATGATGGGACCAGCAGGGGTGCGTCCTGCTGGTCCCACTGGTGATAGCGCCGGGCGTCGCCCGCGTGTCACGCGCGTGCCGTCAGCTGGGTTTCGTCTTCTTCGCCGACGGCGCGGGGTTGGCCTTGCTCGGCCTCGGCGAGGGCCCGTTGCCGGGATTCCCGCTGGGCCGGGAGGCGTTCGGCTCGATCAGGGCGGTGCAGTAGCCGGTCAGGTCCTGCCCGGCCGCCGCGGCGACCAGCGCGGCGTACATCGGGCTGTCCGTCGCCTTCGGCCTGTCCTTGTCCGCGGTGGCCAGGAACGAGCGGCACAGGCCGTGCAGGTTCGCCGCCGCCGAGGGCAGTGCCGAGGGCGAGCCGCTCGGCGACGGCGTGCCGCTCGCCGACGGCAGGGCGCTGTGGCCCGGCGTGGTGCCCGGCCGGGACTTCGACGGCGACACCGGAGACTGCGGGCCGATCGGGAACGGGTTGGGCAGCACGCCCGAGTGGGCCGCGAACGCGACGCCGCCGACCGTCAACGCCGCGACGATCGCCCCGACCTTCAGCGCCAGGGCCCGCCGCAGCGTGTGCCGCTTGCGCGCCACCGGCTGCGGGTACGCGGCGCGGAAGGCGGCCAGCACCGTGGGCGCCCCGGCGAGCTCCTCGGGCCGCCCCGGGGCGGCGGCACGGGCCAGCAGGTCGCCGACCGGTCCCTGGTCGGCGACCTGGGTTCGGGCACCGTCGAGCAGCCGCTCGCTCGTGCCGGGGTCGATCCCGCCGGTCGTGGAAAAGTCGCTCATGTCACCTCGTTGAGCGTCGGGTCCGCGCCGGGTGTCACTGCATCGCCACCGTGACGTGCGCCACCCAGCACCTCGGCCAGCCGCCGCAGCCCTCGGTGCGCGGCCATACGCACCGCGCCGGACCGCTTGCCGAGCACGTCGGCGGCCGACTGGGCGTCCAGGCCCAGCACCGCCCGCAGCAGCACCGCCTCGGCCTGGTCGGCGGGCAGCGAGGCGATGAGCGACAGCGCGCCGTCGGTAGTCATCGACTGCTCGGCGGAGGCCGCGGTGTCGTCGGCGGCGGGCAGGTGGGCCATCGCCTCGACGGGGAACGGCACCGACGGTCGGCGCTGGTGGTGGCGCAGGTGGTCCATGGCCCGGTGCCGTCCCACCGTCGCCGCCCAGCGCCGGAAGCCGCCCTCGTCGCCACGGAACGTGTGCAGGTCGCGCACGATCTGCAGCCAGGTCTCGGAGGCGACGTCCTCGGCGTCCGAGCCCACGAGGACCCGCAGGTAGCGCAGCAGTCCCGGCTGAACGGCCAGGTAGAGGCTGTTGAACGCCGCCTCGTCGCCGTGCCGGGCCGCATCGACCGCCGCCGTCAGGTCGGCAGCAGGAGGCCGCAGCTCGGTCACCGGCAGCTCCCCTCCCACACGTCTCTGAGCGCTTGATTGTGCACACATCGCACCCGACTGTGCGAACCGGCTGACCCCGGTCCTGAGATACGCGTCACCCGGTGTGACGAACGGCGGGCGCATGGCGCTCTACCGGTGGCGCATGTCATGCGCGGTGACAGGCCTCCTCCGGGGGCGAGGGCTAGGTCAGGGCAGCAGGGGATGAGCAGAAGAAAAGGCGCGAACCGGCCGGTGTTCGTGGACCGTACGGGCCGCAGGCGGCGCCTGTTCACCGTGCTCGCCGCCGGTGGCGGAGTGGCGCTCACGCTGATGCTGGGCATCGTGGTGGCGGGATTCCTCGGGGTGGAGGGGGCGGGGCTGCCCGGCCTGCCCCAGTTGCTGCCCGACCGTCCCGCGGCCGAGGATTCGCCCAGCCCGGCGCCCGCCGCCTCGACGCCGGAGCCGCGGCCGCAGCCGCTCACCGGGCCCTCCGCGTCGCCGACGAAGACCACCGGCAAGCCGAGCGAAGCGGCCACCCCCTCGTCGTCCGCCCGCGGCAACCGGCCCACCGACCGGCCGCACCCGACCGCCTCGAAGAAGAAGTAGCGATGTCGCGACACGCGAGACGGCGCGAGTCCCCGCGCCGCGCGCCCAAGGCGCACTGGCTGCTGCTGGCGCTGTCCCTGGCACTGGCGCTGGCCGGGCTGTCGCTCAACGGCTACGTCGAGCACATCGGCGCGGAGGGCAGCGGCCCGCACCCGGTCACCGACGAGCGCCCCGCCCCGGACGAGGTGGTCGACGGCGGCCCGGTGCAGCGGCTGGCCGCCGACGGCACGGTGACCACACGCGCGATGCCGGCCAAGACCATCGCGCTGACCTTCGACGACGGCCCCGACCCGCGCTGGACCCCCGCGATCCTCGACGTGCTGCGCCGCCATGACGCGGCCGGCACCTTCTTCACCGTCGGCGCGCAGGTCAACCAGCACCCGGACGTCGCGCGGCAGATCGTCGACAGCGGCAGCGAGATCGCCGCGCACACCTTCACCCACCTCGATCTGACCGCCGCGCCGGCCTGGCAGCGTACGGCGGAGACGACGCTCACCGGCAACGCCATCGCCGCCGCGACCGGCCTGCGCGCGACGCTGATGCGCCCGCCCTACTCGGCGACCCCGGACGCGGTGACCGTCCCCGCGTACGAGGCGATGCGGCAGGCCGCCGACGAGGGGTACCTCACCGTGCTCGCCGACCTGGACACCAAGGACTGGAGCCGGCCCGGCGTCGACGCCATCGTCGCCGCGGCCACGCCCGCGGGCGGCGCGGGCGCGATCGTGATGATGCACGACGCGGGCGGCGACCGTGCGCAGACCGTGGCCGCCCTGGAGATCCTCATCCCGAGGCTGCAGGAGCAGGGCTACCGCTTCACCACCGTGTCGCAGGCCATGGCGCTGCCCGCCGCACCGGCCGCGTCCGCCGGGCAGCGGGTGCGCGGACAGGCCCTGCGGTTCGCACAGCTCGGCGCGGGCTGGCTGGCCGGCGCGATGACCTGGCTCATGCTGGCCGCGGTCGTGCTCGCCGTGCTGCGGCTGATCGTGCAGGTCTGGTGCGCCCGCGTGCATGTGCGCCGGGTGCGCAAGCTGTCCCGTCGGCGCAAGCGGTACGTCGGGGCGGTGTCGGTGATCGTGCCCGCCTACAACGAGTCGGCCAACATCGAGGCGACCGTGCGCTCGCTGATCGGCGGCGACTATCCGAACGTCGAGGTCATCGTCGTCGACGACGGCTCCACCGACGGCACCGCCGAGCTGGTGCGCCGCCTGCGGCTGCCCAACGTGTACGTGGTCGAGCAGGAGAACGCCGGCAAGCCGACCGCGCTGAACACCGGCGTCATGTTCGCCCGCGGCGACATTCTGGTGATGGTCGACGGCGACACCGTCTTCGAACCCGACGCGATCGGCGAGCTGGTGCAGCCCCTGGCCGAACCGGCGGTCGGCGCGGTGTCCGGCAACACCAAGGTGGCCAACCGCGGCGGGCTGCTGGGCCGCTGGCAGCACCTGGAGTACGTGATCGGCTTCAACCTGGACCGCCGGATGTTCGACGTCCTGCAATGCATGCCGACCGTGCCCGGCGCGATCGGCGCGTTCCGCCGCGAGGCGGTGGTCGACGTCGGCGGCGTCTCCACGCAGACCCTGGCGGAGGACACCGACTTCACCATGGCGATCATCCGGGCCGGGTGGCGGGTGGTGTACGCGCCCGACGCCATCGCCTGGACCGAGGCCCCGGCCTCGCTGCGGCAGCTGTGGCGGCAGCGCTACCGGTGGTGCTACGGCACGATGCAGGCGATGTGGAAGCACCGCCGGGCGCTGACCGAGGGCGGGGCGTCGGGGCGGCTGGGCCGCCGCGGCCTGTCCTACCTGACGCTGTTCCAGGTGCTGCTGCCGCTGTCCGCGCCGATGGTCGACGTCTACGGCGTGTACGGCGCGATCTTCCTGCCCCCGACGCAGGTGGCGGCGGTGTGGCTGGGCTTCACCCTGGTCCAGGTGCTGACCGCGGCGTACGCCCTCAAACTCGACGGCGAGCGCTACGGCCCGCTGTGGAGCCTGCCGTTGCAGCAGGTCGTGTACCGGCAGCTGATGTACCTCGTGGTGATCCAGTCCACGGTCATGGCCCTGGTCGGCGACCGCCTGCGCTGGCACCGCATGACCCGCACCGGCGCTGCCACCGCCCACGCCCGCACCAACGCCTGACCCGCCACCGACCCCGGTGGTCGGCTCCACGTTGATCGTTCGACTTGCCTGGCACCTGTGCGTATCTTGACCCCGCATTCGCCCACCTGCCAGGCAAGTCGAACGATCATGGTAAACCTGGGGGAGTGACGTATCGGCATCTGTTGACGCCTTAACGGTGAACCTTCTTTCCGGTTTCTGTTCGGGCATCTTCAACGGAGGTCCTCATGAGACGCCTCGCGCTGCTCCTCGCCGTACTGATCGGGCTGGCCGGTCCGCTGCCCGCGGCGGCCGCGCCCCCGTCCGCGCCGCAGGCCGCGGCGGTCACGCCGATCCAGATCTACGGTGCCTGGCACTGCGGCAACGACGCCTGCCTGTGGGCGACGCCGCGGTCCGTGGCCGAGTTCGACAGCCAGAACCACTGGCTCGTCGACCGCGGTGACGGCCGGCCGTCGGTCAACCTGGTCGTGCTCAGCTTCGTCAACCCGCTGAAGCTGCTGAACCAGACCACCGACGCGGCCACCGTCAACGGCGTGCCGCGCGGCATGACGCAGGAGATCGTCAACCACTTCACCTCGCGCGGCATCCGGGTGATGCTCTCCATCGGCGGCATCACCTACACCGACGACTGGGACACCGCGCTCGCCACGAACGGCACGCTGCTCGGGCAGCGCGCGGCCGCGGTGGCGACGCAGTTCGGGGTCGGCATCGAGATCGACTACGAGCAGAACAGCAGCCCGAACGTCGCGGCCCTGCAGAGTTTCATCACCGCGTACCGGGCGGTCCACCCGTACGACGCGAGCGGCGCGAACCCGCGGGCGCGGCTGACCATCGACGTGGCCGCGGGCGACCGCTGGCTGATCGCGCTCAACCAGAAGGCGACCGCCGACTGGCTGCGCACCGACAACCCGGTGCTGGACTGGGCCAACGCGATGGTGCCCGCCCGGCAGCCGTCGGCGTCCACGGCGCAGGCCAACTGGCAGGAGCACATCGACGGCAAGCCGCAGTACAACCCGCCGGTGCCGCCGCTGGCCCCGGCGAAGTTCACCGGCGGGCTCTACATCGCCGAGGGCAGCAAGGTCCGCGCGGAGTGTACGAACTTCGCGAACTCGGTGCAGCAGGCGACGGCCCCGTACGTGCAGTCGGTCGCGCCGAACGGTGCGGGCACCACGGCGGGCATGCTGGGCTTCATGTTCTGGGCCGCGGAGAAGCCGTCTACCCGCGGGATCGGCACCGCCCCGCCGAACACCTGTGAGGGCGGCATGGGCGTCGGCGCGACCAGCCTGAACATCCCCGTGCCGATGCCCCCGCTGCGGCAGAGCTGACCGGCACCAGGTCCCGGCGCCCACCTGTCGCCGGGACCCGGAGAACATCAGTGGGGCCCGGTGCGGACGCACCGGGCCCCACCTGCCGTCACGCGCGGTACGCGGTCCAGGCGTCGAGCATGCGGGTCGCCTGGCCCGCGGTGAACTCGAACATGCAGGCGTCGTCGGTGTAGTCCATGAAGTTGTGGATCGGGTCCAGGCCCGGCTTGCTCTTGCAGGTGTCCAGGTTGGTCGGGCACCCGAAGGCGGCGGCCTTCTCCGCCGGGGTGTCGGCGACCTGGTCGCCCTGGCCGTTACAGCCGCCCTGGAAGGTGTGGTACAGGTTCAGCCAGTGGCCGATCTCGTGGGTGGCGGTGTCGCCCAGGTTGTACGGGCTGGCGTTGCCGCCCGGCAGCGACTCGGCGAGGATCACCGCACCGTCGTACGAGGTGATGTTCGACTGGGGGAAGGTGGCCCAGCCGAGCAGGTCCTGGCTGAGCAGGCCGGTGTAGATGTTCAGGGTGCCGTCGCCGCCGACGCGCAGCGCCGCCTTCATCGCCTTCTCCGCGTTGGAGTTGTAGACGATCGGGTACCAGGCGGCGTTCGTCACCCGGTTGATCGACTGCAGTTGGAACGCGAACGCCGTCGCCGCGCCGCCGGTGCCGCCGGAGTACGCCTGGTTCAGTACGCTGATCTGGTTGTTGATCATCGAGTCGGGGATGTTGCCGTTGGCGCGGGTGCCGTCCTCGGAGATCACGTGCACGACCACCGGGATCGTGACGGTCGCCGCCAGGGCGGCGGCCCCGGACGCGCGGGCCTTGCCCTTGGCCTTGAGTGCGGCTTCGAGGGCCTTCTCGTTGGCGGCCACCTGCTCCGTGGTGAGCTCGTTGGGGTCTTGCTTGGCGGAGCCGCCCGGCTTGGCCTTCGCCGCCGCGGCGGGCTCCGCGCACACCGGCGCGGGCGCCGCGGCCACACCGACCGCTGCCCCTCCGGTGAGCGTGGACGCCGCGACGAGCGCGGTCAGCCCGAGTGTGCTGAGGGAGCGCCTCAGGTTCATCGATTCACCTCTCCTGCCCCTGGCGCGGTGGGGTAGTCCGCGCCGTTCCCATGCATGTGGGAGGGACGCTAGAGCTGATCGATGGAGATCGAAATCATGTGTACGGATGGGGGCGTTGTCGCGGCCGTGTCACGGATACGCGATGACACTCCGATGTGGCTGGACGACGCCACGTCACGATTCCCGTGCCGGTCAGCTCAGCCTCCGGCGCAGGTGTTGGTGCCGCCGCTGCGGGAGTAGCAGCCGGTGGGTGTGACGTCGGGAGTCGGGGTGCCGCCGGAGGCGCGCATCCCGCTCGTGCACACCGCGAGCAGCAGCGTCGCGGCGAGCAGCGCGGCGCCGTTCCCGCGCTTGCCGCGCTGCAGCAGCAGGAGCAGCGCGCCCGCGCCCTGAATCGCGAGCACCGCGTTCAGCCAGCCGATGGTCAGCCGAAGCTCCGCCGCGTTGTCCGCCGGCGTGTCCCAGCCGCCGAACAGCTCGAATTTCGACAACGCCAGCCCGGCCAATGCGCCGACCCACGCGATGAGAAGGAGATATCCGAGCATCTCCGGCAGCCCCGCGTAGCGACGCGAAGGGCTGCCGTCCGGCCGGGTCGGCGATGTCGTCGGCGTCATGCGGGAGAGTGTGCCCGCTGCTCGCCGGCTCCGCTGTCCCTGTCGACTGCGCCGTGTTGTCGCACAGCTCGGGGACTGCCGTCGTTCACGCGAAGAGCAGCCACTTCCGTCTGCCGGGTGGGGTGGGCTGCCGGCCGGCCATGAGGAGTTCCGCCGTCGCCTGCCAGGTCGCCTGGCGGCTCACCCGTGAGCAGACGCGGCAGCGGCCCGTTCGTTTCCTGTTGCGGTGGCGGTGCAGTTCCTCGTAAAGGAACGCTGCCCGCTTGTCGCTGATGGGCTCCATGCCGCTTACTCCTCACCGACCAGCGCACCCCGCCGCCCGGTCTCGGTGGGCGCGAACGGCAGGGGCGGTTCTGGAGGCGGGCTGGGGTGCGTTCCAGCCCGCCCGTGAGCCCCAAGTGCCGACCGGAGGCTCTTCTGCAACCTACTGTAAGAGGTTGTAGAGCCACAAGACTTGATTGCCATGAAGCAACTAGACGTGATCAACTCGGGTAGCCGACCCGAGGAAGTCACCATGCCTGCCATC
The DNA here is from genome assembly GCF_011297315.1 of Catellatospora chokoriensis. Classification (NCBI taxonomy): domain Bacteria; kingdom Bacillati; phylum Actinomycetota; class Actinomycetes; order Micromonosporales; family Micromonosporaceae; genus Catellatospora; species Catellatospora chokoriensis. The sequence goes on from NZ_JAAOTI010000014.1 coordinate 198,376, forward strand.
CCGATGAGCTCTGCGCAGATCGCCGAGGACATCACTGCCCGAATCGCGGCTGGCGAGTACGCCCCGGGCAGTCAACTCCCGACGATTGCGCAGCTCGCCAGCCTCTACAACGTCAGCGACGGAACGATCTCGCGCGTGATGATCGTGCTCCGCACCCGCGGAACGATCGTGGGGGTTCCGGGACGCGGCACGTTCGTGCCGGAGCAGGGCTGACGGCGTCAACTTGGCCGTTGTGCAGGGCAAACCGGGTCTGCATGAGCCTGGGTCGGGGTAGAACTGCACTGTGGCCGACAAGCTCGCGCCGTACCGGGGGAAGCGGTCGGCGGCGCGTACGCCCGAGCCGGTGCCCCCGGCCGGGCCGCTGCCGCGCGGGCATGACGACACCTTCGTCATCCAGGAGCACCACGCCCGTGCGCTGCACTGGGACTTCCGCCTGGAGCACGGCGGCGTGCTCGTCTCCTGGGCCGTCCCCAAGGGCCTGCCGCTGGATCCGAAGGAGAACCGCCTCGCGGTCCACACCGAAGACCATCCCCTGGAGTACGCGGACTTCGCCGGTCACATCCCCGAGGGCGAGTACGGCGGGGGTGAGGTCGCCATCTGGGACCGGGGCACCTACGACCTGGAGAAGTGGAGCGATCGCGAGGTCAAGGTCGTGCTGCACGGGCACCGGGTGCAGGGGCGCTACGTGCTCATCCAAACCAGGGGCACGCAGTGGTTGATGCACCGCATGGACCCGCCGCCGGCCGACCGGACCGCACCACCCGACCTGGTCAGGCCCATGATGGCGACGCTGGGAGAGCTGCCGCCGAAGACGCAGGACGGCCGCTACGGCTACGAGCTGAAGTGGGACGGGGTACGAGCCGTCGTCTACGTGGAGGGCGGCCGGGTGCGTGCCATGAGCCGCAACGACCTCGACATCACGGCGGCGTATCCGGAGCTGCGCGCGTTCGGGGAGGCGCTCGGCTCGACGACCGCGGTGTTCGACGGCGAGCTGGTGGCGTTCGACCGCTCGGGGCGGATCTCGTTCGGCGCGCTCCAGCCGCGGATGCATGTGCAGGACGCGGCGCGGGTGCGCCGGCTGGCCGCGCAGACGCCGGTCACCTACGTCATCTTCGACCTGCTGCACCTGGACGGGCGGGACACCACGAAACTGCCCTACCGGCAGCGGCGGGAACTGCTGGAGGGGCTGGGCCTGTCGGGGGCGCACTGGGACACCCCGCCGTACACCGAGGGCGGCGGGACGCGGCTGCTGGCGACCTCGCGGGAGCAGGGCCTGGAGGGGGTCGTCGCGAAGCTGCTGGACTCGGTGTACGAGCCGGGGCGGCGGTCACGGGCCTGGATCAAGGTGAAGAATTTGCGTACGCAGGAGGTGGTCGTCGCCGGTTGGCGTTCCGGTCAGGGCAATCGAGCCGACACGGTCGGGGCGCTGCTGCTGGGGATTCCCGGGCCGGACGGGTTGCGCTACGTCGGCTCGGTCGGCACCGGCTTCACCCGGCAGATGCTCGACGACCTGCGGCAGCGGCTGTCCAAGCTGGAACGTAAGACGTCGCCGTTCGCGGCGGGGCCGCCGATCCGGGAGGCGCGCGACGCGCACTGGGCGACGCCGAAGCTGGTCGGCGAGGTGCGCTTCACCGAGTGGACCCGCGACGGCCGCCTGCGTCATCCCGCCTGGCGTGGCCTGCGCCCGGACAAGGCCCCGTCCGACGTGGTGCCCGAGTCCTGACCCGGCTCACGCCGTCCATCCCGGAGCGGCCCGCAGGCCTACCTCCGCAAGCTCCCCTCATCCGCGCAGGTCAGCGCCCTGCGATGTTAAGAAGGTGCCCTTCCTCTACGCATAGCGATAAGAAGGTGCCCTTCCTTACCTGCCTAGGAGGGGGATGTCGAGGAGGCCGGCGTGGTAGTCGCGGACGGCCTGGGCCAGTTCGTCGATGCTGAGCTGGCCGTCGTGGTTCTCGTCGATCTGGTCGAACGCCTCCTCGGCGTGCGGCTTGGTGACGCCGATGGCCTCGATCCAGCGGCGGAACTCGGCCGGGTTGACCTGGCCGTCGCCGTCGGTGTCGCACAGGTCGAGGGTGGCGCTGATGGTCGGGCGCAGCACGGTGCTGAAACCGGTGTTGCCCATCAGGATGATCTCGGTCTGCGCGATGCGGTCGAACTGCTTGGCCGACAGCGTGTCCTCGGGCGCCAGGCTCGCCTTGGCGGCCAGGTACTCCCACATCGCCAGGTACGAGTCGAGCACGGCCCGGCCGCGCGGGGACTGCTCGTCCTCGCCGAACGCCGCCACGATGCGCCGCCCCTCGGCCTCGAAGTCCGACCGGTCGACGTGGCCGTTGCCGTCGGTGTCCCACAGCCGGAACCGCCGCGCGAGCCGCTCGCTCCGAACGTCCAACATGTGTCGCACCCCCTGCTCTACCGGCGCGAACGCCGATCCGGAACCGAAGGCCGTATGGGAACCGGGTGAGCCACGCGGAACCCGAGGCCTGACAGGACACTACCAAGCGCGGGGAACCGGCGGCGGAGCGTTGCGATTCTGTGACAGAGTGTGTTCGGAGCCGGTCGCGGCGGGTTTGCCGAACGCCGTACCGGGGAATGGAGTCGGCTATGGCCCGGCCTCGCATCGTCATCGTCGGAGCGGGATTCGCGGGCTTCCACGCTGCCCGCACCCTGTCGCGCCGGTCGCGCGGCCACGCCGACATCACGCTGATCAATCCGGCGGACTACCTGCTCTACGTGCCGCTGCTGCCCGAGGTGATGGCCGGCCTGCTGGAGCCGCGCCGGATCGCGGTGTCGCTGACCGGCACGCTGCGGCACGTGCGGCAGGTGCCCGGCATGGTCACGAACGTCGACCTGGCGACCCGGCGGCTCGACTACACCGGCCCCGAGGGCGCGGCGAACACGATCGACTACGACCGGCTCGTGCTCACGCCGGGCAGCGTCAACCGGCTGCTGCCCATCCCGGGCGTCGGCATGTACGCGCACGGGCTGCGCGGCCTGGCCGAGGCCATGTTCCTGCGCGACCACATCACGCTGCAGGTGGAGCTGGCCGCGCAGGCCACCGACCCGGAGGAGCGCCGCGCCCGCTGCACCTTCGTCGTGGTCGGCGCCGGGTACACCGGCACCGAGGTCGCCGCGCAGGGGCAGCTGTTCACCGACGCGCTGGCCAAGTCGCTGCCCCGGCTGCGGGAACGGCCCCGCTGGCTGCTGCTGGACACCGCCGAGCGGGTGCTGCCCGAGCTGGACCCGCGGCTGTCGCGCACCGCCGCGCGGGTGCTGGCCCGGCGCGGGGTCGACGTGCGGACGCGCACCTCGGTGCGCGAGGCCGAGGCCGAGGGCGTGCAGCTCACCGACGACTCGTACGTGCCCACGCGCTCGCTGATCTGGTGCGTCGGCGTGCGCCCCGACCCGCTGGTGGACGGGCTCGGGCTGCCGTCGGCAGACGGCCGCCTGATCGTCGACGAGTACCTCTCGGTGCCCGGCCACCCCGAGGTGTTCGCCTGCGGCGACGCCGCCGCCGTGCCCGACCTGACCCGTCCGGGCCACCACACCCCGATGACCGCCCAGCACGCGGTGCGGCAGGGCCGGGTCGCCGCGCACAACGTCGCCGCCTCCTGCGGGGTCGGCACACGCAGGCCGTACCGGCACCACGACCTGGGTTTCCTCGTCGACCTCGGCGGGCTGGACGCGGCCGCGAACCCGTTCGGGGTGCCCCTGTCCGGGCTGCCCGCCTCGCTGGTGACCCGCGGCTACCACCTGCTCTCGCTGCCCGGCAACCGGTCCCGGGTGGCCGCCGACTGGCTGCTCGACGCGATCCTGCCCACCCCGTCGGTGCGCCTCGGCCTGGTCCCACCCCAGACCGCGGAACTGCAGGTGAACTGCGAACCGGTACCCGACCCGGGCCGCCACGCCGCCGCCACGTCCCCCCAGATCCCCGCCGGCTTCGTCCCCGCCGCCGACGGTCACCCGCCGCCCGACGAGCGCTGAGCAAGAACCAACCCGTTCTATCATAGACGTTGGCCTATCTGATCGAGTTTTCGAAGATCGAACTCGATCAGATAGGCCAACGTCTATGTATGGCGCGGGTGGGTGTCCGGCCGGGGCCAGCGGGTCAGGCGGTGGCGGGGACGGGCTGGTGCTCCGGGTGCGGCTGGGCGGTCTGCCGCGGCTCGCGCAGCAGGGTGTACGCGACCGCGAAGGCGGCCACCATGAGCCCCGCGCCGACGGTGTACGCCAACCGGTACCCGCCGGTCAGCGCCTCCGCCTGGCTCGCACCCCCGGCCAGCGCGTGCCCGGTGTGCCCGGCGGCCAGGGTGGACAGCACCGCGACGCCGACCGCCATGCCGATCTGCTGGGTGGTGTTGAACAGGCCGGAGGCGAGCCCGGCGTCGTCCGGCCCCGCGCCGGACATGCCGAGCGTGGTCAGCGCGGGCAGGGCGAGCCCGAACCCGGCCGCCAGCAGCATCGCCGGGAGCAGGTCGGTGACGTACGACGCGTGCACGGGGACGCGGGCCAGCAGCCCGAGCAGCACGATCAGCAGGGCCAGGCCGGTCAGCAGCACCCGGCGCTCGCCGAAGCGGGTGTTGAGCCGGGCCGAGACGCCCAGCGACACCGCGCCGATCACCAGCGCGGCGGGCAGCATCGCCAACCCGGTCTCGCCCGCGCTGTAACCGAGCACCTTCTGCAGGTACAGCGCGGTGATGATCTGGAACGAGAAGAGTGCCGCGACCATCAGCATCTGCACCAGGTTCGCCCCGGTGACGCTGCGCGAGCGCAGGACGCGGGGCGGCATCAGCGGCCGCCGTGCGGTGGCCTGCCGGACCGCGAACGCGGCCAGCAGCAGCGCGGCCACCGCGCCGGTGAGCAGTGTCCGAGCCGATGTCCAGCCGTGCTCCTCGACCTTGACCACGGTGTAGATGCCCAGCATCAGCCCGGCCGTGACCAGCAGTGCCCCAATCGCGTCGGCTCCGGCGGCCAGCCCCAGGCCGCGGTCGGCGGGCAGCACCGCGACGGCGACCGCCAGGGCGGCCACGCCGATCGGCAGGTTGATGAAGAAGATCCAGTGCCAGTCGAGCGCGTCGGTGAGTACGCCGCCCAGCACCTGGCCGAGCGAGGCTCCGGCCGCGCCGGTGAAGCTGAACACCGCTATCGCCTTGGCCCGCTCGGCGGGCTCGGGGAACAGGTTGACCAGGATGCCCAGCCCGACCGCGGCGGCCATGGCGCTGCCCACGCCCTGGCCGAAGCGGGCGGCGATGAGCAGCGCCGGGGTGTCGGCGAGTCCGGCCAGCAGCGAGGCGGCGGTGAACACGGCGGTTCCGGCCAGGAAAAGGCGGCGGCGGCCGATGAGGTCGCCGAGCCGCCCGGCCAGCAGCAGCAGGCTGCCGAACGCGATCAGATAGGCGTTGACCACCCAGCTCAGGCCGGCGGGGGAGAAGCCCAGATCCTGCTGGATGGCGGGCATCGCGACGGTGACGATGCTGCCGTCGAGGACGGTCATCAGCAGCCCGGTCGCGATCACCCCCAGGGCGGTCCAGCGGGAACGGGGTGGGGCGGACGAGACGGGCGTGGACATGCGGTCCTCCTGTGGACGGTGCCGTTAGGAGTGACCGTAGCGGATAGTTTTGTTGCAGACAATCTTTTACGGGACCAGGTTGGCTACTGGCGGGCCCGCCGCACCGGCTGCGGGGACTCGGCGGGGGTGGCCAGATGTCCGCCGACCAGTCCTTCCAGGGCGCTCAACAGGGCCTCGCGCTGCGCCGCGGGCAGCGCCGCCAGCGCCTGTTCGTGTACCCGGTCGACGATCTCCTGGCTCCGCGCGGCCACCTTCGCGCCCTCCGGGGTCACCGCGATGATCCGGGCCCGCCGGTCGGTGCTCGACGCGCGGCGCTCGGCCAGCCCGGCCTTCTCCAGCGCGTCGACGGTGACCACCATCGTGGTCTTGTCCATGTCCCCGAGCGCGGCGAGCTGGATCTGGGTGCGCTCCTCCTCCAGCGCGTGTACCAGCACGCAGTGCATCCGCGCGGTGAGCCCGATCTCGGCCAGCGCCGCGGCCATCCGGCTGCGCAGCACGTGGCTGGTGTGGTCCAGCAGGAAGGACAGGTCGGGGCGGGTGCGGGTGGGCGCCATGGCGGTCATGCCCGCCAGTGTACGCAAATTCGATCCGTAGCAGATTATCTGCGCTGGTCAGCCACGCGACGGCTTGCGGGCGGGCACGGGCAGGCCGAGCTGCTCGCGGATGGCGCGCTGCACGGCGCCCTTGGCGGCCCGGGCGTCCACGCTGATCACGAGTTCCTTGCCGCGGAACAGCTCCAGCGCCGGGTCGGTCTTGGCGTGGTAGTCGGCCAGCCGGGAGGCGAGCGCCTCCTCGGTGTCGTCGGCGCGGCTGACCAGCTCGCCGCCGCAGGCGTCGCAGCGGCCCTCGCGGGCCGGGCGGTGCTCGATGAGGTTGTAGTCCATGCCGCAGGTCGAGCACAGCCGCCGGGCCAGCACGCGGCGGCGCACCTCGCTGTCGGGCAGGTCGAGGTGGATCACCGCGTCGACGTCGTAGCTCTCCAGGAAGAACTGCGCCTGGCGGCGGTTGCGGGGGAAGCCGTCGAGCACGAAGCCGTAGTTCCAGTCGTGCAGCGCCATCCGGTCGCGCACCACGGATTCGGTGGTGGCGTCGTCGACCAGGTCGCCGGCGTTCATCGCCCGGCGCACCTGTGCCCCGAGCTTGGTGTGGTACTGCACGTGCCAGCGGTAGATGTCGCCGACGCTGATGTGCACCAGGTCGAAGTCGGCGGCCAGCTGCTTGGCCTGGGTGCCCTTGCCGCTGCCCTGGACACCCATGATCACGTACTTGCGCACACATGAAGTCAACCACGGGCGGGTATCGGTGATGAGTGATTTATGACGCCGAGCACACCGGGTGGGGGTACGTTTCCAGCGTGGGGCCATCCGTTGAGGACCATGCCGGTGCGGTACGCGCGCTGCGGGCGCAGTACCAGGCCCTGCCTCGCTCCGAACCGGTGCGGCTGGCCAAGCGCACGTCCAACCTGTTCCGCTTCGGCCGCCCGGACACCGGGCCCGGCCTGGACGTGAGCGCCTTCGACTCGGTGATCTACGTGGACGAGACCGAGCGCACCGCCCAGGTGCAGGGCATGGTCACCTACGAGCGGCTGGTCGACGAGACCCTGCGTTTCGGGCTGATGCCGCTGGTCGTGCCGCAGCTCAAGACCATCACCATCGGCGGGGCGGTGGCCGGGCTGGGCATCGAGTCGTCGTCGTTCCGCAACGGGCTGCCGCACGAGTCCGTGCTGGAGATGGAGATCCTCACCGGCGACGGGCGGGTGGTCGTCGCCCGGCCCGACAACGAGCACGCCGAGCTGTTCCGCGCGTTCCCCAACTCGTACGGCACGCTCGGCTACGCGCTGCGGCTGACCATCGAGCTGGAGCCCGTGCAGCCGTACGTGCGGCTGCGCCACCGCCGCTTCGACAACGCCGCCGCCTGCTTCGCCGCGCTCGACGAGCTGTGCAGCACGGGCCGCGACGGCGACGCGCGCGTCGACTTCCTCGACGGCACCGTCTTCCACGGCCGCCAGATGTACCTGACCATCGGCACGTTCACCGACACCGCGCCGTGGACCAGCGACTACACCGGCCAGGAGATCTACTACCGGTCGCCGTCCCGGCGGCCCATCGACTACCTCACGGTGCGCGACTACCTGTGGCGCTGGGACACCGACTGGTTCTGGTGCTCGCGGGCCTTCGGCGCGCAGCATCCCCTGGTGCGCAGGCTGTGGCCGAGCCGCTACCGGCGCTCCGACGTCTACCACCGCATCGTCGGGTTCGACCGCAGGCACCGGCTCAGCGCCCGGCTGGACAAGGTGCGCGGACGGCCGCCGCAGGAGGCCGTGGTGCAGGACGTCGAGGTGCCGGTGCGCCAGGGCCCGGAGTTCCTGGACTTCTTCCTCGGCGAGGTCGGCATCACCCCGCTGTGGCTGTGCCCGCTGCGGCTGCGCGATCCCGTGCCGTGGCCGCTCTACCCGCTCAAGCCCGACGACCTGTACGTCAACTTCGGGTTCTGGTCCAGCGTCGCGCGGCGGCCGGGCCAGGCCGCGGACTTCCACAACCGGCTGATCGAGGCGCGGGTCGACGCGCTCGGCGGCCACAAGTCCCTCTACTCCACGGTGCACTATCCGCGTGAGGAGTTCTGGGAGCTCTACAACGGCCCCGCGTACGCGGCGGTGAAGGGCGAGTACGACCCGGACGGTCGGCTGCCCGACCTTTACGACAAGTGTGTTCGGTGAGGTCGACATGAGCATTGCGAAGGTGGTCCAGGGGCTCGTCACGGGCCCGGTCCCGGTGCGGTTCTCCGCGTTCGACGGCAGCGAGGCGGGCCCGTCCGACGCCGCCGTCGGCATCGAGGTGCGCAGCGAGCGCGCGCTGTCCTATCTGGCCACCGGCCGCCACGAGCTGGGCCTGGCCCGTGCCTACGTCTCCGGTGACCTGGAGGTGCACGGCGACATGTACGCCGCGCTCACCGCCGTCAACGGGCTGCAGATGGACCAGTCCTGGTCCGGGCGGTATCGCGCGCTGCGCGACCTGGGCGGCCTGAAGCTGCTCAACCCGCCGCCGCGCCCGCCGATGGAGGCCCGGCTGCGCGGCCGCCGCCACTCCAAGGAGCGCGACCAGGCCGCGATCTCCCACCACTACGACGTGTCCAACCGGTTCTACGAGTGGCTGCTCGGCCCGTCCATGGCGTACACCTGCGCGGTCTTCCCCGACGCGGCGGCGACCCTGGAGCAGGCCCAGTTCGCCAAGCACGACCTGGTCGCCCGCAAGCTCGACCTGCAACCCGGGATGCGGCTGCTGGACGTCGGCTGCGGCTGGGGCGGCATGGTCATGCACGCCGCCCGCGAGTACGGCGTGAAGGCGCTCGGAGTCACCCTGTCCCGGCGGCAGGCCGAGTGGGCGGCCAAGGCGATCGCCGACGCGGGCCTGTCCGACCTGGCCGAGGTGCGCCACATGGACTACCGCGACGTGCCGGTCAACCACTACGACGCGATCAGCTCGATCGGCCTGACCGAGCACATCGGCCGCGCCCAGCTGCCCGGTTACTTCCGGTTCCTGCTGCAGCGGCTGCGCTACGGCGGGCGGCTGCTCAACCACTGCATCACCCGGCCGGACAACCGCGACCCGGGCCGCTACCGGCGCACCTTCATCAACCAGTACGTGTTCCCCGACGGCGAGCTGGAGGGCATCGGCCACCTGATCGGCGTGATGAACGAGAGCGGGTTCGAGATCCGCCACGAGGAGAACTTCCGCGAGCACTACGCGCTGACGCTGACCCAGTGGTCGGCGAACCTGGAACGGCACTGGGCGGAGTCGGTCGAGGAGATCGGGCACAGCCGGGCCCGGGTGTGGCGGCTCTACCTGGCCGGCTGCCGCCTCGGCTTCGAACGCGACCAGGTGCAGCTGCACCAGGTGCTGGGCGTACGCCTGGACGGGCACGGCGCCAGCGGCATGCCGCTGCGCCCGAGCTGGCCCTGACTCACCGCGGCCCGGACGGCGCCCAGAGTTTCGCGGTGACCGTGGTGCCCAGCGCGCTGGAGTCGATGGTCAGCCGGTCGGAGAAGCACCGGGCGATCCACAGGCCCCGGCCGGAGGTCTGCGTCCCCGACGGCGGCTGCCAGCCCGCCGTGTAAGGCCGGCTCACTCCCGGCCCGACGTCGCTGACCTGGCAGAACACCCATCCTGGGTAGCGGGACAGCCGCAGCCTGCCCTGCCCCTCGGCGTGCATGACGACGTTGACGACCAGCTCCGTGGTCACCAGCTCCAGCGCCCAGCCGATCGGCTCCGGCAGCCGCCACGACTCGCCCAGCTCGTGGATCCGGCCACGGATCCGGCGCAGGTCGACCCGGGTGAACGGGCCCTCCACGAGGACCTGGTCGTGCGGCGTCATCGGTGTCGGCCCGGTCGGGACGTCGTGCCCGGCCGCCTCCTCGTGCTCCGGCACCGGCGGGGCAGGAGGAGGCAGCAGGTTCCGCCGGGTTCGGCGGTACGGGGCGGTACCAGCGGGAGTGCCGTAGCGGGTTCTGGCGGCGGGGTTCATGCGTCACCTCGATCCGGTGGGTGCGGCTGGCCTCTGGCCCATACCCATTCCCTCACGTTTTGATCGTCTACCCGGCGACCGGTGTGCCGGGCGTGATCAGCCCAGCCGGTAGACGCGGGCCGCGTTGCCCGCGCCGACCTGCTCGGCGATGCGCCGCGCGTCGGCCGGAGCCGCCGCGCCGTCGTCGACCATCTCGGCCAGCACCAGGCCCAGGCTGTGCCGCAGCTGCGCCGCGGCGATCAGGTACAGCTCCGGCAGGCCGTACGCGTCGGAAGAGTAGATCACCTTGCTGAACGGAGCCAGCTCCAGGAACTCGCCGAGCACCGCCGTGGCCCGTGCGCCCAGGTGCGGCACGGCCAGCCCCACGTCGGCGTGGACGTGCGGGTACACCTGCGCCAGCCAGCCGGCCTGGCGGTGGTACGGGTAGCAGTGCAGCAGCACCAGGGGCACCCCGAACGCCAGCGTCGCCTCGCAGAACGGCTGCAGCAGCGCCGGGTCGGCGCGGGCCAGCGCCGCGTCGCGGTCACCGAAACCGGTGTGCAGCTGGATCGGCAGCCCCGCGTCCACCGCGCTCCACAGCAGGTGGCGCAGCAGCACCGGATCGGTCAGCCGCCCGCCGTCGCGAAACCAGCGGGCCGCCGCCGCGCTCACCTCGTGCGGTCCCGGCCGCGCCGGGTCCAGGTCCAGGCCGTGCCGGTACGCCGCGATCGACTTCGTCGCCACCGCCCCGGGCAGGGCCTCGTCGAGCGCCTCGGCGAACGCGGCCGCGAACCCGCTCGCGTCGGTTCCCGGCGCTACCTGCTCGGCCAGCAGCTCCAGGCGTACCACCTGGTGGGTCGGGGCTCCGGCCAGCGTGCCCAGCACGCCGCGGTCGGCCAGGCCGCCCGCGACCGGGCCGGTGTCCACCAGCAGCGCGGACAGGCCCGCCGCCCGCAGCAGCCGCCCCGCGACCTCGTCCGGCCCCAGCCTGCGCCGCCGCCGCAGGTAGTCCTCGACCGGGGCGTGCACGGGCAGGTCCAGCACCGGCGCGCACCAGCGGCGCAGCGCCAGCCCGACCCGGCTGTCCAGGTAGGACGTGCCCGCCGGGGGCGGCTCGTCCGCTTCGGTGCACCACAGCTCGAACGCCGCGTCGTCCAGCGGACCCGTCGTGATCGCATGGCAGTGCCCGTCGATCAGCGGCAGGTCCTCGGTCAGTAGCGCCACCGGACCGCCTCGACGAGTTCGGTGGTGGTCAGGCGGCCGAGGGTGTCGGCCTCGGCGCCGTGCACGGCGTTGAACGCGTCCAGCAGCGGCTCGCCCAGCATCGCGACCAGGCCCGCGTCGGCGCGCAGGCGCTCGGCGGCCAGCGCGGGGGAGTCCGGCAGCCGGGGTGGCCGGCGTGCCTCGGCGAGCGTGAACGGGTCCACCCGCACCTCGTCCGGCAGCCGCATACCGGCCCCGGCGGCGTCCGTGGCCAGCGCGCAGACCGCGCCTGCCACCAGGTACGGATTCGCCGAGGCGTCGACGCACTTGATCTCGGCGTTGGCGGCGGTGTCCCGATGGCCGGTCGCGCCGGTGACGAAGCGCAGCGCCGCCTCCCGGTTCTCGTGCCCCCAGCACTGGTAGGCCCCGGCCCAGCGCTGCGGCGCCTGGCGCAGCGCGCTGGCCGGGCTCGGCGCGCCCAGCCCGGCCAGCGCGGGCAGCCGCTGCAGCACCCCGGACAGCACGGATTCGCCGCGGCGCGTCATGCCGTACGGGCCGTCGCCGCCGGAGAACAGGTTCACCCCGCCCGCCCAGACCGAGAAGTGCAGGTGCATGCCGTTGCCGACCTGATCCGCGAGGGCCACCGGGGCGAACGAGGCGCGGAACCCGTGGCGGTGGGCCAGCGCCCGGATCGTCTCGCGCACCAGCACCACGCGGTCGGCGGCGGTGACCGGGTCCGCGTGCGCGACCGACACCTCCAGCTGCCCCGGGCCGTACTCGGGATGGAACTGCTCCACCGCCACCCCCTGCGCGGCCAGCGCGGCCAGCAGGTCCCGGCCGAAGTCCGACAGCTCCGCCAGCCGCGCCATGCCGTAGGCCGGACCGTCGGCCGCGGGCGAGCCGTCGGGCCGCGCCAGGAACCACTCGATCTCGAAGGCCATGCGCAGGTGCAGGCCCGCCGCCTGGGCGCGCTCGACCATGCGCTTGGCGAACAGGCGCTGGTCCACCGGATACGGCTCGCCGTCCTGGGTCCAGCGGTCCACCGGGGCCCAGGCCCAGCCGGGCATCGCCGCGAGCACGGTCAGCGCGCCCAGGTCAGGATGCAGGCGCAGGTCGCCCACCGGACCGCCGATCAGGTCGCCGGCGGTGATGCTGTCGTCGACGCAGAACACGTCGTGCACCGGGGACATGCCCACGCCCCAGGCGGCGGCGTGGTCCAGGCGCTCGGTGGGGACCCCCTTCACCCTGGTCACACCGGCGTTGTCGACCCAGGTCAGGGCGACGGCCTGCACGCCCGCGGAGGCCAGCTGAGCCGCGGCCGACCGTGCGGCGGTGCCGCGCGCGTCGCGGTCCAGCACCGGCTCCCACATGCCTGAATTCTCGCTGGCCGGGCTGGACACCGCGCCACGGACGGCCGAAATCGACCGGCGACCAGGCGTGAACCTCGCCGCCGGTACGCGATGAACGCCGTTTCGGGTCACGAGATGCGGCCGGACCGCACTTCTCCGTTCCGAAACGGCGATCATCACGAGGGTCGGCGTGCGGGCGGCCAGTCGAAGCCGAGTGCCACTGCGGCCTCGGCGCTGCCACCGGAAAGCCACTCGGGGCGGCGCGGATCGATGTCGGCCAGCTGCCGGACCACCGCGTCGGCGACGGACTCCGGCTCGCCCGGCGGTAAGTCGATGACGGCGACGAACTGCAACCACGGCTCGTCCGCCAGGCTCGGGCGGCGCGGGTGGAAGTACGCCACCTGCACCCGCCCCAGATCGTGCGGCCAGGCCGACACCCAGCCGGGATCGCAGTCCCACCGGCCGAGCAGGTCCGGCTCCGCCCGCAACCGCGCCCGCAGCAGCCGGGCGACGGTCCGGTCGGGCCACTCCCAGGAGTGGTCGCTCTCGGCGCGGGCCACCTCGGCGTCGTAGTCGGCGGCGGCGAAGCGGTAGGACGGCAGGTCGACGCCGGTCCGGTCGGGGTTGCGCCAGTCGCGCCAGACGACCTCGCCGCCCTGGCGTTCGACGGTGACGTAGAGCGCCCCGCAGCAGCCCTCGGTGCACTCCGCCTCGGCGAGGCGCACCTCGTGCGGCTCGTCGCCGGCACGCAGCCGGTGCTCGGGTCCGAGCAGGTATTCGGGCTGCTCGGACGGTCCCTTGTCGAACGCCTCGCCGACGATCGGCCGCCCGTCGATGAAGATCCTGGTCTCGACGCCGCCGTGCCGACCGGGGTCGCCGACGGCCACCCGGATCGCTAAGCTGCTCCGCCCGCCGTCCGGCGGTGCGCCGTCGGGCGGCGTCTGCCCGGCCGGTTCGGCAGGCAGCGGAGTCAGGCGGCAGGCGGTGCGGGTCGCCAGGGCCCACTGTGCCCGGTGCCGCGTGGCCGGGTCTGCCGACTGCTCGGCGTCCGCCCTGACGGCGGCCCAGTCAGGCTCGTCGAGAAGGCGTTCGAGCGCTGCCCGCATCGCGGACAGCTCGCCCTCCGGCAGGGGGAGCGTGGCCGCCTGACCCGCATGAAGGTCGGCGAGCACGGACACGACCATCGCGTACCGGTCGAGCCCGGGACGCATTCTCCCGACGCCGCGAGTGAACCCGGCCAGCGCCGCCCCCGCGTCCGCATACCGGCGCAGCTCGGCATTACCCGCCTCACGCCCCATCATCGTGGCCAGCAACCGCCCCGCCTGCGCCACGACCTCCCCCTCGCCGAGGTGAAGGAAGGGCGCCTCCCCGGCACCAGGGCGCCTTCCCGCCGGTCCATCCGCGCTGAGCAGGTCGGGGAGGTCGACGGTTGCGGCGACGGACCGGGCATGCTCGGCCGACGGCTCGCCGGAGCGCACGCCTTCGCGCAGCAGCCAGGCGAACGTGGCCGGGTCGGCCAGGGCGCACAACGCGGAGACGGCATGTGCGTGGCGCGGTGGATCGGACCTTTCGGCCAGCCAGATCAGGTCGTCGGCGGCGGGGATCTGCCGGAGCACGCGGATCGCCGGCTCGCCGAAGTGCCTGCTGAGCAGGCCGAGCAGGCGTACGGGCAGCGCGTCGTCGGGGCCGGCCACCCCGCCGAGCAGGATCAGCCCGACCAGGACCTGGCTCCGCTCGGTGCCGGTGCAGGCCAGATGCCGCCCGACCCGGTGCCGCCAGCGCGGGTCGAAGGACGCCACCGCCTCGATGAGCGGTCCACCCCCGCGTGACGTGATGCCCACCGACCGCAGCGCCTCGGCCAGCGCGAACCGGGCGCGGGCCGCGGCGGGCTCAGCCCGGTAGACCGAGGTCACCAGGTCGACGAGGGCTTTGTTGCTCGCTGCGGTCCGTCGCCCGGTCTGCGGTAGCGCGGCGTGGCGCTCGGCGTCCGGATACGGGCGGCCGCCGTCGGGCAGCGGGCCGTCGGGATGGGTGAAATGCAGGAGTTCGGCGTGTTCGAGAATCGTCCGGGGTGCGAGCGCCGCGCGCTCGTCCACCTGGGTCATTTGGATTTGTCCTTTATGGGGTGGGAGGGGTTCGGCCGCGGACCGTCCAGGCTCGGGCGGTGAGGGGGATCGTGCCGTCCGGGGCCGCCGGGAGCCGGGAGCGCAGCAGTTCGCGCAGCTCCGCACGGTGATCGTCGGACCGGCCACGCAGGTATCCGGGCGCGGACCCCTGCCCGCCCAGGAACGGCTCCCAGTAGTCGTCGAGGTCGGCGAACACCGTCGGGACCTTGACGGATTCGACGGCCACCGCGGTCAGCCCGGCTTCGGTCCACAGTGCCCGCAGGGCGTCGGGGCTGCATACCGATAGGCGTCGGCCCTCGTCCCAGGCGGCCGAGGCGGGGTCGAGTTCGGCGGCGGCGTCCCAGAAGTGCCGCATCATCGCCATACCCTCGGCGTAGTCCCAGACGTAGGCGGCGGCGACGCCGCCCGGCCGCAGCACCCGCGCGATCTCGGCGACCCCCTGCGCCGGGTCGGGCACGAAGTTCAGGACCAGGCCGCTGACCGCGACGTCGACGCTCTGCTCCGGCAGCGGCAGCCGGCGGGCATCGCCGACCTGGAACGCCGCCCGGCTGTCGGAGATCCTGGCCCGCGCCAGGTCCACGAAGGCCGCCGACCTGTCCACGCCGGTCACCTGTGCGGGGTCGGCCATGGCCAGCACGGTCTCGGTCAGCGCGCCGGTGCCGCAGCCCACGTCGAGCCACTCCCGGCCGGCGGGCACGGCCAGCCGCCGGAGGAAAGCCTGCGCGACGGGACGGCTCCAGCGCCCCACATAGGCTTCGTAGGCGTCGCCGTCGGCGAAGGTCGCGTGCGTCATCCGGACACGCTATGCAATCGACGAGTCAGTTTCCAGCCCGCCAAACGGACAAATGGGTCGTAGTTTGTAATAATGGGCGTGTAATACACAACAGCCCCCAAAAGTCTCTGTACCCTCGCCCGAGTTACGTGAGGTGACGACACGACCCCGGGGGACAGCCCGCATGAACGCTCGCAAGATCGCGCTCGCCGGCGAGTCCATCCTGGTCGCGATCCTGCTCACCGTCCTGGGTGTGATCGCCGCGTGCCAGCACACCGCTGGTCCGGTGCTGCCCGCCACGTCGGCCCCGCTCGGTCCGGTGATCACCGAGCCGGAGCACGACGGCCAGCTGCTCAGCGGCGCGGACGTGCACATGGAGACCAGCCCCATGCAGGACGTCGACGCGGGCAGCGAGCACGTCTGCACCGACTGGGAGATCTGGACGGTGCAGCCGCACGAGCGGGTGTGGTTCGCCGACTGCATCAGCGGCGTGCAGAAGACGCACACCCACTTCGGTGACGGCGTCTTCGAGAACGCCTTCGCGACGCGCCGTGACCTGCCCGGTGACCGCGACTACGAGCTGCGGGTCCGGCACAAGGACAGCAGCGGCAACCCGGCGACGGAGTGGAGCCCGTACACCACGCGGCCGTTCCGGACCGACAAGGAGCGCAAGCCGCTGCCCGGCGCGCCGCAGTGGGTGGTGGCCCAGCCCGGGTACAAGGTCGAGGAGGTGGCGTCGGGGTTCGAGCTGCCGGTGAACATCGCCATGGTGCCCTCCCATGCCATCGCGCCCGACAAGCCGATGTTCTACGTCACCGAGCTGTACGGCACGATCAAGGTGGTGCGCGGCGACCTGAAGGTCGGGGTGTACGCCAAGAACCTGCTGAACTGGGACCCGTACGCGGACTTCCCCGGCACCGGCGAGATCGGCCTGACCGGGATCGTGGTCGAACCGACGACCGGCGACGTGTTCGCCAGCATGCTGTACAAGGCGGGGTTGGAGTTCTTCCCGAAGGTCGTGCGCATCCACAGCGAGGACGGCGGCCTGACCGGCAAGACCGTCACCACCGTCCTGGACCTGAAGGACGATCCGCTGGTCGCCTCGCACCAGATCTCGAACCTGACCATCGGGCCGGACGGCAAGCTGTACATCCACATCGGCGACGGGTTCGCCCCGGAGAAGGCGCGTGATCTCACCGACGCCCGGGGCAAGGTGCTGCGGGTCAACCTGGACGGGACCGCGCCCGAGGACAACCCGTTCTACGACCCGGTGGACAAGAGCAAGGTCAAGGACCTGGTCTTCGCGTCGGGCTTCCGCAACCCGTTCGGCGGGGCCTGGCGGGCGGCGGACGGCCAGCACTACTCGGTGGAGAACGGCTCGACCAACAACGACCGGCTGGCCCGGATCCTCAAGGGCGCCGACTACGGCTGGAACTCCAACACCTCCAGCCTGAAGAAGAAGGCGCTCTACAACTGGGCGCCGACGCACGCGCCGGTGGGCATCACCTTCATCCAGAAGGAGGGCAACCAGACGGCCGGGTTCCCCGACTCGAAGCTCGGCAACGCGTTCGTGTCCGAAAGCGGCCCGACCTACGGGACCGGCCCGCAGCTGCGGGGCAAGCGCATCGTCGAGTTCACGTTCGGCAAGGACGGCTCGGTGTCCAAGCCCAAGACCCTGGTCGAGTACAACGGGTACGGCAAGACGACGGTCGCCGGGATCGCCGCCGGCCCGGACGGGCTCTACTTCTCAGGGCTCTACCCCGACCAGGGCTACAACCCGGTCCTGCCGACCGCGAAGATCTACCGCGTGCGGTACGCGCCGCAGGCGGCCGGGGCCAAGCCCAAGCCGGTGGCGGCCAAGGAGTCCTGCACCGACGGCGACCTGCAGGTGCTCGCGCGGGCGTCGAAGACCGAGGTCAAGAGCGGGGTCCCGGTCGGGTTCACGCTGGTGCTCAAGAACCTGTCGAAGCACACCTGCAACCGTGACATCGGGGCCGACGCGCAGGAGCTGTTCCTGATGCACGGCACCGACAAGGTCTGGTCGTCGGACCACTGCGGCGCGCCGACGGGCAAGCAGGTCACCGCGCTCGCGGCGGGCCGGGAGATGGTGTTCACCGTGGCCTGGAACGGCAAGTCCAGCAGTGCCTGCGCCAAGAACCAGGTGCGGGTGGCCACCGGGCCCGCACCGGCGGCGGGGTCGTATCAGCTGTTCGCCAGGGTCGGCACCGACCGCAGCGTGCCGGTCTCGATCAAAATCAAGTAGCGGGCGCGGGGCTCAGAGCCAGCCCCGCCGCACCGCCTCGGCCCCGGCCTGGAAGCGGCTCTCCACCCCGAGCCGTTTCATCAGGTCGGCCACGACCCGCCGGGCGGTGCGCCCGGACACGCCGAGCTTGCGGCCCACCGACTCGTCGGTGTGCCCCGCGTTGAGCAGCCGCAGCACGGTGAGCTCCTGCGGGTTGAGCCCGTGCTCGTCGAGCTGGGGCGTCTCGCCGAACGGGGTCGCCAGCTCCCAGGTCTGGTCGAACAGCAGGCACAGCGCGGCGACCATGCTGCCGCTGCGGATCTCCAGCGCGCCTTTGCTGCTGTCGGTGACGTCCAGCGGCAGCAGCGCGATCTCCCGGTCGACCAGGGTCAGCCGCATCGGCACGGTCGCCACGGTGCGGCTGCGGCCGCCGATCGAGGCCATCCAGGTCGCGTAAGCCAGCGTGGCCGGATCGTTGCGGCTGCTCTCCTGGTAGATGTTGCGGATCGCGACGCCGCGCTCCAGCGCGAGCTGGTTGAGCGACTTGCCGGACTCGATCGCGGTGGGCGGCAGGGCGTTGCCGGCGGTGAACGTGGCGCACTCGTGCCGCGCCGTGCGGGCCAGTTCGGCCAGCCGGTCGCGCACCGCGTCCAGGCCGTCGAGGCGCACCACCTCGTCGCGTTCGTGGCCGTTGTCGTACGCGTCGGCCACCGCGACGATGGACGCCCGGACCGTCGCGAAGTACTGCTGGCGTTCGGACAGCTCCGCCTCGACGTGCGCCAGCAGCGCGGTGAGCCCCAGCTTCGGGCTGACCGCGCGCAGCATCCCCGGGCGGCCCGCCGCAGGCTGGATCATCGCCCGTTCCGCGAGGAAGCCGAGCGCCTCCCTGACCCGGGAATCCGGCAGGCTGAGCGCCTCGGCGATCTCCTCGACGTCCCACGTGGGGTGCTTCAGCATGGCCCAATACACGGCCTCGGCCTCGGCGGACACCCCGAGTCGCTCCAGCATGCTTCCCCCGTCGTCCTCAGAGCGCGCCTCGGCCACATTGTGCAACACATTCGGTCCATTGTGGAGTAGCAGAATAGGACAGCAATCGTGACCGAGAATACGACAACCGGCTTATTGGCCTAAGCCGTTCGGCCGATGGCGGATCGTTACCCGCCGGTAGATTACGTGCGGCTCCGCAGCCTGCGTCGTGGGTACGCCGTCCAAGTGGGCCCGGTCCGTCGACGGCTGGCCGTTTCCGGCCAACTGGACCCTCCTTCACCTGCCCGGACGTTCGCGAAGCCTTGTGCCGCAACGGATCGCGTGTCTCGGCACTCTGGTGAGCTCGGGTGTGCATGCCCGGACGCACAGGCCCTGAGCTGCTGGTTCTCCGCCGCAGGCCTGGACGGAAGCGGTCAGGGCCGCTTCGGTCCAATACAGAATCGATGACACGGCGGCTCGCCGGATGCACGCTTATCCCAGAGCGAGAAAAGCACCGGAGAAAACGACCTACGAGCTTGGGGAGAAGCTGTCATGAAGGTCATGCAAATGTCTGTCGCAATGCGTTGCGGACTCGCCGTCGCCGCATTCTTCAGCCTCTCGGTCATCGCGTCCAATGCCGCATTCACCGGGCTGCCGCAGCACCGCACCGACACCGTCGCGGATGGCTTCGACTGGAGCCGGGTGCCGCAGAGCCCGACAGCCAAGACTGACTAGAACGGCACCAGGAAATGCTGCTGACAATGATCGTCCTCCGGCCGCCGGAAAGCCCCGGCATCCACCTGTCAGTCAGCGAGATCGTCGACCTGTTATGGCTCAACGCGGCTCTGTCTGACGGAGTGAAGCACATCCACGCCCGGGCCGGCGCCGACTGTGTGGAAGTCGGCGTATTCACGGTCGCCTCCGAGCAGAGCATCTCCGACTACATAGTCCGCAAGGTATGCGGACGCGCGATTCATTCCGTGCCGGCACTCCGCGGTTGGTCCATCCACCGGCCGTGACCCGTGCCAGACCGGCCGGCCCCGCCGCAGCCGAGTGCTCCACCGCCCGCTGGGCCTCAGATCCCGCCGAGAGGTGCCATCGCCATGCAGCAAATACGCAACGCCTGGACCATCGACGGTCCGGGACCGGGGCACGAGACGCCGCCGGCGCCGGGTCAGGCCGACCCGGCGCCGGGCCGGACCCGGTTCCAACTGCTCGGGCCGCTGACCATCACCGACGGCTCGGAGTCCGTCGTGCTCGCACCGTCGAAGCCGACGATCCTGCTGGCCGTGCTGCTGCTCAACCCCAACGCGGTGGTCTCGGCCGGGGCGCTGCAGCGCGCCATCTGGGGCGAGGACCAGCCGGTCACCGCGAAAGCCGCGCTGCAGACCTGCGCCATGCGGCTGCGGCAGCTGTTCGGCCGGCACGGCATCGTCGCCAACGCCATCGAGACCGTGCCCGGCGGTTACCGCATCCTGGCCGGCCCGCAGTCGCTGGACCTGCTCAGGTTCCGCGAGCTGGTGCGCCGGGCGGCCGCGGAGGCCGACGCCGAGGCCGAACTGTCCCTGCTGGAGGGCGCGCTGTCGCTGTGGCGCGGCCCGCTGCTCACCAACGTGCCCTCCGACGCCCTGCACCGCGACGTGGTGCCGCGGGTGACCGAGGAGCGGCTGAAGGTGCTGGAGCGGGCCAGCGACATCAAGATCTCGCTCGGCCGGTCCCGGTCGGCGCTGGTCGACCTGTGGGAGGCCGCCCGCGCCCACCCCGGCCACGAACGGTTCGGGGAGCAGCTCATCGAGGCGCTCTACCGCACCGGCCGGCAGGCCGACGCGCTCAGCGAGATCCGCCGGATCAAGGAGTACCTGCTCGACGAGCTGGGCGTCGATCCGGGACGCGGGCTGCAGCGACTCGAAATGGTCATCCTGCGCGGCGAGGAGCTGCCGCCGGTGGCCGTCGCCGAGCGGCCCGAGCCCGGCCCGGCCGCCTCGGCGATGCCCGTCGCCACACCCGGCATGCCGACGGTGTCCAGCTTCACCGGGCGGGCCGTGGTCAGCGACGCGATCGTGGCCCGGCTGGCCGATCCCGGCGCGGCGACCGTGCTGCTCACCGGGCCGCCGGGAATCGGCAAGACCGCGCTGGCGGTGCACGTCGCCGGGCTCGTCCAGGCGGGTTTCCCCGGCGGCGAGCTGTTCGTGGCGATGACCGGCCCGGACGGGCTGGCCCGCCCGGCCGCCGAGATCACCCGCCAGCTCGACGCCGCCTTCGGGCCGGCCGGCAACCGGCCCGTGACCGGCCACCCGCGCGGCCTGCTGGTGCTCGACGACGTGCTCGGCGTGGAGCAGGTGCGCCCGCTGCTGCCGAGTTACGGGGCGGCCGCGGGCAACGCCGTCGTCATCACCAGCCAGCGCAGCCTCGCCGGCCTGGTCGCCACGCACGGGGGCTGGGTGCACCGGCTGGACGTGCTGGACCCCGACGAGTCCGACCAGCTGCTGGCCACGGTGCTCGGCGCGGAGCGGTCCGGGGCCGAGCCGCACGAGCTGTCCCGGCTCGCCATCGCCTGCGGCCACCTGCCGCTCGCGCTGCGCATCGTCGGCGCGCGGCTGCAGACCCGTCCCCGCCTGCGCATCGCCGACGCGGTGACCTGGCTGCGCGACGACCGGATCGCCCGGCTCGCGCTGCCCGACGAGCCGCTGCTGTCGGTGCGCAACAGCTTCCAGCGGGCGCTGGCCCGCCTGGAGCCGGCCCTCGCCGAAGCCTTCACCAGGCTCGGCGCGGCCGCTGACCCCGTCTTCACGGTCACCGACAGCGCCCAGCTGTTCGGTGCCGCTCGCGCGTCGGCCGAAGAGCTGCTGGACCAGCTTGTCGACGCGAACCTCCTGGAGGAAGGGCCGGGCCGTTACGCGATGCACGAACTGCTGTGGCTGTACGCGCGCAGCCGGCTCGTGCCCGCGGTGGCCGAACCGGTCGGCCCGGCCCTTCCCCGCACCACCGGCACCACCCGCCTGGTCGACGTCAACCGCAAACCGAGCGCCGCCCGTACCGCCGGCCGCGGCATGGTCGCCATCCCGGGCGAACCGGCCGTATCCCTCCGCGTTGTCAACGCCGCATAGGACAGAGGTGTATCCACCATGACCACCGCCTACGAACGAGTCGCCGACACCCGCCCACGGGTCCGCCGTGACCTGCTGTTCACCCGCACACCCGACGGGGTGCTGTTCCACAACTCGCAGGGCGGCTTCCGGGTCAACGCCAGGACGGCGTACCGGCTGGCATCGCTGCTCATGCCGCACTTCACCGGCCGCAACCGGGTCGCGGACATCTGCGCCGGGCTCGGCGCCGACCAGCGGGAGATGGTCGGCGAGCTGGTGAGCGCGCTGTACGCCCGGGACTTCGCGCGGGCCGCGGAGCCGACCGACGACGGCACCGGCGAGCCGATCCTGGCCGCCGCGGTCGCCGAGCGGTTCGCCGCGCAGATCGCCTACATCGACCACTACGCCGACGCCCCGGAGACCCGGTTCGACCGGTTCCGGCAGGCCCGGATCGCCGTGCTCGGCGAGTCGCCGGTCGCCCGCTGGTGCGCCTCCAGCCTGGTCCGCAACGGTGCGGCAGTGCTCGGCGTGGTGCCCGGCGGCGGCGAGGCGGCCGACCTGCACGAGCAGAACCTGGCGGAGGCCGCCGAGCTCACCGCGGCCGCCGCGCCCGTGACCATCCTGCCGCTGGGCGAGGCCGGGTCCGTGTTCGACTGGGCCGATCTCGCCGACTACGACGTGGTCGTGGTGGCGGGCGGCGAGCGCGCGCCGTACCAGACGCTGCGCCTGCTGTCGGCGGGTGTGCCCGAGGGCAAGACGCTGGTGCCGACCTGGGTCTTCGGCGAGCGGGCCGTCGTCGGCCCGCTGATGACCGCCGGCTCGGCCGGCTGCTGGACCTGCTCCGCGCTGCGGCTGAGCGCCAACGGCGACGCCGGTGTCGGCGCCGCGCTGTGGAGCACGGTGGCGCTGCCCGAGGCGGTGGCCGCCCCCGTGCGCCGCCCGGGCGGCCCGCTGGCCGCGATGATCGGCAACCTGCTCGGCTACGAGGTGTTCCGGATCGCCACCGGCGCGCTGCCGGCCGAGACCGCGGGCAAGGTGATCATCCAGAACCTGGCCTCGCTGGACGTGATCAGCGAGCGGCTGCTGCCGCATCCGCGCTGCCCGCACTGCGGTCCGTCGACGGCGGCCGGCGACGACGTGCTCGACACCTCCTGGCGCACCACGGCCGACGTGGCGCTCGCCGCCGCGGCCGCCGCGCGCGCCAACGCCGAGGCCAACGCCGACGACGCGGCCGACGCCCTGGTCGAGGAGCTCAACGCCCGCGCGATGCTGCTGCAGCCGCACACCGGCGTGTTCGTGAAGTACACCGACGAGCAGTGGACGCAGACCCCGCTCAAGCTCAGCACCGTCGAGCTGGCCACCGCCGCCGGGCAGCGCCGCCAGGTGTCCGCCTTCGACGTGCACCACGTCGCGGGGGCACGCCGCCGGGCGCTGCACGAGGCCGCGGTGGTCTACGTGGAGCGCGCCGGACTGCTTCCCGCGGCGGACCCCACCCTGCCGCGGCTCGACGCGGCGGCCTTCGGCACCGCCACGGGTGTGCCCGCGGTCGGCGACCCGGCCGGCCCGCAGACCACGGCGGTCTGCCTGACCACCGGTGAGGCCGTGCAGGTGCCCGTCGCGGCGGTCCAGCCGTCCGGCCCGGCCAACCAGCGGCGGGTCTTCGCCGCCACCCGGGCCGGTGCGGGCGCCGGCGCCGACCTCACCGAGGCGGTGGGCCAGGGCCTGCTGTCCGCACTGGCGCACCGGGCGCTGACCGCGGCGATCCGTGGCGGCGAGGTGACCCGGATCGGGCTGGACACCATGGACGGCGACGCCGAGCTGACCTTCCTGGTCAAGTCGGCGCACAACCTCGGCATCCGGCTCGACCTGCTGGAGCTGCCGGGCGACGGGGCCGGGCACGCGCTGTTCGCGCGCACCCCCGCGCCCGAGGGGGCCGGCTGGGTGTGGGCGGTGGCCGCCGACACCTCCTGGCAGGCCGCGGCGCTGGCCGCGGTGCGCGACCTGCTCGGCCAGGTGCAGCTGCGCCAGCAGCTGCCCGCGGACGCCGCCGTCGACTGCGGGGACCCGGTGCTCGGCGACTTCGACGCCGGCACCCTGCACCCGACCGGGTCCGCCGCGGCGACCCTCGACGCCGCCACCACCTGGACCGGGGTGCTCGACGCGCTGAGCTGCCTCGGGCTGACCGCGCTGGCCGTCCCGACCACCCCCGAGGACCTGCGCACGGCCGGTATCCACACGGCCCGGGTGCTCCTCGCGCGGAGGGCCGACCGATGACCACCGCGCAGGTCCTGTGGGACCGCACCTGCGCGCCGCTCGACGCCGCGCTGCGCCGCAGCGCCCAGCGCTGGGGCGGGACGCGCCGGCCGGTCGAGGTGAGCGCGCTCGGGGTGCGCGACGAGCTGTCGCGCCCCGCGACCGGGCTGTCCGCGGGCGGCGTGCCCGTGCACGTGTACGGCCGCACCGCCATCGTCGGGCCGATCGGCACGACCGGCGCCTGCGGGCGATGCCTGGCCCGGCGGTGGCAGTCGATCCGCTCGACGGACCTGCGGGACGCGCTGGAGCTCGGCTCGGACACCGAGGCGGTCGGGGACAACCCGTACGCGACGGCGTTCGCCGCCGACACGGTCGCCGCCCTGATCACCGAGCTGGTCCGCGCGGAGCAGCCGGCGCGCGACGACACGACGGCGTGCGTCTACCAGGTCGACCTGGAGACGCTGCGGGTGCGGCGCTGGCCGCTGGTGCCCGACGCCGAGTGCCCCGACTGCGCCCGGCAGCTCGACGACACCGCCGAGGGCGCGCAGATCACGCTGCGTCCCGCGCCGAAGCTGGACCCGGGCTCGTTCCGGGTGCGCAAGGTCGAGGACTACGGCTTCGAGCTGGAGGCCTTCGCCAACCCGGTGTGCGGCGCGCTGAGCACCAACCTGCTCTACGACATGTCCTCGGTGTCAACCTCGCCGACCATCGGCGCGTTCACCCTGCGCTCCGGGGTGTACCTGCGGGAGACGCTGTACGGCGGCCACGCCGACACGTACGCCCGCAGCGCGCGCATCGGGGTGCTGGAGGGCATGGAACGGGCCGCCGGGCTGCGCGCCCGCGCCAAGCCGGCGAAGGTCGTCGCGTCGCTGCGCGACCTGGGCGACGCCGCGCTCGACCCGCGGGTGTGCGGGGTGCACTCCGACGAGTTCTACGACAAGAACCCCTACGTCACCCGGTTCACCCCGGAGCGGGAGATCCCCTGGGTGTACGGCTGGTCGTTGCGCGACCAGCGGCCCGTGCTCGTGCCCGAGGTGCTGGTGTACTACCACGCCACCGGCATGGAGAACCGGTTCGTGCAGGAGACCTCCAACGGCTGCGCCTCCGGCGGGTCGCTGGAGGAGGCCATCTACTTCGGGCTCATGGAGCTCGTCGAGCGCGATGCGTTCCTGCTGATGTGGCACGGGCGCAGCGCGCTGCCGGAGATCGACCCCCAGTCCAGCGCCCGGCCGGCGACCCGGCACATGGTGGACCGGATGGCGATGTACGGCTACCAGGCCCGCTTCTTCGACACCCGCATCACCTTCGACATCCCGGTGGTCACCGGCGTGGCCGTACGCCGCGACGGGGGCCTGGGCACGCTGTGCTTCGGCGGTGGCGCGAGCCTCGACCCGGAGGCGGCGATGAGCGCCGCGCTGTGCGAGATCGCCACCGACTCGGTGAAGGTGCGCGGGCGCACGCTGGCCGACGAGGCCCGGCTGCGCACGCTGACCGAGGACTTCGACCTGGTCCGCGGCCTGCACGACCACCCCCTGATGTACGGCGTGCCGCAGATGCGGCGCTACGCCGAGTTCCTCATCGGACCGGAGGGGCAGCCGCACACGCCCGCCCGCCCGGTCGCCGAGATCTACGGCGGCAGCCGCCCGGCCCCGCCGCTCGCCACCGACCTGCGCGAGGACCTGGAGCGCTGCGTCCAGGCGGTGACGGACAAGGGCTTCGACGTGATCGTGGTCGACCAGACCATGCCCGAGCAGCGCGACCTCGGCCTGCACACGGTCAGCGTGCTGGTGCCCGGACTGCTGCCGATCGACTTCGGCTGGATGCGCCAGCGGGCCCCGCTGATGCCCCGGGTGCGCACCGCGCTGCGGGCGGCGGGACTGCGCGACATCGACCTGCGTCCGCAGGACCTGAACCCGGCGCCACACCCCTTCCCCTGAGCCGACGACGACGAGAGAGGAACCACCGTGGGATACGCCCATGACTACGCCACGGCGATCATGCACCGGGGGCGGGTCGCGATGCCACCGTTCAACTTCGAGCCGAACTGGCCGGATGCGCCGCGCAAGAGCAAGTTCTACCCCGACGCGGAGAACCTCCCGCTGCCCGACGCGCCGCCACCCGCGGACGCCACGGTGCAGGCCGGGCTCGACGCGCCCGGCGAGCCGGCGGCCGGGTTCACCCTGCCGCTGCTCGGCGGGATGCTGCGCGACTCGTACGGGCTGCTCGGCCGCCGCCTCGGCGTGCAGGCCAACACCGACATGGCGGCGCTGCCGCAGTACGCGTACGCCAACTGGCACCGGGGCACCGCCTCGGGCGGCGGGCTCTACCCGTGCTCCGTCTACTGGGTGTCGGGGTCGAGCGGCCCGATGACCCCCGGGATCTACTACTACGCCAACCCGCAGCACGCCTTCCAGCGGCTGCTCACCGGCGACGTGACCGAGCGGGTCCGCCGCGCGCTGGGCGACCTGCCGCTGCCGGAGGGGACCGACCAGTTCCTCGTGATCGGCGTGAAGTACTGGCAGAACGCCTTCAAGTACAACAGCTTCTCCTACCACGCCGTCAGCATGGACGTCGGCACGGTGCTGCAGACCTGGCGGATGTGGGCGCAGGCACAGGGCCTGCGCATCGAGCCCGCGCTGTGGTTCGACGCCGCCGCGCTGGGCGACCTGGTCGGCGCGGGCGGCGACGCCGAGGGCGTCTTCGCGGTCGTGCCGCTGGCCTGGGCCGGCGCCGCGGTGTCCCGGCCGGCCGGGAACCCCGAGGGCGAGCTGGGCGACGACCCGGCCCCCACGGTGCGGCTGCGCGACCGGGAGCGGTCGCGGACCGTGCTGCACTTCCCGACCCTGACGAAGATCCACCGGGCCACCAGCGCGCACGCCGCCGAGCGGCCGGACCCCGGGGCGCTGGCCGCCGCGGCGGCCCTGCCCGTCCCGGCGGACGGCGAGCGGATCACCCTGCCCGCCCCGCAGCCGCTGGACGCGGGGATCCGGGCCACGCTGCGCAGCCGGCGCAGCAGCTTCGGCCGGTTCGAGGCCGAGCGGGTGATGACCGCGGGGGAGCTGGGCACGCTGCTCGCGGCGACCGCGACGGCGAACCTCAACGGCGACGCGGGCCCGGCCGAGGTGAACCTGACCAAGCTCTACGCCTACGTCAACCACGTCCAGGACGTGCCCGCGGGCAGCTACGAGTACGACCCGAGGGCGCACGCGCTGCGGCTGGTCGACCCGGTGCCGCCGGGCGACTTCCTGCAGCGCAACTACTTCCTGTCCAACTACAACCTGGAGCAGGCGGGCGCGGTGGTGGTGCCCACCATCCGCACCGCGGCCGTGCTCGACGCCGTCGGCGACCGCGGCTACAACGTGGTCAACGCGACCATCGGCGCCGTGGCGCAGATCTTCTACACCGCCTCCGCGGCCCTCGATCTGGGCTGCGGCGTCGCGCTGGGGTTCGACAACATCTCGTACATCGAGCAGCTCGGCATCGAGCAGACGGGCGAGATGCCCCTGCTGATCATGCTGGTCGGGCACGAGCGTCGCCACCCCGCCGACTTCCGCTACGAGCTGGTCTGAGCGAAGGGAATGGAGGGACCGCCGTGAACACATCACCCCCGACCCGCGCTCCGCGGGGCGAGGACATCGGGACGGCCGGGGCGAGGGCCCCGGCCTGGAGCCTGGGGCCGCAGTTCATGCTCCGCAGCGCCGGCCTGCCGGTGCAGGCGGTGCACGGGCTGCGTTGCGCCGGCGCGAGCGCGTGGGCCGACGAGGTCATCGCGCTGGAGGAGCAGCTGCGCGGCCGTGCCGCGCACCTGAGCGACCTGCTGCACGAGCTGATCGGGGCCAACTCCGACGACCAGGCGCGCCGCAGGCTGCTGGCGCTGCGCCGGCAGGTCTTCAAGAACGCGCTGCCCGCCGACCCGGCCGAGGCCGTGCGGCTGGTGCTGGCACAGGACGTGTTCACGGCCGCACAGCTGTCGGACTGGATCGACGACCGGCGGCGCGTCGACGCGAAACGGGCCCAGGGCGCGGCGCTGCTCGCCGCGGACCTGGACCGCAACCGCGCGGCGCTGCGCGAGCTGATCACCGAGGACCGGCTGCGGCTGGGCCTGCTGCTGGCCTCCCCGGTGCTGGAGGGGCAGCTCGACGCCCTGCACCGGGAGGCCCCCGGCGGCAAGGTGGACAAGAAGCTGCGCAAGCTGGAGCGCTCGGTGCTGTCCTACCTGTACCGCACCGCCTGCAAGACCAGCCCCTTCAGCACCTTCACGGGTATCGGGCTGGGCGGTTTCGACGGCGGCGGCGAGGGCCACCACATCACCGCCGACCCGCGCTGGTCCAGCCACGTCCGGCTGAACGTGGTCGTGCTGGGCCGGCTCGCCGAGCTGATCCTGGCCGACCCGGCGCGGCGCGGCGACCTGCCGGTGACGCTCAGCCCGGGCTGGCGGCGCGAGGAGGACCGGGTCCGCTACGTACGCCGGTGGGTGACCGTCGGCGACGACAGCGCCTCGGTCAGCTTCGACTCGGTCAAGGACGGGCTGTTCTTCCTGCGCCGCAGCGGGATCCTGGACCGGATCATCGAGCTGTTCGCCGACGGTGCGCGGCTGCGCTGCCGCGACATCGTGGACTGGCTGGCCCGCCAGCCGGGCACCCAGCCGCACGAGTGCGAGCAGTACCTGTCCACGCTGCTGCGGCTGGGCATGCTCCAGGTGCAGGGCCTGGAGACCGATGTGCACACCGCCGACCCGGTGCGCGCCTTCCAGGCGTCGCTGCGCGCGGTCGACACGTCCTGGGCGTTCGAGGTGGCGGGGTGGCTGGACACGCCGCTGGCCTGCCTCGACGCGTACCCGGCGGGTGACGTCGGGCAGCGGCGGCGGCTGCTGGCGCAGCTGCGGGAGAGCCTGCAGGCGATCCAGCAACGGCTCGGCGACGAGGCGGCGAGCCTGCCACAGGCGCTGGTCTACGAGGACGTGCGGACCGGCGAGGTCCGGGCCGCGGGCGCGGCCTGGCGGGAGCTGTTCGGGCCGGCGATCGCGGGCATCGAGCGCATCCTGCCCGCGTTCGACATGACGCTGGCGCACCGGATCACCTTCAAGGGCTTCTTCCTGGCCCGCTTCGGCCGCGGCGGGCGCTGCGACGACATGCTCGGCCTGGTCGAGGACTTCCACGAGGACCTCTACGACCAGTACGTGTCATACACCGCCGACCGGCGGCCGTTCGGCGACGACCACGAGTACGTGCCGGAGGAGAACTGGCTGGCGCTGCCCGGCATCACCGCGCTGGACGCAGCCCGGCGGCAGTTCGCCGGCCGGATGCGCAAGCTGTGGGAGGACGCGGCCGGGCGCGACGAGATCGTCATCGACGACGACTTCATCGCCCACGTCGGCGAGGAGCTGGCCCCGGTCGCCGGCGGCTTCGTGCCGCAGGGCCACTTCATGCAGCTGGTGGACCGGCCCGACGACCCGCTGCTGGTGCTCAACCAGTCCTTCGGCGGGCTGTCGTTCCCGTTCAGCCGGTTCACGCACTGCTTCGACGGCTCCGCCCAGGACGGCACGGCGGGTCCGCTGTCGGCCGGGCTGCGCCGCCACGCGGCCGCCATCCAGCCGGCGGGCGCGGTGTTCGCCGAGGTCACCGGTGGCAGCGCGTCCACCAACCTCAACCTGCACGGGCAGCTCACCGACTACGTGATCGTCTGCCCGGGGGAGTCGAGCACCGTGCCGGAGGCCGACCAGCTGCCGCTGGACGACCTCTACCTGGTGCACGACGCCGACGCCGACCGGGTGGTGCTGCGCTCGCGGCGGCTGGACCGCGAGGTGATCCCGGTGTACCTCGGCTATCTGATGCCGATGGCGCTGCCGGAGATCTCCCGCACCCTGCTGCTGCTGTCGCCGGCCTCGATGGCCCGGCTCGACGTGTGGGGCGGCGTCGCGCCGGCCGTGCCGGACCGGGGCGTGTCCCGCCGGCCGCGGGTGCGCCACGGCCGCCTCGTGGTGAGCCGACGCAGCTGGTCGGTGCTGGTCGCCGACCTGCCGCTGCGCAACGCCGCGGGCACGGACGCCGACTGGTTCCTCGACTGGAACCGCTGGCGGGCCGAGCACGGGGTGCCGCGCCGGGTGTTCGCCACCCTGTACGGCAACGGCGGCCGCGCCGTCGGCGGGGCCAAGCCGCAGTACCTCGACTTCGACAGCTTCCTGTCGCTGACCGCGTTCGAGGCGCTCGTGAAGAGCCCCGAGGCCCGGGTGGTGCTGCGGGAGATGCTGCCGGCCGAGGACGAGCTGCACGTCGGCTCCGAGCGGGGCGACCACGTCGCCGAGTTCGCGATCGAGACCCTGCACCACGCGGCGTCGCCGGCGCCGCTTGCCGCGCACACGGACCCCAGGGGTGCATCGTCATGACCCAGACCATTCCGGCGCCCGCGGGCGCCGTCACCGGCGAGTGGCTCGCCATCCACGTCTTCTACGCCGCCAACCCGCAACCGCTGCTGACCCACTGCGTGGGCCCGCTGGTCAAGGAGCTGACCGAGGACGGCCTGCTGGCCGGGTACTTCTTCATCAACTACTGGCTGGAGGGCACCCACATCCGGCTGCGGCTCAAGCCGGCCCGGCCGGAGCACACCGAGCAGGTCACGGCCCGGGCGGAGGCGGAGATCAACGCCTTCCTGCGGCGGCGGCCCGCGCTGTACGAGATGGGCACCGGTTTCCTCGGCGAGCTCTACAACAAGCTCTTCGAGCTGGAGTTCCCCGACGGCCGCCCGGCGCACCTGATCGGCGACGACGGCCAGATGCGCATGCAGCCGAACAACTCCTTCGCCTACCGCGACTACGAGCCCGAGTACGGCAAGTACGGCGGCCCGGCCGGCATCGCCCTGGCGGAGTGGCACTTCCAGCACTCCAGCGACACGGTGCTGCACGCGATCCGCACCATGAACCTGCACCTGCGGCCCGTGCTGTTCGGCGTCGCCGCGCAGCTGATGCTGGTGATGGCGGCCTGCTTCCTGCCCGACCGGCGCAAGCTGGTCGACTTCCTGGACAGCTACCACACGTTCTGGCACAGCGCGTTCGCCGGCACGAACTTCATCGGCACCAACGAGTACGCCCGCATGTACGACGGCATGGCCGGCGACCTGTCGGCCCGCTTCGTCGAGGTGCTGGACGTGCTGGAGCGGCGTGAGCTGGACCGCCTGCCGGAGTTCCTGCGCGCCTGGGCGGTGCACTGCTTCGAGCTGGCCGACCGGGCCCGCGAGCTGTCCATACGCGGCGAGCTGGTGCTGCGCTCGTGGGACGGCTCCGGCGACCGGGCCGTCACCGACCCGGAGCGGGCGCTGCCGCTGGTGCTGTCGCCGTACCTGCACATGACCAACAACCGCTTCCACGTCACCATCCGCGACGAGGCGTACCTGTCCTACCTGCTGGGCCGGTCGCTGCGGGAACGGCTGGAGGCGGCGCCGTGAGCACCCGCACCCTCACCGACGCCCGCCCGCGGCTGCGCGGCGACCTGCTGCTGAGCGCGCCGCTGCAGCGCGGGCCGGGCACCGTCTACCTGGTGAAGGACCCGCGCAACGGGCGTGCGTTCGAGATCGCCCAGCGCGAGCACTTCCTCATCAGCAGGCTCGACGGGGCGCGCTCGCTGGCGCAGATCGGCACGGAGTACGCGGCGGCCTTCGGCCGCAGGCTCGGCGACGGCCACTGGGAGCAGCTGCTGTGGCTGCTGCACGGGCGGCAGTTGCTGGCCGGCAGCCCGGCGGAGGCGGCGGCACCGGAGCCGGTCCGCCGGGTCCACCGGTTCCGACTGGTCCGCGACGCCGCGGCGGTGGTGGACCGGGTCCACGGCTGGGTGCGGTTCGCCATCCGCGGCCCGGTCGTGCTGGGCGTGGTGCTGGCCTGCGCGGCCATGCTCGCCGTGCTCGGCGTGCACCTGCCCGAGCTGGTCGACGGGTTCCGCGGCCTCGGCGGGCAGCCGTGGGCGATCGTCGCGGTGTTCCTGCTGGTCTGGGTGAGCGCCGCGCTGCACGAACTGGCGCACGGCGTGTCGGCGCGACACTTCGGCTGCACGGTCAGCGGCATCAGCATGCTGACGCTATCGTGCACTGTGGACAACCTCCTGTACCTCCAATCACGACGGAGGCAGGCCGCCATCGCGGCATCGGGGGCCCTGGTCAACGCGGCATACCTGCTGCCGTTCGCGGCGGCCTGGCTGCTGCTGCCGGCGCAGTCCGCCGTGCGGGCGCCGCTGGCGGGCTTCCTGCTCGTCGGCGCGGTGCAGGCACTGGTGAACCTGATCCCGCTCGCGCCGCTGGACGGCTACCGCATGCTCAGCTACGCGCTGCGGGTGACGAACCTGTCCGGGGAGAGCCGCCGCTTCCTGCAGCTGTCGCTGTGGCGGCCGTTCGGGCGCGGACCGGGTGTCGCAGGCTACCCGTATCGTGCGAAGGTCACCTATGTCTCGTACGGGCTCTGGTCCGCCGCCGTCATCCTACTGGTCGGTACGGGATTGACGTTGATCTGCTACGCCCCGTTGGCAGATCATTTCGGTACATCGGCCGCCGTCATCCCCGGACTGATCGTCGTACTGACGCTCGCCGGCTGGCTGGCGCGTCCATCACGCATCCAGGCTCCACAAACGACCGCAAGTGTCAGAGGAGAGGCAAAGGACCGATGAGTGAGGTTGAGGAATTGAGCGTCGTAGACGCGGTCGACGCGGGCGGCTCGCCTGCGATCGTGATAGACGGGGTGTCCAAGAGCTACGGCGACGTGCACGCGGTGCAGGGCGTGTCCCTGTCCATCGGGCAGGGCGAGTTCTTCGGCATCCTCGGCCCCAACGGCGCGGGCAAGACCACCCTGATCGAGATCGTGGAGGGTCTGCGCGATCCGGACGCCGGCCGTGTGTCGATCTTCGGGTTGTCGCCGCATCCGCGCAACCTGGCACTGCTGCCCCGGATGGGGGTGCAGACGCAGAAGTCCGCGTTCTTCACCCGGCTCACCGCGCGGGAGCACCTGGAGACGGTGGCCGCCCTGTACGGCAAGGACGCCGCGGCGGCGCAGCGCGCGCTGACCGTGGTCGGCCTGGACGGCTCGGCGAACGTGCGGGTCACCGACGTGTCCGGCGGGCAGCGGCAGCGGCTGGCGATCGCCTCCGCGCTGGTGCACGACCCGGAGGTCATCTTCCTGGACGAGCCCACCGCGGCGCTCGACCCGCAGGCCCGCCGCGACCTGTGGAAGCTGCTGCGCGAGCTGAAGGCGGCCGGCAAGACCATCGTCTACACCACGCACCACCTGGACGAGGCCGAGGCCCTCTGCGACCGCGTCGCGATCGTGGTCGCCGGCAAGGTCGTCTCGCTGGGCAGCCCGCACCAGCTGGTGAACGACTCCGGCCTGCCGACCCGCCTGCTGGTGGCGGTCGACCGGATCACCGTCGAGCAGGCCCGCGCCATCCACGGCGTGGACTCCGTGACCGTGGAGGGCGGCTCCGTCGTCATCTCCAGCCGCAACGCCGCCAAGGTGCTGTCGGCCGTCGCCGAGGTCGCCGGCCTCGACGGCGTGCAGACCCGCACCGCCACCCTGGAAGACGTCTACCTCGAACTGACCGGATCGGAGCAGCAGTGAGCGCCTACGCAGCACTGACCAGGGCGAGCTTCAAGGCCTCGGTCCGAGACACCGCCACCGTCTTCTTCACCTTCGCCTTCCCGCTGCTGTTCCTCATCACGTTCGGCCTGATCTTCCAGGGCCGCGAGGTCGACGACACCGGCTACCACTACATCGACTACATCGCTCCCGGCGTGCTGTCCTGGGGCGTCGCCAACGCCGCGCTGTTCGGCGTCGCGTTCAGCCTCATGAGCTGGCGCAACGACGACCTGCTGCGGCTGATCCGGCTCAGCCCCGCCAGCATCTGGTCGGTGCTCAACTCGCGCGCCGTGGTCTCGCTGCTGGTCTCGGTGCTGCAGTCGGTGCTGTTCATCGGCGTCGCGCTGCTGCCGTTCTTCGGGCTGGAGCTGCACGCCAACTGGCTGCTGTCGCTGCCGGTGCTGGTGGTGGCGGTGTCGGCGTTCCTCGCCCTCGGCGTGATCGTCGGCAACTTC
Organism: Catellatospora chokoriensis; assembly: GCF_011297315.1. Taxonomy (NCBI): domain Bacteria; kingdom Bacillati; phylum Actinomycetota; class Actinomycetes; order Micromonosporales; family Micromonosporaceae; genus Catellatospora; species Catellatospora chokoriensis. The sequence continues at coordinate 232,504 of NZ_JAAOTI010000014.1, forward strand.
TCGAAAACGCCGGAGGCCGTCGCCGCCATCGCCAACTGCATCATCGTGCCGATGGCCTTCATCGCCGGCTCGTTCTTCCCGCTCGACATGATGCCGGGCTGGATCGAGGCGGTGTCGCGGGCGCTGCCGCTGCGCTACGTCAACGACGGCATGTCGTACGCCCTCAACGGGCGCGGCGACCTGACGGATTACCTGGTGGCACTCGGCGCGCTGGTGGTCTACACGGTGGGCTTCGGCGCGATCGCGCTCAAGACGTTCCGCTGGAGCAACAAGTCATGACCCCCGTCGCCCCCACGGGAGCCGGAGCGGCGGCGCGCGTCAGCGCGCCGCTCGCCCCGGCGGCGCTCGCCCTCCAGGCGGCGCTGACCGAACGCCATGACCGCGCCGGTTACCCGTGGGTGCCCGGCGCCGTGCCCCCGCGTGTGGTGGCACTGGGCGACGCCGACGTGCTCGGCGCGGCCGACCCGCGGCGGGCCGCCGCGAACGTCACGCTGACCTCGGGCGCGGTGCTCGTCGGACCCTGGTCCGCCCCGGGCGCCGCGCCCGCGGTCCCCGCCTGCGGGCACTGCCTGGGGGTGCGCTGGCAGCGGCTGCGGTTCCGCACCGAGCGCGACGCGCTCGAGATCGGCACCGAGATGACCCCGGCCGGCAGCTGGCCGCTGCTGTCGGCGTACGTCGTCGACGCGACCTGGAGCCTCTACGAGGCGACCGTGCTCGGCCGGGCGGAGACGCCGCTGACCCTGGCGCACACCACCGGGGACGGCGACGCCGACGCGGCGCTGCCCCGGGTGTGCGCGCTCGACCTGCGCACGCTGCAGGTGCGCACGGTCCCGATCCTGGCCGACCCGCTCTGCCCCGGCTGCGCGGTGTCCGGGACGGACAGCCCGGTCGCCGGGCCGCTCACGCTGACCCCGCACGGCAAGCGCACCCCCGACAGCTACCGGCTGCGCTCGGCCGACAGCTACCCGCTGCCGGTGCAGGCGCTGGCCAACCCCGTGTGCGGGGCGCTGGGGGCGGGCACCTTCATCAACGTCACGTCGCCGACCACCGCCCCGGTGACCGGCAGCGTGTTCATCCGCGGGTACGCCGGGCTGCTCGACGTGAGCTGGAGCGGGCAGGCCAACTCGTTCGCCACCAGCCGCAGCCTGGCCTTCCTGGAGGGGCTGGAACGGTACGCCGGCTCGCACCGCCGCCGGGCGGAGCGGCTCGTCGTCGACTCCTACGCCAACGTCGCCGACCACGCGCTCAACCCGGAGGACTGCGGGCTCTACGACCCGGACGTCTACCGGACCGACCCGCTGGCCGCGCCGTACTCACCGGATGCCGCGATCCCCTGGATCTGGGGCTACTCGCTGCGCGATGAGCGGCCGATCCTGGTGCCGCGCCGGTTCTGCCACTTCAGCTCCGGGGCGCCCGGCGACAACTTCGTCTTCTCCTCCTCCAACGGCTCCGCGACCGGCAGCTGCCTCGAAGAGGCCGTGCTGTTCGGGCTGCTGGAACTCATCGAGCGGGACTCGTTCCTGCTCGGCTGGTACGGCAACGCCGACCTGCCCCGGATCGACCTGGACTCGTGCGACAACGACGTGGTCCGGGCCATGGTGGACCGGGCGGCGCTGCAGGGATACGACATCCTCGCCTTCGACAACCGCATCGACCTCGCGGTGCCCGTGGTCACCAGCCTCGCGGTGCGCCGCGACGGTGGTCCGGGCACGCTGTCCTTCGCCGCCGCGGCGGGCTTCGACCCGCAGGCGGCGCTGGAGGGCGCGCTGTCGGAGGCGCTGACCTACATCCCGCAGCAGCCGCGCTCGGTGCGCCGGCGCGAGCCCGAGCTGCGGGCGATGATGCACGACTACCGGCTGGTCCGCCAGCTCACCGACCATGCCGGGCTGTTCGGCCTGCCGGAGATGCGCCACCACGCGGACTCCTACCTGCGGGTCACGGAGCAGCGCCCCATGTCCGACCTGTACGCGACCTGGAACGCCCGGCGCGGCGCGTCCCGGCACCTGCTCGACGACCTGCGGCTGTGCCAGCAGGAGCTGGTCGACGCGGGCTCGGACGTGATCGTGGTGGACCAGACCACGCCGGAGCAGTCCCGGATGGGGCTGCGTTCGGTGTGCACCATCGTGCCGGGGCTGCTGCCGATCGACTTCGGTTGGGCCCGCCAGCGGGCCCTGCGGATGCCGCGGCTGCGCACCGCGTTCCGCCGGGCCGGCCTGCGCGACACCGACCTGGCCGACGGGGAGCTCCGGGTGGTGCCGCATCCGTTCCCGTGACCGTGTCCACGGCCCCGTCCGGCGCTGCGCCGGGCGGGGCCTCTCGTTTCACCGGCCCCGGCTCGCTCCGGGGCCGTCGGCGTGTCCACCGGTGACCGGGCCCGGAAACGCTTTTGAGGCAGCCGCTCCCGGTGGGGGCGGACTGCCTCAATGGGCCTTGCGGGGTGGCTCAGGCGCTGCAGCTCGTGGTGGAGGTGGTGGCGCTCGTGGTCGAGGTGGTCGACGAGCACGAGCACGAGGCGAGGATCGACTCGGCGGCGTCGGCGTAGTCCGAGATCGCGAACGTCTCGGTCTCCAGCGCCAGGATCTCGTCGGTCAGCTTCACCATCGTGGCGGTCTCCTGCATGACAACTCCCCTTGTCTCGGTGACCCCGGCCGGCCTGTCCGGCCCCGGTCTCTGTTGCCTCTTCATTCCATCGGAGGCCGCTCACCGATCGACATGCATGACCCTGTCAGGGCGCTGTCCGCGGGTGACAGCGTGGTGACAGCACAAAGGGGCACCGTGCTCGCTCGACAGGGACGAGCGACGACGGCGCCGCGGACCGCTGCGCCGGCTGCCGTGCCGGCCCGGCGGGAGTCGGATCTGCGGCGATCGCCCCGGGGGAGCGGGGCGACCGCCGCACAGGTGGTGCGGGGCCCGTGCGGGCCGCGGGGATCAGGCGCTGCAGCTCGTGGTGGAGGTGGTGCTGGACGTGGTCGACGTGGTCGCGGACGACGAGCACGACGCGAGGATGGCCTCGGCGGCGTCGGCGTAGTCCGAGATCGCGAAGGTCTCCGACTCGAGCGCGAGGATCTCGTTGGCGAGGTTCGCGAGCTCGTTCTTGTTCTGCATGATCTGCTCCCTGGTGTCCGCACCGGCCGGCTTTTCCGGCCGGTCGCGCTTACATGTCTATTCAATAAGGCCCCGCTCTCCGATCGACAGGTGTTCCGCTGTCACCTCGCTAACCACTCGCGACAGTGTTCGGACAGCAATCGGACATCCATTGGACAGGGCGGTCGGATAGTGGCCGACGGGTCCACTGACACCGATGTGTCCGGGCCCCGGAAACGGTTTGAGGCGGTCGCCCCCCGGGTGGGGGGCGACCGCCTCATGGGGTCGCCGGGCCGGCCGAAGCCGGGTTCGTCAGGCGCTGCAGCTCGTGGTGGAGGTGGTGCTGGAGGTGGTCGACGTGGTCGCGGACGACGAGCAGGAAGCCAGGATGGCCTCGGCGGCGTCGGCGTAGTCCGAGATCGCGAAGGTCTCCGACTCGAGCGCGAGGATCTCGTTGGCGAGGTTCGCGAGCTCGTTCTTGTGCTGCATGATCTGCTCCCTTTGTTGTGCCGGCCGGCCGTTCCGGCCCGCTTTTCTCTTGCTTCTCCATTTCACCCGGCCGCACTCACCGATCGGCCGGTGTCCCGCTGTCACGTCGCTTTCGAATGGTGACAGCAAAGCGAAAGGAGCGATGAACGATGTCCACTGGGGAATCGGTGCTGTCCGGGGTGGAGGAGGCGGCCGCGGCCGCCGGCGAGCTCTACCGGGACCTGCACGCCCATCCCGAGCTGTCGGGGGCCGAGCACCGCACCGCGGCCGCGCTGGCCGCGCGGCTGCGCGACGCCGGGTTCGCGGTGACCGAGGGGGTGGGCGGCACCGGGGTGGTCGGCGTGCTGCGCAACGGACCCGGCCCGACCGTGCTGCTGCGGGCCGAACTGGACGCGCTGCCGGTGGCCGAGCAGACCGGCCTGCCGTACGCGAGCCGGGCCGCCGGCGAGGGTGCGCCCGTGATGCACGCCTGCGGGCACGACCTGCACGTGGCGGCGCTCGCCGGGGCGGCCGTGCTGCTCGGGTCCGGGCGGGCGCACTGGGCGGGCACCGTGCTGGCCGTGGGGCAGCCCGCCGAGGAGACCCTCACCGGGGCCCGGGCCATGCTCGACGACGGGCTCTACGAGCGTTTCGGGCGGCCGGACGTCGTGCTGGCGCAGCACGCGGCGCCGCTGCCGGCGGGCATGGTGGCGCACGGCGGCGGCCCGATGACCGCCGGCAGTGCCACCTTCGAGGTGGTGGTGCACGGGCGCGGCGGCCACGCGGGCAGCCCGCACCGGGCCGTCGACCCGGTGGTGACCGCCGCGGCCATCGTGCTGCGGCTGCAGACGGTCGTGTCGCGTGAGGTGGGCCCGGCGGAGCAGGTCGTGCTGACGGTGGGCACGCTGCACGCGGGCACCCAGGCCAACGTGGTGCCGGACCGGGCGACGCTGGGTCTGACCGTGCGGTCGGTGTCGCCCGACGCGCTGGCCCGGGTGAGCGAGGCGGTGCGCCGGGTGGTGACGGCCGAGTGCGCGGCGTCGGCCTGCCCGTCCGATCCGGAGATCACGCTGGTGTCGAGCTCGCCGGTGAACATCAACGATCCGGCGGCGATGGCCCGCACCCGGGCCGCGCACGAGCAGTGCCTGGGCGGGCAGCGGGTGGCGTGGTTCCCGCCGTCGCTGGCGACCGAGGACTTCCCGCACTTCACCGAGTCCGGCGCGGCCGGCGTCTACTGGATGCTCGGCACGGTCGGCCCCCGGCAGTGGGCGGTGGCCCCGGGCGCCACGGCGACGGAGAAGCTGCAGTCGCTGCCCGCCAACCACTCGCCGCGGTACGCCCCCGATGTGGACCTGGCCCTGCCGACCGGGATAAGGGCCCTGGTCAGTGCGGCGCTGGCGCATCTGGACGGTGCCGCACCCGACGGTGAGAGATCTTCTTCCGTGGATGCTTGACACGGCGCCTTGCACCTGCCAACATCTATTGGCATGTGCAAGGGGCAAACGTGAGATCCGCGGAACTGACGGGTGACGAGCTCGCCAGACTGCTCGCCACCCTGGCGAGCCCGCACCGGATGCGAGTGGTGGCCGCGCTGGCCGGCGGTCGCGACTACGTGAGCCGGCTGGCCCGGCAGTTGGAGATCAGCCGCCCGCTGCTGCAGGTCCACCTGCAGAAGCTGGAGGCAGCCAGGCTCGTCCGATCGGCGATCGAGGTGTCGGAGGACGGCAAGGCGATGAAGTTCTACGAGCTTGAGGACTTCAGCGTGTTGCTGTCCCCCGAAACGATCGCCGGCGCCGTCCGCACCCTCAGCCCGACCGACTGACCCACCCGCCCTCCGGCCCGCAGGCGGCCGGAACACCCAAGGAGCCTCCCGTGGACTACATGATCATCGGCCTCGTCTTCGTGGTCAGCCAGGCCGTCGTGGCGATCGTCTACATCACCATGAACCGGCGCAACGTGATCGCCAAGCAGCAGCAGGAACAGCTCGGCACGCAGCTCGCCGAGATCAAGAACCGGATGGACTCGATCGAGCGCGTCCTCAAGACCGTCGACTGACCCGTCCCGCGTCCGGCCCGCAGACCAGCCGCCGGTGACGACACGTTGCGCTGCTCCCCAGCTGTGTCGTCACCGGTGGCGCCGGGCTCGCCGACCCGCTGCCGGTGACGACACCCTGTGCTGCTCCCCAGCCGTGTCGTCACCGGCAGTGACGCTTAGGTAGGAAAACTACAGAGATTCAACGAGTTTCGTAGACATCTTTCTTTGATCTATCGAAGGTCGTTATAGTCGCGCCGAGCCGACCCCCACCACCCTGAGAGGTGCTCATGCTCGGTAACCCCTCCGTGCGCCGCCGCACCCTGCTGGCCGCAGCCGCCGGCATCGCGGCGGCCCCGTTCGCGGCGCGCCCCGCCTTCGCCGCCAACCCGAAGGTCTACCTCGATCCCGGACACGGCGGCACCGACCCCGGCGCGGTCGCCAACGGGCTCCAGGAGAAGGCGCTCACCCTGAACATCGCCCTGCAGATCCGCAACATCCTGCAGGCCAACTACGCCGTCGACGTGCGGATGTCGCGCACCACCGACACGACCGTCAGCCTCGCCCAGCGCACCGACGACGCCAACGCCTGGGGCGCCACGATCTTCGTCAGCGTCCACATCAACTCCGGCGGCGGCACCGGTTTCGAGAGCTACCGCTACCTGACCTCCGACACGGCCACCGTCAACCTGCACAACGCACTGCACTCGCGGGTGCTCTCGGGCATGCGCACCGCCGGCTCGGTCACCGACCGCGGTCTGAAGACCGCGAACTTCCACGTGCTGCGCGAGTCGAACATGCCCGCGGTGCTGACCGAGAACCTGTTCATCGACACCGTCGCCGACGCCAACCTGCTCAAGAGCGCGGCGTTCCTCACCGCCACCGCGCAGGGCCACGCCAACGGCATCGCGGCGCACCTGGGGCTGTCCGCGCCGCCGCCGAGTTTCAGCACCATCGTGGACAACACCACCGCGGGCCGGTTCACGGCCAGCGCCAACTGGGGCACCTCGACGTTCTCCGGCCAGCGCTACGGCGCCGACTACCGCTTCGCCAACCCGGTGCTGGCCAGCGACGCGGCCTGGTTCAAGGTGAACATCCCGGCCACCGCCAACTACCGCGTCGACGTCTGGCACGCCGCCGACCCCGGCTACAGCGCCTCCGCGCCGCACGTCGTGGTGACCTCCGGCGGCAACCAGACCGTCAACCTCGACCAGCGCACCGGCGGCGGCGCGTGGCGCTCGCTGGGCACCTTCAACCTCGCCGCGGGCGACTACAACGCCGTCGGCGTCAGCCGGTGGACCAGCGCGGCCGGCTACGTCATCGCCGACGCGGTGCGGGTCACCCGCGTGTAGGCGTGCTCGAAGCTCCGTCCATGCTGTTGGATCGGTGTGGACGGAGCTTCGGCAGGGGGAGTGCGCATGGTCGGCGGCAGGCGGGACCTCTCCGGTGCGGGCCTGCTGTTCCTCGCGGAACGGCGGCTGGCGACGCTGACCACCCTGCGGCCCGACGGCAGCCCGCACGTCACCCCGGTCGGCTTCACCTACGACCCGGCAACCGGCCTGGCCCGGGTCATCTGCGACGGGGCCAGCCGCAAGGCCGCCAACGCGCGCGGCAACCCGGCCGTGGCACTGTGCCAGTTCGAGGGCCGCTTCTGGCTGACCCTGCAGGGCGAGGCGACGGTCACCGGCGACCCGGATCGGGTCGCCGACGCCGTCGCCCGGTACACCACCCGCTACCGCGAGCCCCGCGTCAACCCGAACCGGGTCGCGCTCGAGATCGCGGTGACCCGCCTGCTGGGGGACTCCTCGCTGCTGTCCTGAGCGGTGTTCCGGCCGCCGGGCGCGCGAGCGGGCGCTCGCGCGCCCGGTCAGCTCAGGCGGCATTCCAGCCAGACGACCTTCCCGGTGCGGCCGGGCACCACGCCCCACCGGGCCGACAGGTCGTCGACGAGGCCCAGGCCGAGTCCGCCGTCGACATCCGCCGGACGCGGCGACGGTGGCTGCGGGCTGCGGTCGGTCACCTCGATGCGCAGCCCGTCGCCGGTGCGGGCCAGCCTGATCGCGACCGCCCCGCCACCGTGCAGCACGGCGTTGCTCACCAGCTCGCAGGCGAGGATGAGCGCGTCCCCCGCCGGGTCGCGCAGCTTCCACGCGCCGAGCTGCGTGCTGACGAACTGCCGGGCGAGCACGTTGCTGGCCCGGCCGCCCGGCAGCCGGATCGATGCGGCCGTCACGGGCATCCCGCCTCCGCCGCGCCTGCCTGCTTTCATGATCCACCTCCTGGTCTCCACGGGGATTCGGGGCCGGACGGCATCCGGATGGGCGGCCATCGACGGACCGCCCACGCCGGTAGAGTCGGCGGCGTGCCGGACCGTCGTGCCCCCCTCCGCCTGCTCGCCCTGTGCCTGGTGGCCAGCGTCGCCGCGTGCTCCTCGCCGGCCCCCGAAACACCCGTGTTCGCCCAGCCCAGCGGCACCGCCGCGGCCTCGGGCGCGACCGCTGCCGCGCCGTCCGCCGCGCCGTCGCCGAGCGCGAGCGTGCGCCCGTCCGCATCGCCGGTGGTGCGGTCCGCGCCGAAGAGCGCGCTGGCCGTGGGGGTGCGCACGCTGAAGTTCTCCCGCGGCGACCGCGCCCTGCCGACCACCGTCTGGTATCCGGCCACCGGCAAGGCGGGCGGATCGCCGCGCAAGGACGCCGCGGCCGCCGCCGGGCGCTTCCCGGTGGTGCTGTTCAGCCACGGCCTGCACGGGCTGCCCGCGAGCTACCAGCAGATCACCACGCGGCTGGCCGCCGCGGGCTTCGTCGTGGCCGCCCCGGCCTACCCGTTCACCAACCGCGACGCCAACCCGTTCAAGCCGACCGACATGGAGAACCAGCCCGCCGACGCCTCCGCGGTGCTGACGGCGCTGCTGAAGCTGGACGGCAAGGCCGGCGACCTGCTGGCCGGGCACCTCGACGGGGGCCACCTCGGCGTGGCGGGCCACTCCGCCGGCGGGTTCACCTCGGCGGGCATGCTGGCCAACACCCGCGACACCCGCGTCGACGCGGCGATCGTGATCTCGGGCGGCTCGATGGGGACGTTCCGCGGCACGCGCACCCCGGTGCTGTTCGTGCACGGTGACGCCGACGCCGTGGTGAGCTACCAGACCGGGCGGAACGCGTACGGCGCGACGTCCTGGCCGCGCGCCTTCCTGACGCTGCTGGGCGGTGACCACGGCGCGTTCCTCGGGCCCGGCGCGAAGGGCTTCGACCAGACCATCAAGACGATGACCGATTTCCTGCGCTGGACGCTCTGGGGCGACGCCGCGGCCAAGGCGCGGCTGTCGGCCGACGGCACCCGCGCGGGCGTGGCGAAGTTCGAGGCGAAGCTGTGAGCATTCCGCGCCCCGGTCAATGCCACGTGTACTGGGCCGATCCGGCCGACGAGCAGCCCTGGCACCAGCGGCTGCTGAGCGAGAGCGAGCGGGCGCGGCGCGAGTCGCTGCGCAGGCCTGAGGACCGCGCGCGGCAGACCGTGGCCGCGGCGCTGCTGCGCCTGCTGGCCGGGCGGTTCCTGGGCGAGAAACCCGCGGCGGTACGCGTCGAGCGTGCCTGCACCGACTGCGCGGTCCCGCACGGCCGCCCGACCGTGCCCGGCGGGCCGGACGTGTCGGTGTCGCACTCGGGCGACCGGATCGCGGTCGTGTTGAGCCTGGCCGGACCGGTCGGCGTCGACGTGGAGCAGGCCCAGCCGCAGCGCGACATCCTCGGGGTGGCCCGGCTGGCGCTGTCCGAGGCGGAGCTGGCCGCCTCCGCGCCGCTGGACCGGGACGGCTTCTACACGTACTGGACGCGCAAGGAGTCGGTGCTCAAGGCCACCGGCGACGGGCTGCGGGTGGCCATGACCAAGATCGAGGTGTCGGCGCCGGCGCAGGCCCCGCGCCTGCACCGCTTCGACGGGCGGCCCGACGTGGTCGCCGCGGCCAGCATGTTCACCATCACGCCGGGGGCGGGCTACCAGGGTGCGCTGACCGTGCTCGGCACGCCGTCGGCGGTCACCGAGCACGAGGCGTCAGAGCTGCTGCGTCACCAGGCCGAGGGCTTGTAGTCCTTCAGGAAGCAGCCGTACAGGTCCTCGCCGAGTTCGCCGCGCACGATCGGGTCGTACACCCGGGCCGCACCGTCGACCAGGTCCAGCGGGGCGTGGAAGCCCGCGTCCGCGAGGCGGATCTTGGTCGGGTGCGGGCGCTCGTCGGTGATCCAGCCGGTGTCGACCGCGGTCATCAGGATGCCGTCGTCGAGCATCTCCCCGGCGCTGGTGCGGGTCAGCATGTTCAGCGCGGCCTTGGCCATGTTCGTGTGCGGGTGGCCCGGCCCCTTGTACTTGCGGCTGAACTGCCCCTCCATCGCCGACACGTTCACCACGTACTTGCGGCGCGCCGGGGACGCGGCCATCGCCGCGCGCAGCCGGGCGACCAGCACGAACGGGGCGGTGACGTTGCACAGCTGCACTTCGAGCAGCTCGATCGGGTCGACCTCCTGCACCACCTGCACCCAGCTGTTGCTGGGGTCGAGGTCGGGCACCAGGCCGCCGGCGTCGATGGCCGAGCCGTCGGCGATCCGCTCCAGGCTCGCCCCGCCGGTGGTCAGCGCCAGCGAGGTGACCAGCTCCGGGCTCAGCTGCTGGTGCGGCATGGCCTGGATGGCCGCCGCGGCCGGGCTCGACCCGGTGTAGTGGCCGAAGCTGATCAGCTCGGGCAGCGGCCCGTCCGGCAGCGGGGCCGACTCGGCGGCCAGCAGTTGCGCGTACGCCTGCGGCGACCGGCGCACGGTCTGCGCCGCGTTGTTGATCAGGATGTCCAGCGGGCCCTGCGCCGCGACGGAATCGGCCAGCGCCACGACCTGGGCCGGGTCGCGCAGGTCGATGCCGACGATGCGCAGCCGGTGCAGCCACTCGCCGCTGTCCGGCATCGCCTGGAAGCGGCGCACCGCGTCCGACGGGAACCGGGTGGTGATCGTGGTGTGCGCGCCGTCGCGCAGCAGCCGCAGCGCGATGTACATGCCGATCTTGGCGCGGCCGCCGGTGAGCAGCGCGCGGCGGCCGGTCAGGTCGGCGCGGGCGTCACGGCGGGCGTGGTTCAGCTCCGCGCACGGCGGGCACAGCTGGTGGTAGAACGCGTCCACCTGGGTGTAGCGGTCCTTGCAGATGTAGCAGGCCCGCGCCTGGCGCAGGTGCCCGGCGACGTCGCCCTTGGTGGGGGAGGTCAGCCCGAAGACGCCCGCGGTCTCGTCGTCGATGCGGCCCGGCGCGCCCGTGGCGGTCGCCGCGGTCACCGCCTCGTCCGCGGCGAGGATCTCCTCGCGCTTGTCCCGGCGGCGCTGCTGCTTGACGGTCTTGAACAGCCGCCCGACCGCGCGGCGCACCGCGACCGCGTCGGGGTGCTCGGTCGGCAGGCTCTCGACCTGGGCCAGCACGCTCAGGCACACCTCGAGACGCGCAGCGTCGATCCCGGTGCGCTCCTGCTCGCTGATCGTCATCCCTGTCGCCCGTTCCCGTGCTCGCCTGCTGCCTCGCCCGGAAACTGTACGCAAGCGCACGCACGATGGCCGAACCAGCCGCCGAACCCACCCCGCGACTGTCGCCCATCTCACCCGCCCCGCCCCCATCCAGCCTGGGCCGAGTCGGCCGGTGTCGCGCCGCCCGCGTCCCGCCTTGAATGGACGCTGGCCTATTACATCGAGTTTGATCTCGAAATACTCGATGTAATAGGCCAGCGTCCATCGAAAACGGGGTGGCGGCTGTGCCCGAGGACGGGCGGGTCAGGCGGGGGCGATGGTGGTGCCGGTGGTGGGGTCGGTGATGAGGATGGCTTCGACGGGGCAGCAGTCGGCGGCGTCGCTGACCGCCTCGTCGGGGTCGACCAGGTCACGCAGGGGCGTGGACTTCTTGTCGACGAGGGCGAAATAGTCGGGCGCGGTGCCCGCGCACAGGCCGGACCCGATGCAGCGGTCCCGGTCGACCGCGACCTTCCACTGCCCGCTCACCAGCGCACCGGCAGTTCCTGGAGACCCCGCACCAGCATGCCCTTCTTCCACGGAAGTTCCTCTTCGGCAACGGCCAGTTCGAGGTTCGGGAAACGGGTGATCAGGGATTGCAGCGCGACCTGCAGCTCCATCCGGGCCAGCTGGGCGCCGACGCAGTGGTGCGGGCCGTGCCCGAAGCCGAGGTGCGGGTTGCTCTCGCGGTGGAAGTCCAGCTCGTCGGGGTGCTCGAAGACCTTGTCGTCGCGGTTGGCGGAGGCCAGCGCGCCGAGCACGGGCTCACCGGCGCGCACCAGCACGTCGCCGACCATGACGTCCTCGGTGGCGTAGCGGGCGAACGCGGCGGCCGTGCCCAGCGGCACGTACCGCATCAGCTCGTCGACCGCGGCGGGGACCAGCGACGGGTCCGCCCGCAGCTCGGCGAACCGGTCGGGGTTGGTGAGCAGCACGTACACGAAGTTGGGCAGCTGGGTGACCGTGGTCTCGTGCCCGGCGGCGAGCAGGCCGGCCGACAGCTGCACCAGCTCGGCCTCGGTGAGCCGGTCGTTGTCCTCGTCGCGGGCCTTGACCATCGCGCCGAGCAGGTCGTCGGTCTCGTGCTCGCGGCGCTGGGCGATCAGGCCGGCGATGTACGCGTGCAGGTTGCCGAGGTATTCCATGATCTGCTGCGGGGTGAGCGAGGTGGTCGAGATGATCGCCTCGGACCACAGCTGGAACCGGTCGCGGTCGGCGAAGGGCACGCCGAGCAGCTCGCAGATGACGGTGACGGGCAGCGGGGTGGCGAAGTGCTCGACCAGGTCGGCGGGGGAGCCGAGCGCCTGCATGCCGTCGATCAGCTCGTCGGCGATCTCCTGGGTGCGCGGGCGCAGCGTCTCGACGCGGCGGGCGGTGAACGCCTTGGCGATGAGCTTGCGCAGCCGGGTGTGCTCCGGTGGGTCCATCGCGAGCATGCCCATCTCGCCCTGGTGCGGGTGGGTGCGCGGCTCGTCGCGCCCGACGCTGGCGGCGCGGCTGAACCGGGCGTCGCCGAGGACGAGGCGCACGTCGTCGTAGCGGGTGGCGAGCCAGGCCTCCTCGCCGTACGGCAGGCGCACCCTGCTCAGCGGTTCGTTGTGGCGCAGCTGCTCGTAGAGCGGGTTCAGGTTGAGCCGGTCGGGGTCGCTGAACGGGTAAGTGCGGGCCGCCATGAGTTCGCCGGTCGACATCGTCGCCCCCTCGTGTGCGTACGAATTCAACTCTATGGATGGTAGTGTGGGTCGGTCCCGAAGTCGATGCCCATTCTATGAAAAAGCCGGATATTCAAGACGGTTCCGGCAAGAGTTGGCTTGACTGGGCACGTGACCACCATCCGCCGCCGCCGGACTTCGGCGGTGGCCGTGCTCGCGGTGCTGCTGGCCCTGGCCGCGTCCTCGGCCCGGCCGGACGCCCGGTCCGCGGCAGCCCAGCCCACGCCCGCACCCACGCCGGCGCCCAGCCCGTCGCTGGCGGCCGCGCCGGTTCCCCAGCAGCCGCCACTGCTCGACCAGGCCAAGGTGGATCACGCGGTGGCCCAGCTGGACGGGCTGGTGCAGGCGGCGATGACGCAGACGGGCGTGCCCGGGGTGGCCGTCGGCGTCGTCTACCGGGACAGGGTCGTCTTCGCCAAGGGGTACGGCGTCCGCAAGGTCGGCGAGCCCGGCGCGGTCGCCCCCGACACGGTGTTCCAGCTCGCCTCGCTGTCCAAGCCGCTGGCCTCCACCGTCGTCGCGGGCGTGGTCGGCGGCGGCAAGGTCGCCTGGGACGACCCGGTGATCAAGCACGATCCCGAGTTCGCGCTCAAGGATCCCTGGGTGACCCGCAACGTGACCGTGGCGGATCTGTTCGCGCACCGCAGCGGCCTGCCCGACCATGCCGGGGACCTGCTGGAGGACCTCGGCTTCGACCGCGCGTACATCCTGTCCCGGCTGCGGCTGGAGCCGCTCGCGCCGTTCCGGGCGAGCTACTTCTACACCAACTTCGGGCTGACCGCGGCCGCGCTGGCCGTGGCGAAGGCGGCCGGGCGCAGCTGGGAGGACCTGTCCGCGCAGACGCTCTACCGGCCGCTGGGCATGACCGACACCAGCTCCGAGTTCGCCGACTACGAGCAGACCCCGGACCGGGCCGTCGGGCACGTCAAGGTCGGCGACGCGTGGCAGGCGAAGTACGTGCGCGACCCGCAGGCGCAGAGCCCGGCCGGCGGGGTCAGCTCGACCGTCGACGACCTGAACAAGTGGATGCGGCTGCAGCTCGGCGGCGGCAAGGTCGACGGGAGGCAGGTCGTCGACGCGATGGCGCTGCAGGAGACGCACCTGCCGCACAGCGTCGCCGCGCCGCCGCGCGCCCCGGACGGCCCGGTCGGCTTCTACGGGCTGGGCCTCAACGTAGGCTACGACGAGTTCGGGCGGCTGCGGCTGGGCCACTCCGGGGCGTTCGACCTGGGCGCGGCCACCAACGTGACGATGCTGCCCGGCGAGGGGCTCGGCATCGTGGTGCTGACCAACGCGCAGCCGATCGGCGTGGCCGAGGCCGTCGCGTACAACTTCATGGACATCGCCTCCTACGGCCGGCAGCGGACCGACTGGCTGCCGTTCATGCTCGGCGTGCTGCAGAAGATGGAGAGCGCCGACACGTCCCGGACCGACTACGCGAAGCCGCCCGCGAACCCGGCGGCCGCCAGGCCGGTGTCGGCGTACGCCGGCAGCTACGCCAACGAGTACTACGGCCCGCTGACCGTCACCGCGCAGGGCGACCGGCTGACCATGACGCTCGGGCCGAAGCGGCAGGCGTTCCCGCTGACGCACTACGACGCGGACACCTTCAGCTACCAGACCACCGGCGAGAACGCGGTCGGCCTGGACGGGGTCACCTTCACCGTGGACGGCTCCGGCCCGGCGGAACAGCTGCGGGTCGCGCACCTGGACGCCGACGGCTGGGGCACCTTCACCCGCGGCTGACAACCGCCGCCGCCTGGGCCGCCGCGCTCTGCGGCAGCGCGCGCCGCTCGGGTCAGGCGGCGCGGCGGACCGCTTCGACGATCATCTCGCGTAGCCGCTCCATCGGGTCGCCGTCGCCGACGGCCAGCGCGTTCTTCGTCGCCGCCACGGCCAGCCCGAGTTCGGGCAGCGCCCCGGCCAGGCTGCCGCCGAGCCCGCCCACCCCGATCATCGGCCCGTCGACCGCGTAGCCGAGCGTCCACCGCACCGGCATGCCGAACGTCCACTCCGGACCCCTGGTGAGCGGCGTGCTGACCGCTTGCAGTCGCGCCGGGGAGATCAGGCGGACCCCGTCCACCTCGCCGAGCAGCGCCGCGTACATCCGGGCCGCGGCGCGGGCGCTCACCGTGCCCACCGCCGGGACGTCCGCGCGCAGGAAGGCGCGGTCGTTGCCGAGGTCGGCGTCGGGCCGCGTGCCGTGCGGCACCGCCCGGTCGAAGTTCGGCAGTTGCGCGCTGAGCTGCTTGAGCGCGTCCGACCAGCTCCGGTCGGACAGCACCGCGAGCCGGTCGAGATCGGCATCGGGTACGCCGAGCAGCAGTTCACCGGGCACGCCCAGCGGCGCGGCGACGTCGGCGGCCAGCACCTGCGACACCGTGCGGCCGGTGGCCCGGCGGACCGTCTCGCCGACCAGCCAGCCGTACGTCCACACGTGGTAGCCGTGCGCCGTGCCCGGCTCCCACACCGGCGTCGCGTCAGCCATGATCGCGCACATGCGGTCCCAGTCGGCGAGGTCCACGGCGGTCACGTCGGGCGGCAGCGCGGGCAGGCCCGCGGTGTGCGTGAGCGCGTGGCGCAGCGTCACGCCGGACTTGCCGTGCCGGGCGAACTCCGGCCAGACGTCGGCGATGCGCAGGTCGTAGTCGAGCCGGCCCTGCTCGGCCAGCACGTGCACCACGGTCGAGGTGAGCGCCTTGCCGGTGGAGAAGCTGAAGAACGGGGTGCCCGGCGAGACCGGCCGTCCCGTCGCGGGGTCGGCCAGCCCGGCGGCGACGTCGACGATCGGCTCGCCGTGCAGGTATGCGGCGACCTGCACGCCGGTCTCCTGCCCGGCGCCGACGAGGTCGTCGACGTGCTGCTGGACGCGCTGCTGAAGGTGGTGCCAGGTCATGGTGCGGTGGTGTCCTCTCGGGTGGGTCCCGCCGGGGGCATGGCGGGCCAGTGTGCGAGCAGCACGTGCAGCGCCTCGACGGCCCGCCGCCACGACTGCGCGACGTCGCGCGGGTGGCCGAAGCCGCCGGTGGCCTCCAGGCTCACGAACCCGTGGAACGTGCTGCGCAGCAGGCGCACCGCGTCGGTGAGGTCGGGTTCGGACAGTCCGTAGCCGCGCAGCATGCCGTAGGTCAGCTCGTAGGTGCGCCGGAACGCGACCGGGTCGGCGGTGACGAGTTCGGGCGGCAGCTGAAGCTGGGTGGCCGCGTACCGGCCGGGGTGGGCCAGGGCGTAGGCCCGGTAGGCGTCCGCGAACGCGATCAGCGCGTCGCGGCCGGACCGGCCCGCCACGGCCGCGCCGATCGCCTCGACCAGCTCGGCGGCCGCGAGCAGGGCGATGCGGTGCCGCAGATCCTGCAGGCTGCGGACATGGGAGTAGAGGCTCGCATCCTTCACGCCGAACCCGCGCGCGACCGCGGAGATCGTGACGTGGTCGAGCCCGGCGGTGTCCGCCAGGTCGGCCGCCGCCAGCGTCACCCGCTGCGCCGTGAGCCCTGCCCGTGCCATGAACCTAATGGTACTAGGTAACAGCCTAGGATGGCTAGGGAGTATGGCTCAGTCCACGTACGGCCGGACCAGGCCCGGGGCCGGCAGGTACGGCTCCCAGTAGACGATCTGCCAGGCCGCCTGGAGCGCGTCCTCGCACGGATAGGTGTGCCCGCACCGGTCGCAGATGCCCTGCACCTGCATGTGGTGCTCGCTCCAGCGCTGGCGGCCCTCGGCGACCATGGTCAGGGCGCGGCTCTGGATCGCCGTGCGGCCGACATAGGTCGTGCCGTGGGAGTTGCGCCGGACGTCGTTCGAGGATCTGGGTCGTGGCTGCGGCCGTACCATATGCCTTCTCCTGCCGTCATTCGGCATAACGCGGCACGGCGCGCAAAGGTGCCGAGCTGTCGTAAACCCGTTGCGCGGGCGTGCGCTCTGCGCTGGACTGGCCGGGTGAGATCGTTCGAGGAGTTGCTGGCGGAGGGCGCGAACGCGTCCGTGGACGGCTGGGATTTCGGCTGGTTCGCCGGGCGGGCCACCGAGCAGCGCCCGTCCTGGGGCTACGCGCGGATGCTGGCCGAGCGCGTCGGGACCGCGACCGCCGTGCTCGACGTGCAGACCGGCGGCGGCGAGGTGTACGCCGAGGTCCTGCACCGCGCGCCGCACCGCCCGGAGACCGTGGCCGCCACGGAGTCCTGGGCCCCGAACCTCGCGCTGGCCCGCCGGACCCTGGCCCCGCTGGGCGTCGCCGTCGCCGAGGCGGCCGACGGGGCGGAGCTGCCGTTCCCGGACGCGTCGTTCGACCTGGTGGCCAGCCGCCATCCGACCGTCACCAACTGGGCCGAGACGGCCCGCGTGCTCACCTCCGGTGGCTGCTACCTGTCGCAGCAGATCGGCGCGGGGTCGATGCGGGAGCTGAGCGAGTTCTTCCTCGGCCCCGTCGATCCGGGCACGGGCCGCCTGCCGGAGACCGTGGCCGCCGAGGCGCGGGCCGCCGGGCTGACCGTCACGGACCTGCGGCCGCAGGCGCTGCGCACCGAGTTCTACGACGTCGCCGCGGCGATCGTGTTCCTGCGCAAGGTGATCTGGACGGTCCCGGGCTTCTCCGTGGAGAAGCACCACGACCGCCTGGTCGCGATGGACCAGCGGATCCGCGCCGACGGCCGCTTCGTCGCCCACTCCCAGCGCTTCCTGCTCACCGCCCGCAAGCTCTGACCGTCAGGGGCGGGGGTAGCGGATGAGCAGGCTGGCGTGGACGGGACGGTCGCCGACGGCTTCGTAGAGGTGGGGGACGTCGGACTGCCAGTGGATGTGCTCGCCGGGGTGGGCGGTGAGCGGGGCGTCGGCGGGGCCGGCCCGCAGGACGCCGTCGAAGACGGTGATGTGCTCGGTCACCCCGGCGTGGTGCGCGGGTGAGTGCTGTGCGGCCCCGGGCGGGACGACCATCCGGTACAGCTCGTAGGTGACCGTGTCGTCTTCGAAGACCTGCAGCAGCGTGGCTTCGACGGCGGTGCCGCGCATCACGCCCGCCTGCTGCCCGGCCAGCAGCGCGGTGATCGGCACGCCGAGCGCGGCGGTCACCGACCACAGCGTGTCCAGGGTCGGGTTGCGGGTGCCGTTCTCCAGCCCCGACAGCGTCGCCTTGCCCACGTTCGCCCGGCGGGCCAGCTCCGACAGCGAGATCCCGGC
Source organism: Catellatospora chokoriensis (assembly GCF_011297315.1). Classification (NCBI taxonomy): domain Bacteria; kingdom Bacillati; phylum Actinomycetota; class Actinomycetes; order Micromonosporales; family Micromonosporaceae; genus Catellatospora; species Catellatospora chokoriensis. Next base: position 250,505 of record NZ_JAAOTI010000014.1, read on the forward strand.
CTGCTCCCGCAGGTGGCGCAGCCGTGGGCCGACGCCCTCGGCGCCCTGCTCCAGGGCCGGGGGCGGGCTGCTGCGGGCGGTTGCCGGACGCGCGCTCATGGAGCTATCGTGCACCACGAGCCCCGTTCCGTTTGCGGAACGATGCCTCAGGGCAACTCCGCGCAGCCTCGTTGTGCAACCCACCCGACTTTCATGGACGCTGGCCTATCTCGTGGAAATTTTGAGATCAAACTCGACGTAATAGGCCAACGTCTATGAAAAAGCGGGGTGGGTCGGCGCGGGCGGGTGTCGGCGGGTGGTGTGGGTGGGGTGCGGGCCGAGAGGGGTGGGTGTGGGTAGGGGAGTCTTGCAGCCGGTGCTGGCCGGGGTGGTCACGGCCGTGGTCGGGTTCGCGAGCACGTTCGCGGTGGTGCTGGCGGGGCTGCGGGCGGTCGGGGCCGACTCGCGTCAGGCGGCGTCAGGACTGCTGGCGGTATGCCTGGCCGCCGGCGCGACGGCGATCGTGCTGGGGCTGCGGCACCGCATCCCGATCAGCATCGCCTGGTCCACGCCGGGCGCGGCGCTGCTGGCCGCGACCGGCGCGGTCGACGGCGGGTTCGCCGCGGCGGTGGGCGCGTTCCTGGTCACCGGTGCGCTGATCGTCGCGTCGGGGCTGTTCCCGGCGCTGGGCCGGGCGATCGCGGCGATCCCGCGGCCGATCGCGGCGGCGATGCTCGCGGGTGTGCTGCTCGACCTGTGCATCGCCCCGGTCCGCGCGCTGGTCGACGTGCCGCTGCTGGCCGCGCCGATCGTGTTGGTGTGGCTGGTGCTGAACCGCTTCGCGCGGGCCTGGGCGGTGCCCGCCGCGCTGGCCGCGGCCGTGCTCGTGATCGTGCTGGACTCCCCGGCCGCGCTGCGCGGGGCCGCCGCCGCACCGGAGGTCGTGCTCACCGCGCCGGTGTTCACCTGGCAGGCGCTGGTGAGCCTGGCCGTGCCACTGTTCCTGGTCACCATGGCCTCGCAGAACGTGCCGGGTATGGCCGTGCTGCAGGGGTACGGCTACACCCCGCCGCTGCGCGGCGTGCTGCTCGGCACGGGGGCGGCCACGGCGGTCGCCGCGCCGTTCGGCTCGCACGCCGTGAACCTGGCCGCCATCACCGCCGCGCTGGCCGCCGGTCCCGACGCGCACCCCGATCCGCGGCGGCGCTGGATCGCGTCGGTGACCGCGGGCATCGGCATGATCACGCTCGGGCTCGGCGCGAGCGCGGCGACGGCGTTCGTGCTCAGCTCGCCGCCGCTGCTGATCGAGGCGGTGGCGGGCCTGGCCCTGCTCGGCGCGCTCGGCGCGGCGATCGCGTCGGCGACCGCCGAGGCGCAGGGCCGGGAGGCGGCGGTGGTCACCTTCGTGGTGACCGCGTCGGGCGTGGCGCTGCTCGGGGTCGGCGCGGCCTTCTGGGGCCTGCTGGCCGGCGGCCTCATGCTGCTGCTGCGGCCTCGCTCAGGAACGACTCCACCGTCGCCGCGAACGTCCGCGGATCGTCCACCCACGGAAAGTGACCCGACGCCGGCTGCACCGTCAGCCGTGCCGAGCTGAGCCGCCCGGCCAGCGCGCGTACGGCGTGGCGGGTGGGCCAGATGTCGTGCTCGCCGACCACGAGCAGCGTCGGCACGGCCGACTCGGCCAGCCTGTCCGGCAGCGCCGGATCGGGCTCGTAACCGGCGTAGAAGCCGTCGGTGGCGGGCTTGGCGAACTCGGCCGGCTCGGCGGCGGCCTGCGCCTTCGCGGCGTCGTTCCACTGCCCGTAGAGCAGCGGGGCGGACAGCCGGCGCAGACGTTCCAGGTCCTCGTCGTCGGCGGCCTCGGCGGTGAGCGCGGCGGCCGCCTCGTCGATCCACGGCTCGTGCGAGCGCTCTGCCAGCACGTGCGCCACGTCCAGATCGGACGGCAGGCCGAGCACGCGCAGCGACGGGTCGACGATGACCAGGCGGCGCAGCCGCTGCGGGTGCTGGTCGGCGTACAGGAAGCACACGCCGCCGCTGGCCGAGTGGCCGAACAGGTCCATGGTGTGCAAGTCGAGGTGGGCGCGCAGCGCCTCGACGTCGTCGGCGATGCGGTCCACCCGGTAGGTGGCCGGGTCGGCGGGCACGGCGGAGTCGCCCGTGCCGCGGTTGTCGAGCAGGATCAGCGTCCGGGTCGCGGACAGCCCACCCAGCTCACCGAGGTATCGCACCGCCTGCCCCGGCCCGCCCGGCACACACACGAGCGGCGGCCCGTCCCCGACGACCCGGTAGACGAGCTCGGTCCCATCCCATGATCGAAAGCTAGGCACCCGCCCCATTCTGCCAGCACCTCCTGCCGCACCTCTTGAGGCGTTGCGCCCACCCTCCTGCCGCAACTCTTGAAGAGTCGCGCCCTTCGAGGCGCACGGAGGGCGCAACTCTTCAAGAGTTGCGCCTCGGGGCGGGCACCGCGGGTCGGCGGGCGAGGCGGGCCGCGGGGTGGCGGCGTGGGTTGGCGGGCGGTGGGACCGCGGCACCGTGGGGTGGTGGGGCGGGTCAGGTGCGGGTGCGGCGGAGGTGGGCGTAGGTGTAGGCGGCGGCAGCAGTCCACAGGGCCGCTTGCGCGGTCAGGGTGAGGGCGGTGAGGGTGGAGCCGCCGGAGGTGGTGAAGCGGGTGGCGGCCATCAGGGGCGGCACCAGCCAGGGGGCGGGGGAGCCCTGTAAGCCCAGCACGATCGCGAGGACGGAGCCGGTGACCAGGACGGCCGCGCCCGTGCCCGCCGTGCGGGTGACCGCGCGGCTGGACAGCGCGCCCAGGGCGACGGCCGGTCCCAGCGCCAGCAGGTGCACGCCCAGTCCGATCAGGAGGATGCGCGGGAGGCTGTCCGGCCCGGTCTTGACGCTGCCCGAGATCCACGGCACGGCCAGCGCGACGGCGATGGTGCCGAGCCCGGCAGCGGCGGCGGCCAGCAGCCCGGCGACGATCTCGCGCCGGGCCGAGCCGAGCGCCACGCGGGCCAGCCGGCGCTGCACGTCCGGCTCGACGTCCAGCAGGATCTTCGTCTGCCAGGCCAGCAGGGGGAAGACGACCAGGGCGGAGACGCCGTATGCCTCACGGGCCTCGGCCTGCCCGCCGCCGTAGAGGACCGACAGCACCGCGAGCGCGGCGATCAGGGGCGCGACGGCCCGGCCGGTGCGGACGAAGCCGTGCAGCCGCATCCTGGCCAACGCGATCACGAGCCCACCTCTTCGCGTACCCGCAGCACCTGATGCCCCTGCTCGCGCAGGCGCGCGACGGCGCCGGCCAGGTCGGCGGCCTCGACCGCCACCTCGACGACGCAGCGCTGCCCGGTGTCGGGTGCGGCCGTGGTCAGCGTGCCGTCGGCGACGGTCCACGTCGCCGCGCCGGGCAGCCGCACGGTCTCCCCGCGATGGTCGCTGACCAGCACCGAGCCGCCGCGCGCGACGACCTCCAGGACGATCCCGGGGACGAGTTCGCGGGTCGCGGCGTCCAGGCCCTCCCACGGCTCGTCGAGGATCAGCAGGTCCGGCGGGGCGAGCAGAGCCTGGGCCAGGCCGACCTTCTGGGCGGTGCCCTTGGACAGTTCGGGCAGTTTGACGTCGCGGAAGCGGCCGAGGCCGAGTCGCTGCACCCACTCGTCGACGGCCCGGGTGGCGGCGGCGGGGCGGAGCCCGCGGACCGCGGCCATGGCGCTCAGGTAGCCGGTGACGGTGCCGGTCTGGTCGGCGGGAAAGCGTTCCGGGACCCAGCCCACGGTGGCGGGGCGGTCGGTGACCCGGCCCCGGGTCGGGCGCAGCACCCCTGCGATCAGCTGGAGCAGGGTGGACTTTCCGGCGCCGTTGCGGCCCAGCACCACCACGATGCCGCCGGGTTCCACCCGGGCCGTGACGGCTTGCAGGACCCACGGGGTGCCGCGGTGGTAGCGCAGCCACACGTCGTCGAGATGCACCGGGCGATTGTGTCACCGCCCGTGCCGTACCGGCTATGGATGATCTTGGAAGTGGTCCGGGCGGGTGGCGAGCGGGGACATAGGATGGTGCTTTCGTGCAGGATCGTCGGGTGCCGCGGTGTGGCGGCGGGCCGGGCGGCCGACCGCAGGGAGCTTCGCATGGATCTCGGAGTGCACCTCGTCAGCTTCACGTTCCCCGGCGGGACGGCGGCGATCGGCCCGACCCTCGCGGCGGCCGGGCGGGCGGCCGAGGAGGCCGGGGTGGCCAACCTGTCGGTGATGGACCACTACCTCCAGATGGACGGCATGGACCTGGGCGGCCCGCTCATGCCCATGCTGGAGGGCTACACCACGCTGGGCTTCCTGGCCGCGAGCACCAGCACCGTCACGCTGCAGCTGCTGGTCACCGGCGTGACCTACCGGCACCCGGGCCTGCTCGCGAAGATCGTGACCACGCTGGACGTGCTGTCCGGCGGCCGGGCCGTGCTCGGCATCGGCGCGGCCTGGTACGACCGCGAGCACGCCGCGTACGGGGTGCCGTTCCCGCCGGTCGCCGAGCGGTTCGAGCGGCTGGAGGAGACGCTGCGCATCGTGCGCCAGATGTGGAGCGACGACGACGGCCCCTTCGAAGGGCGGCACTATCAGCTGGCGGAGACGGTCAACTCGCCGCAGGCGCTGTCCGCCCCGCACCCGCCCATCATGATCGGCGGCGGCGGCGAGAAGAAGACGCTGCGCCTGGTCGCCAAGTACGCCGACGCCTGCAACCTGTTCGCCGGGCCGGACAGTGCCCCGGACCAGATCGCGGCGAAGCTCGACGTGCTCAAGCGGCACTGCGAGCGCGAGGGCACCGACTACGACCGCATCCGCAAGACGATCGCCTGGTCGGCCCCGATCACCCCGGACGCGGCCGGTGGGGCCGACCTCGCCGCGTCACTGGAGCCGTACGCGAAGCTGGGCGTCACCCAGGTGCACCTGATGCCGTACACGGCCGAGCCGGTGGCCTTCCTGAACGGCCTCGGCGAGCACGTGGTGGGGCGCCTCAAGCAGCTGTGAAGCCGAGCAGCGGCGGGACCTGGGCCATCGCGGTGACGACGTGCTCGGCCCCGGCGGCGCGCAGCGTGTCCGCCGAGGCCAGCGCGGCGTAGCCGAGCACGGTCATGCCCGCGGCCCGGCCGCCGCGCACCCCGAACGGGCTGTCCTCGATCAAGGCGCAGTCCGCCGGGTCCACCCCGATGCGGTCGGCGGCCAGCAGGAAAAGGTCGGGTTCGGGCTTGCCCCGGGTCACCATCGACGCGCTGTAGCAGTGCTCGCCGAAGTACTCGGCCAGCCCGGTCACCCGCAGCCGGAACGCGATCTCCTGCGGGGTCCCGCTGGACGCCACGCACACCGGCACCGCCGCGTCGCGCAGCAGTTCGAGCAGCTCCCGTACGCCGTCGACGGCTGCCAGCTCGTCGCGCTGGCGGGCCAGCACCTCGCGCTCGTACACGGCGGGCAGGTCGAAGCCGACGGGGCGGCCCAGCTCGCGCTCGACGTCGGCGACGCACTCGACCGTGGCGCGGCCCATGTAGCGCTCGATGCTCTGCGCGAGGGTCGTGGGCAGGCCGGCGCGGGTGACCAGCTCCGCGAAGACCGCGTTGTTGATGATCTCCGAGTCCACCAGCACGCCGTCGCAGTCGAACACCACCGCTTTGATCACCCGTACAGGCTGCCACGGACGAGTGTGCCGCTGCTTCGTGGGTGTGATCGCGGTGTCGCTAAGCGGACAAATCGGATGTAACGCATGCGATGCCGGGCGGATCATTCGCGGCACCGATCGAGCACGCGGAGGTAGACCATGTTCCGTCAGCTGACCCGCAGGTCCGTGATCGCCGCCGGGCTGGGACTCGCCACGGCGCCCCTGCTGCCCGCGGGCCGGTCCGCCGCCGCCGATCCGCCGCTGCGCGTGGGCGTGCTCGTCGCGCGCACCGGCGGCCTCGTCGACCACGGCCGCCAGCAGTTGCTGGGCGTGCAGCGACGGGCCGACGCGCTCAACGGCACGGCCGGGCACGGCGGCGCGCACCCCGCCGCGCAGCTGGAACTGCTGGTCCAGGACGTCGGCGACACCGCCGCGACCGCGCGTGAAGCCGTGTCCCGGCTGCTCGACCGGGGCGTGCATGCCCTCGTCGGACCGCCCGCCGGCTGGCTCGACGACGCGGTCACCGGCACCGCCCAGGCCGCCTGCACCCCGCTCGTGCTCCCGTCCACCGGCCCGGCCCCGGCCTCGCCGTACGCGTTCCGCAGCGCGCCGACCGACGCGCAGGTGCACCGCGCGCTGCTGGCCGCGATGACGGCCGCCGGTCAGCGCACCGCCGGGGTGCTGCGCCTCGACGCGCGCGACAACCCGGCCCTGCGCGAGGCGCTCGCCGCCGAGGCGGCCGGGCAGGCCGCGCGCATCGTGTCCACCGAGACGGTGCCGCTCGACGGCACAGGCCTGGTGGACAAGGTGAAGGCCCTGGTCGCCGCCGCTCCCGAGGCGCTGCTGCTGGACCTGCCGGCACCGCTCGCCGCCGCGGCTGCCGCAGCAGCGAAGACCGCCGCCTGGACCGGCCCGGTCCTGTCCACGCCGGACGCGGCGACGGCGACGTTCCACCAGCTCGCGGGCGAGGCCGCAGCGGGCGTACGGGCCGTGAGCCCGTGGCTGCCGGTGGCGGCCGAGGCCCCGGAGGCGCTGCCGAACTGGTCGAGCGTGCGCCGGTTCGCCGCCGAGCTGGGCACCGCCCCCGCCCCGTCCGCCGGGTACGCCGCCGACGCGACAACCCTGCTGCACCAGGCGTTCCTCGGCCACCGGGACAAGATGGCCGCCCGCGATCAGCTCGAACGCGCCTGCTGCGTAGGCGTCACGGGCGTGTTCAACATGACCGCCGACAACCACGCGGGCCTCGCCGCCGACGCCCTCACCGTGCTCACCTCCCGCGCCGGCGCCTGGACGACCGTGCCACCGGCCCCGACTGGCAGGTAATGGGGCATTTGGACGATTTTGCGAATTCTTGTCCGGTTTACGCCGGTTCTCGGTAGCGTCAGGGCAACCGAACATCCCCGAGCAGTGGAGAGAATCCATGCGCCGCCCTGTGCGACGTGGTCTCTTGTTGCTGACCACGGCTACCGTCCTCGTCCTCGGCTGGCCCGGCGCCAGTGCGCAGGCCGCCGCCTACCTGAGCCACCGCACCACCGTCGACATCTTCCGCGACGCCGGGATCTCGATCTGGTCCAGCGGCAACTGCTCCAACCGCAACAACGCCAGCTGCACGTCGTTCGAGCGCATCCGGCGGTCCACCGTCGACGGCCTGCTCACGCTGCGCAAGGCCAGCAAGTGCGACCTGCGCGTCACCGGCGGCACCGAGACCGGCCACGGCTCCGGCACGTACACCCACTGGAACGGCTGGAAGCTCGACATCAGCAAGTACGACTGCATCGGCCGCTACATCAAGCGGTACTTCCGCTACGTCGGCTACATCAAGGGCTGGGGATACCAGTACAAGGCCCCGTCCGGGAACATCTACACCGACGAGGGCAACCACTGGGACATCCTGTACTACAGCTGCGGCGGCTGCTCCGGCGACGACGACGAGCCGTCGTTCACGCCGTCCCCGTCCCCGTCGCCGTCTGCGAAACCGTCGCCGAGCGCGTCGTCGGCCAAGCCTTCGGCTAGCGCTTCCCCGCCGGCCACGCCTTCGGCCGGTCCGTCGGCGGCCCGCCCGCCGGTCTCCACGCCGCCGTCCACCGGCTCGTCCGCGAGTCCTTCGACGAGCCCGTCGGCATCCGCGAGCGTGTCGCCGTCGGTCAGCCCGTCGGGGTCCGGGAGCCCGTCTCCGTCAGCGGTGGCGGTCGGTCCGTCGGTCTCGCCCGGTCCGTCCGCCTCGGCTCAGCCAGGCCCGTCCGCTTCGGCGCAGGTGCCGCCGTCGGCCGCGCCGCTGGCCTCGCCGTCGGGCACACCGTGGCCGTCAGGCACGCCGTCGCCATCGGCCAGTCCGTCGCCGTCCCTGACTGCCCAGGCGTTCGGCCCGGCGACCGTGCCGGACGCCGCGTCGGCGGGCCAGGCTCAGGTCGAGCCGCCGGTGGCGCTGCCGCCGCCACCGGTCCGTGAGCCGGTGCCGCAGCCGACGAAGCTGCTGCGGGCCGTGGACCCGGAGCCGCGTACGCCGCCCGCGACGATGGATCCCGCCCAGGTGGACGCGCCGCTGGGCTGAGCGGGCAGGTCCCGCCGCGGGTCGACGCCCGCGGCGGGACCGCTTTGCACCGATGCCCGTCAGCCCTTGACGTAGGACAGCTTCTCGGCGATCCGGCCGTCGCGGACCCGGATGACGTCGACGCCGCGGACGTGGCCCGTGCCCCAGTCGTAGCGCCACCGCTGCACCACCAGGTCACCGGCCATGGTCAGCTCCTCGATGTCGAACCGGCCCGAGAGCTGCTCGAACACCGGACGCCACGCTTCCCGGACCTCGTCGCGTCCCTCGTGGCGCCGTCCGTCCGGGGCGGGGTCGGTGCTCTCGAACACCACGTCGGCCGTACACAGGTCGAGCGCGGCTTCGAGGTCGTGGTCGTTCCAGGCGCCGTTGAACGCGTCGACCAGCGCGGGTGTGTCCATGCCTCGACGATAGGGCCGGGTGCGGATCGAGGGCGTGAGGGCGAGCCGCGCGCCGGTGCCGGGTTCCGGACACGGGCCGCGCGCCGGTCCGTCGGCCCGGAACCGGCGCGCGGAGTCGATGCGGTCAGGCGGTGAAACCCGCGAACAGGATCGAGGCCAGCCCGAGGCCGATGGCGAGGTTGGCCAGGGTCGCGCCGCCGAACACGGCGACCGGCCGCCAGCCCGCCTCGCGCAGAGCGCTGACCCGCAACTGCAGGCCGATGCTGACGAAGGCGAGGATCAGGAACCAGGTGCGCAGGTCGTTGACGACGCCGATGTGGGCCTTGGCCTCGGCGGCGCTGACCGTCCCGGCATACCAGGTGCCGATGGCGGAGGCGGCGATGAAGCCGAGCACGAACTTGGGGAAGCGGTCCCACAGCTGGCGCAGGCCGGGGCGCTGCGCGTCGGCGTCCTTCTCCACCTTGAACGCGAAGTACGCGGTCAGCGCGACCGCGACGATGCCGATCAGCGCGTTCTGGGTGGCCTTGACGATGGTGGCGATCTGCAGGGTCTGCTCGCCCGAGATCGCGCCGGCGGCGGTGACCGCGGCGGTCGTGTCGATGTTGCCGCCGATCCAGGCGCCGGCCACGGCGGGGCTGAGCCCGAACACGTCGGCGAGCCACGGCAGCAGGAAGATCGACGGCAGCGCGAAGATGATGACCAGGCTGGCCGCGTACGCGAGCTGCTCGCGTTTGGCCCGCACGGCGCCGGCGGCGGCGATGGCGGCGCTGACGCCGCAGATCGAGACCGCGGCCGACAGCAGGGCGCGCAGTTTCTCGTCGAGGCCGAGCAGGCCGCCGAGATACCACGTGATCAGGAAGACGCTGCTGATCAGCAGCACGGCCTGCAGGACCGCGGGCCCGGCGGCCTTGACGATCAGGCTGAGGTTGATGGACGCGCCGAGCAGCACCAGGCCGGTCTTGATGAAGAACTCGGTGCGCACCGCGTCGGCGATGCGCTCGCGCAGGCCCGCGTAGTAGACGATGACGTTGCCGATGAGGCCGAGCGTGATCGCGTAGATCGGGTATTCGACGGCGGCGGCGAACTTCTCCAGGCTGGTGCCCTTGGCCGCGGCGGGGACGGTGTCCTCGAGGAACCGGGCCACGGAACCGAGGACGAGCACGATGAGCACGCCGGCCACGAGCCACGGCCAGGTGCGGGCGGGGCGCTGCGCGGGCGGCGCGACGAGGTCCTCTTCGGTGGCGACCATCACGGCACCAGGCCCGTCGGGATGACGCCGGTCAGCACGAGGGCGACCAGGAGCAGGCCGACGGCGGTGGCCAGCCAGTCCTCGTTCAGGGCGAAGCGCTGCGCGCGGGCGACGGTGGGGGGTTCGGCGGCGGTCGGCGGCGGGGTCGGGTCACTCATGGCGTACGCCTTTCGGGGCGGGAGGTGGCGACGCCGTCGATTCTATACAAGACCGGTAGGATTAGTCGAGATTAGATTTCCTGCCTGGTCACAAGGCTGCGCCCCTGCTGTTGTAGCAGCAGGGGCGCAGCATTCGTTCGATTTGCGGGGTGTGGCTACAGCGGTTCGAGCCAGATGTTGCGGAACCGCGGGTTCGCGCCCGCGTCCCCGTGGTCCTGCAACCGGAGCGGTCCGCCCGCCGCGCCTTCCGGCGCACCGGCCCCGGTCGGCCCGTTGATCGTGATGTCGTTGTGCACCACGAACCCGTTCCACACGATGGTGACCCGGGCGTCGGCCGTCTTGTTGCCGGAACCGTCGAAACGGGCCGCCTTGAACACCACGTCGTAGGACTGCCAGGTCTCCGGCGCGCCCGCCGCGTTCACCGTGGCGGCGGCCTTGGTGTAGATCGAGCCCGCCTCGGTGTTGTCGAGCGCCGTGTCGCCGTAGGAGTCCAGCACCTGGAGCTCGTACCGGTCCTGCAGGTAGATGCCGCTGTTGCCGCGCTGCTGCCCGGTGACGTCGGCCGGGTAGAGCGGCTCGTACCACTCCACGTGCAGCTTGAAGTCGCCGAACGCCTGCCGGGAGCGGATGTCGCCGCCCAGCGACTCCAGCGAGCCGCCGGAGAACGGCCACGTCGCCGCGCCGCCGCTGGAGTTCTGCCACGAGGCCACGTCGTCGCCGTCGAACAGCTGGATGCGCTGCCCGCTGCCGGCCGCCGCCCAGCGCTGGCTGAGCACCCCGGCAGCCTGCCAGATGTGCAGCTGGGTGCCGTCGGCGGAGCTGCCGGACAGCGCGTCGAGCACCTTGCCCGACTGCGGGTTGAGGATCGTGCCGTCCGGCTGCGGCTGCCAGACCTGCGAGCCGGTGCCGTTGCAGGTCCACAGCTGCACCTTGGTGCCGTTGGCGGTGCCCGCGTTGTCGACGTCCAGGCACTTGCCGAGCGCCTGGTAGGTGCTGCCGACCCGGCTCCAGCGCTGCGCGTTGCTGCCGTTGCAGGTCCACAGCTGGATCTTCGTGCCGTTGGCGGTGCCCGCGTTGTCCACGTCGACGCACTTGCCGCCGATGCCGACGATCGCCCCGGCCCCGCCGGTCAGCGTCAGCGCGTCGAGGTTGACGTGCCCGGTGTCGCCGCTGTCGTATTTGAACGCGATGGTGTTGGCGCCCGCGTTGAGCACGACGCTCTCGGTGATCGTCGACCAGGTGTCCCAGTTGCCGGTGTTGCCCAGGGTGACCTGCCGCTGCTTGACGCCGTTGACATACAGGCTGACCGTCTTCGGGCCCACGAACGGGTTCGGGCCGTTGCTGAAGCGCAGCGCCGCCTGGTAGGTCCCGGCCGTGCCCGCGGTGACCGTGAAGGTGGTGGCCGCGCCCAGCGTGTCGTATCCGGCGACGAAGCCGGTGCCCGTGTAGCCGGTGTGGTCGGTGGCCACCGTCGCGCCGCCGCTGCGGGCCGCCGACTCGGCCTGGTAGATCCCGTCCGACGGGGGCGGGGTCTGGCCGGGGATGGCGTTGAGGGTGTACCAGGCCTCGGTGCTCCACAGCGACGCGCCGGTGCTGGAGGTGAACGGGCGCGGCGAGCGGATGTGCACCACGCGCCCGGCCAGCCGGCCGTCGACCGCCAGGGTCACCTTCCTGCCGTCGGCGGACATGGTGGCCGAGGTGACGGTCAGGTTCTGCTCGTCGAGCTTCGGGCCGCCGTAGTCGGCGGTGGCCTGGTAGCGCCACTGCTTGAGCTTGTACGCCGAGGCCAGGCTCGCCGCCGTCGCCGCCGACAGGGGCTGGGTGTACTCGATCTCGAATCCGGCCCCGGTGGCCCGCACGGCCAGGATGTCGAACACCGACGTGCCGTTCGGGGTGAGCTTCTGCAGGCCGTAGGTCAGCTTGCCGGACTGGCCCCAGTTGCCGCCCGCGCCGAGCCCGCCGAGGTAGATCGCCCCGTCCGGCCCGATGTTGACCTCGGAGACACCCGCCTCCAGGCCCTGCGTCATCCGGAACAGCGCGCCCTGGTACTCCCCGTTGACCTTCTCCACGAACGCGCGCTGCAGACCGCCGTAGGTCACGTCGCCGATCACGAACTGCCCGGCGTACGTGCCGCTGGGCAGCAGGATCGGGGTGCTCGGCGAGTTGGCGATCTCGTTCTGCGGCATCCACAGCACCGGCGGGGTCACCGGCGCGGTGTCGAAGGGGCCCGCCGGGGTGGTGTAGTGGTTGAAGAACCGGCCCTGCTTGATGTGCAGCAGCTTCGACGAGGGCAGCCAGCCGCCCTGGTTGTCGGTGACGAAGATGCCGTTCTCCGGACCCCAGCCGATGCCGTGCGGGGTGCGCAGACCACCGGCGATGTAGGACACCGCACCGGTCGTCCGGTTCACCTTGATCGCGGTGCCCCGGTTGCTCGCGGGCTGCGGGACGGTGGTCGCGCCGCCGTAGTTGATGGACACCGACAGGTTCAGGTAGAAGAAGCCGTCCTGGTACAGCAGGCCGAACGCGAACTCGTGGAAGTTCCCGCCCCAGGGCCAGGTCGCGATCGTGTTGTACTGGTCGGCGACGTCGTCGCCGTTGGTGTCGAGCAGCTGCGTCAGCCGCTGCTTCTCGGTGACGTAGACGACCCCGTCGACCACCTTGAGGCCCATCGGCTCCTTGAGATTGCCGGCGATCTTCTTCGTGGTCACGTTGCCGGGGCTGGTCGCCCCGCCGGTGTTGCCCAGCACGTAGACCTCACCGGCCTGGGACGTGCCGGACTGGTCGTCGCCGCCCCAGGTGCAGATCACCAGGCGGCCGTCGGGCAGCCAGTCCATGCCGGTCACCTTCGGCTGGAACGTGCCCGGCCGCAGGTTGGTCAGCGTGTATCCGGGGTGCACGCCGGTCAGCGGCAGGCCGTCGCCCGGGGAGTCGGCCACGCCCTCGCACTCCTTGCGGCCCGGCGCGGTCACCCGCACCACGCCCGCGTCGGTGCTCAGCGCCGAGTTCGGCACCAGCGTGAACGCCGACGAGCCGGGGGTGCGCCACTCCAGGGTGAGCTGCTGGCCGCCGGTGCGCTCGAAGTAGTCGATGCGCAGCGCGTGGTAGCCCGTGGTGAGGCTGACCGTGCCTTCCATGGCGGTCGCGCCGTGCAGGCCGTCGTGGTTGACCACCATCGCGCCGTCGATCATCAGCTCGGAGCCGTCGTCGCTGGTGAGCCGGAAGGTGTACGAGCCGGCGGTGGTGATGTTGACGTTGCCGAGCACCTGGGCGAGGAACAGGTCCTCGAACCCGAAGTCGGCGGCGGCGGTCCAGTTGACCGTCGGCATCAGCTTGTCGACGTTGGGCGTCTGGCCCGGCTTGAGGACGCAGATCTCGTTGAGCGGCACCTGGAGGTCGAACACGCGCAGGGTGACGCCGGGTTCCTGGGTGGGGATCGCGGCGGCGGGCGCGGCCCACACCCCGCCCGCGAGGGCGAGCGCCAGGGAGACCAGCACGGGACCGCGCATTCGGCGTAGCAGTCGTCTGCCCATCGTTGCTCCTGGGAGAGGGGAGGTGGCCGTGCACGGGTGGTCATCGACGCCGACGATTAACACGCCCGTTACATCGGAGGGTGGATCGAGACATTAGACGCTTTCGATCGCGCTGTCCATATCTTTCGATCAATGCTCCAAAAGTTCTTGCCGTCTCTACGAAAGTCGGCGGGCGCGGTAGCGCAGCGCCGCCTCCCATGTGGCCGTATGCACTGCTCGGGCCAGGCGCGACCCCCATTCCGAACGCGGCCCGGCGAACAGGACCTCCTGGCCCGCGTCCCGGGCGGCGACGCACACCGCGTCGGTGGGGGTGCCCGAGGCGTCGAAGCCGGCGTCCAGCAGCGCCTGCACCTTCGCCTCGGTGGCGGTGGCCACCGCGTTGACCATCGCGCCGGGCGACAGCGCCACCGGCAACGCGATGACGATGTTGACCGTGCCCGGCACCGGGGCGGCCCGTCCCGGCGCGGCTTTCGCAGGGACCGCCGCCGCCGGACCGGCCTCGGGCCCGGTCACCGCAGCCGCGGGGTCGGTCGCGAGCGCGGTATCCGCCGCCGTGGTCCAGGCCGCGCCTCGTGCGGGTGCGGCGGGGTCTGCGGCCCAGCCGCACACGCCGATTCCCGCCGTGACCAGCGCCTCGACGCCGCCGTCGACGGCGAAGGCCCCCTCGGCCACGCGGGCGGCGGTCATCAGGCCGACGCCGCGCCCGGTCATGCCGTGCCGCTGTGCGATCTCGGCCAGGTGCCGGTCCGGGTCCAGCCGGGTGTACCCGTGTCCAACCTGGGCATTGAGCACCCAGGCCCGCGGTCCCAGGCCGCCGCCGAGGACGGCGCTGGAGATCATCTGCCAGCCGTCACCGGCCCGCCACAGCAGCGCGGGCATGCTGCCCGAGGCGTCCTCGTGGTGGACCAGCAGGGCACGCAGCAGCACGGCATCGGGATGGGGGATCGGCACACGGCACCCTAACGCGCCCGTTCGCGCCTCCCCGGCGGAGGCGATTTGCATAGACGCTGGCCTATCTGGTCGACTTTGATCTATAAATAATCGATCAGATAGGCCAGCGTCTATCAGGGGCGTGGTGTGCGCACGGCGGCGGCCGATGACGCCTTCGCGGGGCGTTCGCGGCGCGGGCGTGGCAGGTCCGGCGGGGCCGGTGCGGGTGCGGGCGGCAGCGCGGTGCCTCGGGCGGGCCACCAGTTGGCGCGGCCGAGCAGGGACATCGCGGCGGGCAGGAGCAGGCCGCGGACCACGGTGACGTCGAGCAGGACCGCGACGGCCATGCCGACGCCGATCTCCTTGACCGCGACCAGCTCACCCAGCGCGAAGCCGAGGAAGACGATGCCGATCGACACCGCCGCGGCGGTGACCACCGGGCCGGTGGTGGTGATCCCGGCCAGCACGGCGCGGTCGTTGGCGGCGCGGTCGTCGCCGGTGCGGCGGGCCCACTCCTCCCGGATCCGGGCGAGCAGGAACACCTCGTAGTCCATGGACAGGCCGAAGACGAACACGAACAGCAGCAGCGGTGTGGTCAGGTCCAGCGCGCCCCACGGGGTGAAGCCGAGCAGACCCGAGCCCCAGCCCCACTGGAACACCGCCACCAGCACGCCGAGCGTGGCCAGCATGGTCAGCAGGTTCATCAGCAGCGCCTTCACCGGCACCACCAGCGAGCCGGTGAGCAGGAACAGCAGCAGCGCCGTCGCGACCACGACGACGGCCAGCGCGACGGGCAGCCGGTCGGCGGTGGCGTCCTTCGCGTCGACGAGCTGCGCGGCGGGTCCCGCCACCAGCACCGGGACCGAGGTCTCCAGCGCACGCAGGTCGCGGACGAACTGCTGGGCGTGCTCGTCCGCGGCCGGGCCCGGTCGCTCCACCTCGGCGATGACGGCCTGCGGCGGCACGTTCTCACGCAGGTCCACATCGGTCACCCCCGGCAGGGCGCGAATCCTGGCCAACAGCGACTGCACCGCCGCGTCCCCGGCCGCCGCCTCGATCACCACGGGCACCGGCTGCGGGTACTTCGCGGCGAAGTGGTGCTCGTACGCCTCGTACGCCTGCCGGGCCTCGCTGCTCGCGGGCAGCGCGCGGGCGTCGGAGTCGGCGAGGTTGACGTGCAGCAGCGGCACGCTCAGGGTGAGCAGGGCCGCGGTCACCGCGAGCGCCACCGCGGCGGGTCGGCGCTGCGCGAACGCCGCCGACCGGGCCAGCATCCCGGGGCCGCGCCGCACGGGACGCCGCCAGACCCAGGTCCGGGTCCCCGGCGCGGGGATGCGCCGGTGCGCGACCGCGATCAGCGCGGGCACCAGGGTCAGGCCGGTCGCCGTGGCCAGCAGGACCACCAGCGCGCCGCCCAGCGCCATCGCGGCCAGCAGCGGGTCGGCGAAGACGAACAGGCCGGACAGCGCGGCGCCCACGGCCAGCCCGGAGACCAGCACCGCCCGCCCGGCGGTGGCCACCGTCCGGGCCAGCAGGTCCGGGATCGGCGCGCGGGGGTCGGCGGCGCGTTCCTCACGGAAGCGGGCGACGATCAGCAGGCTGTAGTCGACGGCCAGGCCCAGACCGAGCAGGGTGACCACGTTGACGGTGTAGTCGCTGACGCCGATCGCGCCCGCCAGTCCGGTCAGTGCCAGCAGGGTGCCGGCGACCGTGGCCAGCGCCGCGCCGATCGGCAGGCTGCCCGCGGCCAGCCCGCCCAGCATCACCACCAGCGCACCGCACAGCACGATCAGCGCGACTGACTCGCCGAGGGCGGCGTCCGCGACGGCCTGGTCGCCGAAGTCGCGTTCGGCCAGCAGTTTCCCGCCGACCAGCACCTGCGGCACGGCCACCCGGTGCAGCGCCGCGCTGACCCGGTCGGCGACGGCGAGCGCGTCGTCGTCGCTCAACCGCGGTGACAGCTCGACGACGACCAGCGAGCTCTCGCTGTCGGCCGTGATCTGCGCCGAGCCCGCGGTCCACGGGTCGGTGACCTTGACGACGCCGGGGATCGCCCGGATCTCGAACATGATCTGGGTGGCCTGGTTGACGAGGTCGGTGGCGAAGAAGTTCCGCCCGGACAGCACCGCGACCAGCTGCTCGCCGGTCGGCGTCAACGCGTCGAGGCGCGCCTGCGCGGCGGTCGACGGCGCGTCCGGGCGCAGGTCGTCCAGGGGCTGGGTCCGGTCGTAGACCGTGCCGCCGAAGACCGCCCCGCACAGGGCGATCCCGGCCCAGCCCGCGATGACGGCGTACCGCCCCCGGGCGGCGATCCGACCGAGCCGTGCGAGCATCGCGTCCTCCCGGGGTGACCATGCCGATCTTTCGATCGCCGACGCCATGAAATACCGCCGACCGTCCGAACGCAACAGCCGTCGTGCGCCCCTGTTCACCGCGGCCACCCGTTGGTACGTTCTCGCGCATGTCGATCACCCGCGCGCTGCGCGCGCTGACCGCACCGGCTGACCGACGCCGGACGGATCATCGGATCGTGGCCGTCACCATGCCCGTCGTGCCGAGCGGGACCTGCGCGAGCACCTCGCCGGCCGGGCTCAGCACGCTCGTCGGGCCGTAGCCGACCCGCTGCTCGTCGCGCTCGCCGGTGACGTCGGCGGAGACCAGCCACATCCTCGTCTCCCGCGCCCGCTCGGCCCTGATCCGGTGGTGGCGGTCGCGCCACTCGTCGGCGGCGGGCCGTCGCATCATGTTCTGCGCGGGCACCAGCAGCACCCGCGCGCCCTGCCCGGCGACCGCCGCGGCGGCCTCGGGGAACCGGGTGTCGTAGCAGATGTTGATGCCGAACCGGACGCCGTTGCGGACGAACGTCGGACACGAGCCGCCGGACGTGAAGTAATGCTCGCCGCCGGTCAGGTGCGTCTTGCGGTAGATCCCGGTCAATTCGCCGCCGGTGACCACGACCGCCGAGTTGTACAGGTCGTCGCCGTCGGCCTCGATCATGCCGAAGACCAGTGTCTGCCGGATAGGGCGCAGCCGTCGCAGCACCGCGGCGAACCCGGCCGAGCCGAGGCTCAGCGCGTGGGCGTTCAGGTGCGCGGGCTCCACCAGGTAGCCCTGCAGGAAGCCCTCGGGGAACAGCAGCAGGTCGAGGTCGTGGGCCTCGTCCCGCGCGGCGAATCCGGCCATGCAGGCGATCGCGGCGTCGACGTCGCCCAGCAGTTCTGGCGTCTGACAGGCGCCCACCTTCAACACTGCGCGCATCCCAGGAGCGTATGGGGGAGCCAGGAGAAGGCCGCGGCGAGCGCGCCGGCAGGGCCGCTTTCAGAGCACCGGGAATCAATGGCCGACGGCTCCGGCACAGACGTCTCGAAATGGCTTGTCCGGCGGAGCGAGCCGGACAGTGACGTACGAGCGTGACACAGCTCGCATTGGGGGGAGACGGCGTCATTCAGCTCATATACAGGGAGCACGCTGCTGTCAGTAGCCTCGCACAGGCAGGAGTCCCGGCATGGACGTGACTGATCTGGCCCGCTGGCAGTTCGGTGTCACCACCGTCTACCACTTCCTTTTCGTGCCGCTCACCATCGGCCTGGTGTTCATGGTGGCCGCCTTCGAGACGGCCTGGGTACGCACCGGCAACGAGAAGTGGCTGAAGCTCACCAAGTTCTACGGCAAGCTGTTCCTGATCAATTTCGCGATGGGCCTCGTCACGGGCATCGTGCAGGAATTCCAGTTCGGCATGAACTGGAGCGAGTACTCGCGGTTCGTCGGCGACGTGTTCGGCGCGCCACTGGCCATGGAGGCGCTGGTCGCGTTCTTCCTGGAGTCGACGTTCCTCGGCCTGTGGATCTTCGGCTGGGACCGGTTGCCGAAGCGCATCCACGCCGCCTGCATCTGGGTCGTCGCGGTCGGCACCGTGCTCAGCGCGTACTTCATCCTGGCCGCGAACTCCTGGATGCAGAACCCGGTCGGCTACCGGATCAACCCGGACACCGGGCGCGCCGAGCTGACCGACATCGTGGCCGTGCTGACCAACAAGGTCGCGCTGATCACCGTGCCGCACACCGTCGCGGGTTGCTTCCTGGTCGCGGGCGGACTGGTCACCGCGGTCGCGGTGTGGCACCTGGTGCGCCGCCCGGGGAGCGACACCGGCGCGTACCGCAGCGCCGTGAAGATCGGCGCGTGGACCACCCTGGTGGCGATGGGCGCGATGCTGCTCACCGGCGACATCCAGGGCAAGATCATGACCGAGGTGCAGCCGATGAAGATGGCCGCCGCCGAGGCGCTGTACGAATCCGAGCAGCCCGCGCCGTTCTCCGCGTTCACCGTCGGCACGCTCGACGGCAGCCGGCCGGTCTGGTCGGTGGAGATCCCCGGCCTGCTGTCGTTCCTGGGCACCGGCAGCTTCGACGGCCGCGTCGAGGGCATCAACGACCTGCAGGCCGAGTACGAGCAGAGGTACGGGCCGGGTGACTACAAGCCGAACATCCCGCTCACCTACTGGACGTTCCGCCTCATGATCGGCCTGGGTTCGGCCGCCGCGCTGCTGGCGCTGTGGGCGCTGTGGGCCATCCGGCGCGGGCGTACGCCCAGCTCG
Source organism: Catellatospora chokoriensis (assembly GCF_011297315.1). Taxonomy (NCBI): domain Bacteria; kingdom Bacillati; phylum Actinomycetota; class Actinomycetes; order Micromonosporales; family Micromonosporaceae; genus Catellatospora; species Catellatospora chokoriensis. The sequence goes on from NZ_JAAOTI010000014.1 coordinate 269,540, forward strand.
AAGTGGCTGGTGCGGGCGCTGCCCCTGCTGCCGCTGCTGCCACTGGTGGCGAACTCGACGGGCTGGATCTTCACCGAGATGGGCCGCCAGCCGTGGGTGGTGTTCGGCGAGATGAAGACGGCCGCCGCCAACTCGCCCAACGTCGGCGCGGCCGAGCTGATCACCTCGCTGGCGGTCTTCACCCTGCTCTACGGGGCGCTGGCCTTCATCGAGGTGCGGCTGCTGCTGAAGTACGCCCGCGCCGGGCTGCCCGACGTGACCCCGCCACCCGTGAGCGAGTCCGAAGAGGACCGCCCGCTGGCCTTCGCGTACTAGGAGAGGTGCGCCATGGAACTGTCCACCCTGTGGTTCCTGCTGATCGCGGGACTGTTCGTCGGCTACTTCGTGCTGGAGGGCTTCGACTTCGGCGTCGGCATGCTGGTGCCCGTGCTCGGCCGCGACGACCGCGAGCGCCGCGTGGTGATCAACACGATCGGCCCCCTGTGGGACGGCAACGAGGTGTGGCTGATCACCGCGGGCGGGGCGATGTTCGCCGCCTTCCCCGAGTGGTACGCCACCCTGTTCTCCGGGTTCTACCTGCCGCTGCTGCTGATCCTGCTGGCGCTGATCCTGCGCGGGGTGGCCTTCGACTTCCGCGGCAAGCGCCCGGAGGCGGCCTGGCGGCGGCGCTGGGACTGGTGCATCGTGTTCGGCTCGGCGGTGCCCGCGTTCGTGTGGGGTCTCGTGTTCGCCAACGTGGTGCGCGGCATCCCCTTGAATGCCGGGCACGACCACGTCGGCAGCGTGCTCGACCTGCTGAACCCGTACGCGCTGCTGGGCGGGGCGACCATGGTCGCCCTGTTCCTCACCCACGGCGCGATCTTCATCGCGCTGAAGACCAGCGGTGACATCCGGCAGCGGGCGAACCGGCTGGCGGGCCGGGCCGGGCTGGGCGCGGCCGCGCTGGCGGTGCTGTTCCTCGGACTGACGCTGGCCCACCGGGGCGGCACGGCGGCGGTGACGCTGTCCGTGCTCGCGGCGCTGTGCCTGGTCGGAGGCCTGGTCGCGAACCGGATGCGGTCGCGCACCGAGCCGGACGGCCGCCGCGAGGGCTGGGCGTTCGCGGGCACCGCGGCGGCGATCGCGCTGGCCGTGGCGTCGCTCTTCGCGGGGTTGCACCCGTTCGTGCTGCCGTCGACCGTCGAGCCCGCCGTCAACAGTCTGACCGTGCTCAACGCGGCGTCGTCGGCGTACACCCTGAAGATCATGTCCTGGGTGGCCGTGGTGTTCGCGCCGATCGTGGTGCTCTACCAGGGCTGGACCTACTGGGTGTTCCGCAAGCGCATCGGCACACAGAACATTCCGGAGTGACCGGACGGGTCGAATGTGTGACGGCTGGGGCGGCAAGCGCGCGCGAGTATGTCACACATGAATCCGCATACTCAAGTCTTTCTATGTAAGGGGGTAACAGGGTATCCATAGGGAACTCGTGGCTACCGCCACGAGAACTTTGTGGAGAGTCGGGGAGGACTCGTGAGGAAGATCCTCGCCACTGCCGGCGTGGCCGTCACCGCGGTCGCGTTCGTGGCAGTGTCAGCAACCTCGGGCGCGGCAGCGCCCGACACGGCCGCGGCAGCGCGCGCCGCGTCCGTCGGCGCCAATGCCGCGGACATCCGCTCGTCGGCGTCGGACGGTTACACCGTCGACCGCGTCCGCCAGGACGCCAGCGGCGCCACCCACACCAAGTACGTCCGCACCTACCAGGGTCTGCGGGTGTACGGCGGCGACTTCGTGGTGCACACCAAGGCCGGCGGCGCCTACGCCGGCGTGTCCAACGGCCTGATCGCGCCCATCTCCGTGGCGACCACCCCGAAGGTCACCGCGGCGAAGGCGCTGGAGACGGCCAAGGCCAACTTCTCCGGGACCATCACCGCCGAGCGCGGCTCGGAGCTGTTCGTCGACGCCAGCACCGGTCAGGGCCGCCTGGCCTGGGAGACCACGCTGCACGGGTGGCTGGCCGACGGCCAGACCCCGTCCAAGCTGCACGTCGTCACCGACGCGCAGACCGGTGCGCTCATCGGCTCGTTCGACGAGATCGAGACGGTCACCGGCACCGGCAACGGCATCTACACGGGCAACGTCAGCATCGACACGACGCTGTCGGGCTCGACGTACCAGATGATCGACCCGGTGCGCGGCAACGGCCGCACCTGCGACATGAACAACGGCACGTCGACCTGTACGACGTTCACCGACGCGGACAACGCGTGGGGCACCGGGGCCAACTCCAACCGGCAGTCCGCCGGTGTGGACGCGCACTTCGGCGCGGCCAAGACGTTCGACTACTTCAAGAACATCCACGGCCGCAACGGCATCTTCGGCAACGGCTCGGGCGTGCCCAGCCGGGTCCACTACGGCAACGCGTACGTCAACGCGTTCTGGGACGGCGCGCAGATGACCTACGGCGACGGCTCGGGCAACAGCCGCCCGCTCGTGTCGCTGGACGTCGCGGGCCACGAGATGAGCCACGGCGTCA
>NZ_JAAOTI010000015.1:0-233587 GCF_011297315.1 Catellatospora chokoriensis
GAAGCTAAGCCCTCCAGCGCCGATGGTACTGCAACGGGGACGTTGTGGGAGAGTAGGACGCCGCCGGACAAACATCGCTGTTCAAGGCCCACCCCTCACGGGGTGGGCCTTGACGCGTATCCGGACTGCATCGCCGTTCCTTTGCGCGGCTCATTGGTGTAGCAATCGGAGTAGGCGCACGGCTTGAGCCTCGGCCGCGCCTGGTGGATTGCGTTGAGCGGATTTGCCGCCGGGCAGGAGCAGCCGCAGCCAGAACATGGCCCACACCCGGCGGGCCGCCCGCAGGCGCGAATGGTCCACGTCGAACCGTGCGCAGAACGCCTCGGTGTCGGTCGCGCGCAGTGACAGGTGCTCGGACAGGATGGCCAGTTCCATCGCGGGATCCGAGACCGCGGCATCCTCGAAGTCCACTATGCGCACGCGGTGCCCGTCCCACAGATAGTTGGCCAGGTGCGGATCGCGCTGCCCAAGCACCGTGGCCGCCGGTGGCCGGCGCAGCGACTCCGGATCCGGGCCGTCCCACCAGGCGACGGCGGCGTCGAACGCCTCGGCGGTGAGGTCGTCGTCAGGGCGCCGCCCGTCGGTCAGCATCCGCGCGAAACGGAGGTCGTCCGACCAGGGCCACTCCGCCGCCAGTTCCTCGTGCGGAACGCGCCAGAGCGCCGTCAGCGCCGTATGGAGCGCATCAGCCTGTGCCGGGGTGAGTTCGCCCATGAGGGGTTCGCCGGGCACCACCGACATGGTCACCGTCGGCGGAGTGGCGGTGAGATCCGCGGTCAGGGGCTGCGGCACCAGACCGGGTTCGTGGCGGTGCGCCAGCCGCAGCGCCGCCCATTCGCGCAGATGCTCGTCGCGTTCCCAGGAGACATAGCGCTTCGTCAGCCGGGTTCCCTCGACCGTCAGTTCATGGGTGTGGGACACACCCGACACCCTAACCAAGGTGATCGCCGGCAACCGGCCCTCCGGCCGGGCCGGTGGCGTTCCCGTCCGTGCACGATTTCCGATCTCGCCGGTAATCATCGTGCTGCCGCCGACACAGAGCAGGGTGACAATCGCCATCGCAGTGAGGAGTTCGCATGGGCCCGCCGCCCGGCCGCGACGAAGGCTGGTTCACCAAGGTCTACGACGAGCACTATCAGCAGATCCTCCAGTACGGCCGGCGGCGGCTGGCCGATCTGGACGCGCCTGCTGAACTCGCGCAGGAGGTGTTCGCCGTCGCGTGGCGGCGCCGCGACGAGGTGCCGGACCGCTGCCTGCCCTGGCTGTACGGGGTGTCCCGGCGCCTGCTGGCCAACCACTGGCGGGCCCGGCGGGCGGCGGGACGGCAGGTGCCGATCACCGACGCCGACGTCCTGCGGGAACCGGGCGCGACCGGTGCCGACGCGACCGTCGGGGTCGCCGACGTCCGGGCCGCCTTGCGTTCGCTGTCCGACCTCGACCAGGAGATCCTCCGGCTGATCGGCTGGGAGGAGCTGACGGTCGCCGAGGCCGCGCAGGTGCTCGGCTGCAGCCGTACGACCGCGGCGGTGCGGCTGCACCGTGCCCGCGGGCGGCTCACCGCCGCCATGGCGGCGCCACCCACCCCACCCGTGCCACACCGCCGGTTGGCCCGATCGTGAGAGGACCTGTGATGTTCGGAGAACAGCGGACCCGTACCCTCCTCAGCCCCGCCGACCCGGCGCGCGAGCTGCCACCCGAGCCACCCCGGCTCTCGGCTCGCGAGCTGATCGCCTGGGCCGGCGCGACCGCCGAGCCGGTCACCGCTCGCCGTGAGAGCCGGCTGCCCCGGCGGATGGTTCTCGCGACCGGTGCGATCGCCGTGGCGGCCGGCGCCGTGGTGGTGCTCGGGTCGCGGGACGTGCCGACCGGGGTGCAGCCCGATCCCGCCGATCCGTCCGGCGCGGCGGCGGGGCGGGTCCTCGTTCCCGTGGCGTATCAGCCGGGCTCGGCCGAGACCGCTGCAGGGCCTCGGCTGCGGGCGCTGGCCGACGGGCTGGTCGACGCGCCGTACGAGAACAGCGCGGGCCGGTTCACCTATCACCACACGAAGGTGTGGGGTGATCCGGTGATGACGTCGCCCGACGGCCGGTTCTCCGTCGCCTTCGCCCGGGAGTCGACGGTCTGGTGGACCCCCGGCGCGACGGGCCGGCAGACGACCTCCGCGGGCGTGCCCGAATACCCGGACCGGGCATCGCGCGATCACTGGGCGGGCCTACTGGCCGGCACCGAGGCTTCTCCGATCGACGACGTCCCGCAGCCGCCGTTCGACCCCGTCCTGCCCGCGGACCGGGCGGGGTTGGCCGGACTGCTCAAGACCGACCTGGGTGCGGGCGTCGCCAGCAAGGAGACCAGCAAGACCTTCGGCCGGTACGCCGTGCCGCGGCGGACCCGGGCGGAGATCCTGCGCGTCCTCGCCGACGTGCCGGGCTTCCAGTGGCGTGGTGAGGTGACCGACCGGGCCGGCCGCGACGGCGTGGCGGTCACCTTCGACGACCGCGTACACGGCACGCAGCACCTGCTGATCTTCCAGCCCCGGACAGGTGAACTGCTCGCCTGGGAGCTGGTCACCCTCGGCCCGGCACAACGTATGAGCGCCTACGAGCTGATCCTGGCGACCGACCGAACCGACCACGTGGGCTGATCCGCGTAGCCGGGCCGCCTGCTCCAGGCGGCCCGGCGAGCGCGAGCCGGAGCACGATCGATCATGAAGTTAGGGCACCGACACGCCGTCGACCCCTGCCATAAGTTCATGATCAACGCAGAGGGGGGAGGGGGGTCAGGGGCGGGTGAGGGTGGTGGTGCGGATGGTGGTCATGAGGGGGGCGGCTTCGGCGGGGGTGCGGCCGGGGAAGAGGGCCAGGGCGAGGCTGCCGTGGTCGGCCCAGCCGCAGACCGCCATCACGCCGTCGGGGCCGTCGGTGGAGCCGCACTTGAGCACGCCGCCGAGGTCGCCGGGTTCGTAGTCGGTGAGGCCGGCGACACCTCCGGTCTGGTCCTCCATGAGCTTCAGCACGGTGTCGAGCTCCCGCTCGGGGCTGTACATGGTGGTGGTGCCGCCGAACACCATGACGCTCTTCGCGGCGCCCTCGGCCGGGTCGGTGTAGATGGCCGACGTGGAGGAGTCGAGCTCGATGCCCGCGGCCAGCGCGGTCAGCAGGTAGCCGGCCGTGTCCTTGGCCGCGGGGCTGTCGTCGCGGACCATCGCGCCGATCTTCTCGGGCATGGTGAGCTTGGCGTCGTTCTGCTGCGTGATCCGGATCAGCGTGGGGCCGAGCGTGAACGCTGCGGCGATCGCGCCGGCGCCGAGCACGGCCATCGCGGTGAGGGTCCAGCGGCGGCGCTTGCTGTGCGGCGCGGGCCCGTCCTCGGGCTCGGCGGTCGCGGGGCCGGGCATCATCCGCACGGCGGGACGGGCGTACTGCGGTATCTCGCCGGTGTCCGGCGTACCCGCTTCCGGCCGTACTTTCGCGTCCTGCTCTGACATGTGCCCACCTTCCGCCGACCCGCGGAGCCTAGCAAGCCGCAGCCTGCCAGCGGTGGACCCAAGCTCGCTTCGTAGACTTGGCGGGTGACCGAACTCAGCCAGCAGCCGCGCGAGCCGCGCGCCCCGTTGTCCTCCGAGCTTGCCGCCGCGTACCAGCCCGGCGAGGTAGAGCAGCGGCGGTACGAGCAGTGGGTAGCCGCCGGTCACTTCGACGCCGACGCGAAGAGCGACAAGCCGCCGTTCGCGATCGTGATCCCGCCGCCGAACGTGACGGGTTCGCTGCACGTGGGCCACGCGCTCGATCACACCATTCAGGACTCGCTGATCCGCCGCAAGCGCATGCAGGGCTTCGAGGCGCTGTGGCTGCCGGGCATGGACCACGCGGGCATCGCCACCCAGAACGTGGTGGAGCGCAAACTCGCCGCGGAGGGTCTGTCGCGTCACGACCTGGGCCGCGAGACGTTCGTCGAGCGGGTGTGGCAGTGGAAGGCCGAGTCCGGCGGCGCGATCCTCGGGCAGATGCGCCGCCTCGGCGACTCCGTCGACTGGTCGCGTGAGCGCTTCACCATGGACGAGGGCCTGTCGCGGGCCGTGCAGACCATCTTCAAGAAGCTGTACGACGACAACCTGATCTACCGCGCCGAGCGCATCATCAACTGGTGCCCGCGCTGCCTGACTGCGCTGAGCGACATCGAGGTGGAGCACAGCGACGACGAGGGCGAGCTGGTCTCCATCCGGTACAGCGACGAGATCGTGGTCGCCACCACCCGCGCCGAGACGATGCTCGGCGACACCGCGGTGGCCGTGCACCCCGACGACGAGCGCTACAAGCACCTCATCGGCACCGAGGTGGAGCTGCCGCTGACCGGCCGGCGCATCCCGATCGTGGGCGACGCGCACGTCGACCCCGCGTTCGGCACCGGCTGCGTGAAGGTGACCCCGGCGCACGACCCGAACGACTTCGAGATCGGCCAGCGGCACAACCTGCCGTCGATCACGATGATGGACGAGCGGGCGATCATCACGGTGCACGGGCCGTTCCTCGGCCTGGACCGGTACGAGGCCCGCCCGGCCGTGGTCGCCGCGCTGCGCGAGCAGGGGCGGATCGTGGCCGAGAAGCGGCCGTACGTGCACGCGGTGGGGCACTGCTCGCGCTGCAAGACGACGGTCGAGCCGCGGCTGTCGCTGCAGTGGTTCGTCAACACCGGCCCGCTGGCGAAGGCCGCCGGCGACGCGGTGCGCGACGGACGCACCAAGATCGAGCCGGCCGAGCTGTCCAAGCGCTACTTCGCCTGGGTGGACAACATGCACGACTGGTGCATCTCGCGCCAGCTGTGGTGGGGCCACCGCATCCCGGTCTGGTACGGCCCGGACGGCGAGGTCGTCTGCGTCGGCCCCGACGACGAGGTGCCGAGCGGCGACGGCTGGCGCCAGGACGAGGACGTGCTCGACACGTGGTTCTCCTCGGCACTGTGGCCGTTCTCCACGCTGGGCTGGCCCGAGCAGACCGCCGACCTGGCGAAGTTCTACCCGACCAGCGTGCTGGTCACCGGCTACGACATCCTGTTCTTCTGGGTCGCCCGGATGATGATGTTCGGCCTCTATGCCATGGACGGCAAGCAGCCGTTCGATGTCGTCGCCCTGCACGGCATGGTCCGTGACCAGTACGGCAAGAAGATGTCCAAGTCGTTCGGCAACGTCGTCGACCCGCTGGACTGGATCGAGCGCTTCGGCGCGGACGCGACCCGGTTCACCCTGGCCCGCGGCGCGAACCCGGGCTCGGACGTGCCGGTCAGCGAGGAGTGGTGCCAGGGCTCGCGCAACTTCTGCAACAAGCTCTGGAACGCCACCCGGTTCGCCCTGATCAACGGCGCGCACACGGAGGGCGAGCTGCCCGCGCAGCTGTCGACCATCGACCGCTGGATCCTGTCCCGGCTGCAGCACACCATCGCCGAGGTCGACGAGTACTTCGAGAACTACGAGTTCGCGAAGGTCTGCGACAGCCTGTTCCACTTCGCCTGGGACGACGTCTGCGACTGGTACGTGGAGCTGGCCAAGCCGGTGCTGACCGGTGACGACGCCGAGGCGGCCGAGCGCACCCGCCGGGTGCTGGGGCACGTCCTGGACCAGTTGCTGCGGCTGCTGCACCCGGTCATCCCGTTCGTCACCGACGAGCTGTGGTGCGCCCTGAACAAGGTCGAGGGCGACGCGTCGGTGATGGTCGCGGCGTGGCCGTCGGCGAACCCGGCGCTGATCGACGACGCGGCCGAGGCCGAGCTGGAGACGCTGCAGCGGGTGGTGACCGAGGTCCGCCGCTTCCGTGCCGACCAGGGCCTCAAGCCCGGTCAGCGGGTGGCCGCGTCGCTGGACGGGCTGGCCGCGGCCGGCATCGCCGCGCACGAGCCGCTGATGCGCTTCCTGGCCCGGCTCGACGTGCCCGGGGACGGCTTCACCGCCACCGGCACGGTCGCGGTCGCGGGCGGCGTGACGGTGTCCCTGGACACCCGGGGCAGCATCGACGTGGCCGCGGAGCGGGCCCGCCTGACCAAGGACCGGGCTGCCGCGGAGAAGGAGATCTCCCAGGCGACCGCGAAGCTGGGCAATGAAGGATTCCTGGCCAAGGCTCCGGAGCAGGTGGTGGCGAAGCTGCGCGAACGGCTCGCCACGGCCGAAGCCGACGTGACTCGCATCGACGCCGCGCTCGCGCAGCTAGGGTGACATTCGTGAGCTCTTCCGCTCAAGACGGGCAAGACATCACCTACGCCGAGGTGGAGGCCGCGCTGGACCGGCGCGGCTTCACCCGGATGGTCTTCGACCTCGGTCGCATCGAGGAGCTGCTGGACGTGCTCGGCAGCCCGCAGCGGGCGTACCCGTCGATCCATCTGACCGGCACCAACGGCAAGACCTCGACCGCTCGCATGATCGACAGCCTGCTGCGCGCGCACGGGCTGCACACCGGGCGGTACACCAGCCCGCACCTGGAGACGGTGCGGGAGCGGATCAGCCTGGACGGGCAGCCGGTCGACGAGGAGCGCTTCACGGCGGTGTACGCCGAGGTCGGCCCGCTCGCCGAGCTGATCGACGCGCGCAGCGACGAGCCGCTGACCTACTTCGACATGACCACCGCGCTGGCGTTCGCGACGTTCGCCGACGCCCCGGTGGACGTCGCCGTGGTCGAGGTCGGGCTCGGCGGGGCCGAGGACGCGACCAACGTGATCCAGGCCGGCGTCGCGGTGATCACCCCGATCGGGCTGGACCACACCGAGTGGCTCGGCGACACCATCGCCGACATCGCGCTGGCCAAGTCGGGCATCGTGCACGAGGGCGCGACGCTGATCTGCGCGCTGCAGCCGGAGGAGGCGATGGAGCCGATCCTGGAGCGCTGCGCCGAGGTCGGCGCGACGGTGGCCCGCGAGGGCAGCGAGTTCGGCGTGATCGAGCGGAACGTGGCGCTGGGCGGCCAGGTGCTGACGCTGCAGGGCCTGGGCGGGGTGTACGACGAGATCTTCCTGCCGCTGCACGGCGCGCACCAGGCGCAGAACGCCGCCCTGGCGCTGGCCGCGGTCGAGGCGTTCCTCGGCGCGGGCAAGGACCGGCAGCTGGAGGTGGAGCTGGTGCGCGAGGGCTTCTCGTCCAGCTCCTCGCCGGGCCGGCTGGAGCGGGTCCGCAACGCGCCGACCGTGCTGGTCGACGCCGCGCACAACCCGCACGGCATGGCCGCCACGGTCGCGGCGCTGACCGAGGAGTTCTCGTTCCGCCGCCTGGTCGCGGTGGTCGGCATGCTCGGTGACAAGGACGCGGCCGGGGTGCTGGACCTGCTCGAACCGGTGGTCGACGAGCTGGTCTGCACGCGCAACTCCTCGCCTCGGGCGCTGCCCGCGGAGGAGCTGGCGGAGATCGCGTACGAGATCTTCGGGGAGGACCGGGTGCACGTCCATCCCGAGCTGCCCGACGCCATCGAGGCCGCGGTGACCCTGGCCGAGTCGGACATCGATGCGGGCATCAGCGGCGTCGGCGTGCTCATCACCGGCTCCGTCGTCACCGTCGCCGACGCGCGGAAGCTGTTCCACCGGTGAGCACGGGGCCCGGCGCACCGGCGCGGGAAGAACGGGCATGAGCACGCGGGTCAGGCGGCCCGGATCGGCTCAGGCGCAACGCAGCAAGGAGCGGGGATGACCGAGCACAGCCACCCGAGTGAGGCCGCGGCCGGCTCGACGCCCGAGGGCCCGGCCGGGCACAAGCCGGGTGAGGCCCGCGAGCGCGACCTGCAGTTGAGCCTGGGCGGCAAGCCCAGCGGCCTGCGCAACCCGACCCGCGCGGTGCGCGGACTCGCCGCGGGCACGCTGGTGCTGGAGGCGCTGGTGCTGCTGCTGGCGCTGATGCCGATCTGGGTGCTGCGCCCGCCGGGCGGCAGCATGGCCGCGGTGACCGTGGCGCTGGTGGCCGTGGTGGTGTCCATGGCGCTGACGGCGACCCTGCGCTTCCCGTGGGGCTGGTGGCTGGTCTCGGTCTTCCAGGTCGCGCTGCTGCTGCTGGGCTTCCTGCACTGGGCCTTCGCGGTGGTCGGCGTCGTGTTCGGGCTCACCTGGGCGTACGTGCTCTACGTGCGCCGGACCATCACCGGCTAGCCGCGCGCCTTCCACTCGATGACCGCGATGCCGTGGCCGTCGGGGTCCTTGAACGAGGCAGCCCACAGTTCGAGGCGCTCGCCGTGGTTGACCACCCGGGGCGCGTAGGTGAACTTGACGCCGCGCACCTTCAGCTCCTGGTAGACCGCGTCGACGTCGCCGACCTCCAGGTTGAGGTGCACGTGCCGGCGGTTGACCGGGGCCAGCTCAGGGGTGGTGCGCAGCACGAGCCGGGTGTCGCCGGAGGCGAGCACCAGGTTGCCCGGCCCGCCGTCGATCTCGTAGAAGCCGAGCAGGTCGTGGTAGAAGCCGCGGGAGCGGGCCAGGTCGGTGACCAGCAGGGTGATGCCCACGCCCTGGATCGACCCGGCGGACGCGGGCCGGGCGTGCGGTGACGCGACGAGCAGGTCGTCGATGCCGGCGCCGGCCGCGGACGGCAGCGCCACCGGCCCGGTGAAGGTGTCGGAGATCGTGGGCGCGGCGGGTTCCGGCACGTCCGCGAAGTCGATCATGTCGACGGAGGTGAAGTCCGGCGACTCCTCGTCCATCGGGGTGCGCGGGCCCGGCACCTCGCCGGTGTAGAGCTCGCCTTCCAGCACGGCGACCTGCACCGGGTCCTCGTGCGGGGCCGGGCGGCGGTGCGGGCTCGGCTGGCGGCGCGGCAGGGGGTCGTTCACCGGCACCGCGTCGAGGTCGATCGGGTCGTCGTCGCGGAAGCCGGCGTAGGTGTCGTCGGATCCGTGCGGGTCGTCGTGGCCCGGGGCGTCGTCGTAGTGCTGGTCGTCGTAGTGCGGATCGTCGTAGTCGTCGCCCGGGTCGTGGTAGAACTCGTCGTCGCCGTGGTCGAAGCCCTGCTCGTACCGCTCGCCGTGGGTGCCGATCTTCTCCCACTGGATCTTGATGCGCCGCGCGTCGGCGACGGCGACCAGAGCGGGCAGCGTGTCGCCCGCGTCGGGCCACTTCAGCACCGGCACCCGGGGGTCGTTCATCACCACGGTCTGACCGGGATGGCCGGGCGCGTCCACCAGCACCTGCATCTCGCAGCGGCCGAACTCCGCGTTCAGCGGCGGCTCCGAGGCCTTCACCACGTGCACGGTGCCCACCACGTATGCCTTGTCGGCGCCGAGCATCGAGGCGGTGGTCAGCAGGGCCACCCCGACGACGACCATCGCCGCGCCGACCGCGCCCAGCGGCCAGCTGCCCAGACCGGCGGACATCGAGATGACGAACAGACCCAGTGCGCCGAGGCACACGGCGGTGGTCACCCGGCCGGGCCGGACCGGTTTGCGCCCTAACCGTGCCAACGCGTGCCTCCCCGAGCGCTGTGTGCACGGACCACAGCGCGCCGCCTCCCCGCAACGCTGTGTCTTCAATCCATGACCTTAGGCGGGTCCGTCGATCGAGGAAAGTGCAGTTCGGTAGGCTGATGAGCCCACCTCGTGTTGCCGCAGGTGGGGGCATGTGTCGCCGTCAAGGAGGAAGTTCGTGTCGGAACGTTCGCTCGTGCTGATCAAGCCGGATGCCGTGCGCCGTGGCCTGGTCGGGGAGATCATCGCGCGGTTCGAGCGCAAGGGGCTCGCCGTCGACGCGCTCGTGCTGCGCACGATGGACGCCGATCTCGCCGACGCGCACTACGCCGAGCACGTGGAGAAGGCGTTCTACCCTCCGCTCAAGGCCTTCATGACCAGCGGGCCGCTGGTGGCCGCGATCGTGTCGGGTGACGAGGCCATCGCGGTGATCCGCCTGCTGGTCGGCGCGACCGACGGCCGGGCCGCGGCCGCGGGCACCATCCGCGGCGACCTGTCCCTGTCGAACCGGGAGAACCTGGTGCACGCCTCCGACTCGGCCGAGTCCGCCGAGCGCGAGATCAAGCTCTGGTTCCCGGAACTGTCGTAGCCCGTCCCTACGGTGGCCGCCATGTCGGTAGCCACCTATTCGTACCCGGGGCCCTCCGCGCTGACCGCGGAGGGTCTCGCGTTGCAGACGTCCGGCGGGTGCGGCACGCATCCCCGCTTCTTCGACGGGTTCATGACCACCCCGCAGACCGTCGCGACCGGACTGCTGGCCGTCGCCGAGGTCGCCCGCGCCCGCTACCACCAGCGCACCGGCTGGGTCAGCCTCGATCCGGTGGTCACCGGTAGCGAGGACATGCTGCGGTTCGAGTCGTTCAGCGGCTGCTGCGGGGTGTACGCGCGGATGGACGTGCTGCCGTCCGGTCTGGACGGTGAGCGCCCCGAGCACGGCACCACCAACGTCGACGTGAACGTGCCGCTGCAGCTCGCCCTGGCCCGCGTCGGCGGGCTCGACCCGCTGCACCTCGCGGTCGGCCCGCAGGACCTGACCGTGTCCACCATGGACGGCTCGGTCGTCGAGCGCAAGGTGCCGCTGCCCGGCCGCTGGCTGCGCGGTTTCGCCCAGGTCCACGCGGTCACCGCGGGCATGGAGCCGCGGGTGCGGGTCGGCGCGGCCGCGGCCGCCGAGTTCCTGCGCCGCCTGCCGAAGGGCCGCGACACGCTGTGGGTGGTGCCCGCGGGGCAGGGCCTGCGGCTGACCGCCCGGCCGGTGCCGGGAGCCGTCTGCCTGACCGGCACCGACCGGCTCGGGGCGCTGCGCGGGCTGCTGCGGCACGCGAGCACCCTCACCGTGTACGGCCCGGCCGTGCGCTCCGGCAGCGCACCCGTCGCCTCGGTGTGGGAGCTGGAGACCCCGACCCTGCGCCTGTCGCTGACGCTGTCGCCCGAGCCGTACCGGGGCTTCTCCGGCGAGGGCGCGGTGCTGTCCGCGCTGGCCTCCGACGACGCCGCCGACGCGGCGGACCGGATCAGCGAGCTGCTCGCGCTCGCGCCCACCCTCGACGCCGACGCGCTGGCCACCGCCACCGGCCTGACCCCGGTGCAGGTCCGTTCCGGGCTCGCCCTGCTGGGCACCGCCGGGCGGGTCGGCTACGACGTCGCCGAGGCGAACTACTTCCACCGGGTGATGCCGTTCGGCACCGCCGCCGCCGAGAAGCTCAACCCCCGGCTGGCGGGCGCGCGGGCGCTGCTGGAGGCCGGTGCGGTGACCGTGTCCGGCGAGGTCGCCTCGGTGCGCGGCACCGAGGGCGTGTATCAGGTCCGGCTCGTCGACGGCGCCCCGGCCGGCTGCACCTGCCAGTGGTGGGCCAAACACCGCGGCGACCGGGGACCCTGCCGTCACCAGCTGGCGGTGCGGATCACGGTGACCTCGCAGGTGCCCGCGTGAACGCCGCGGCGGGCGCGGATGAGCTGCGGCGGGCCGTCGACGCGGCTGACGTCGCCGCCGTCGTGGACTGGCTGCGCCAGGCCGGGGAGAAGCAGCGCCGGGCGGCGTTCGCCGAGCTGGCGGCCGCGGCCCGGCAGACCGAGGACTGGCAGGTGTCGCAGCGGCGGGCGGCGGCCCGGACCGTCGCGCTGGTGGGCTGCGCGTCGACCGCGAAGAAGGCCGTGGCCGCGCTGCATCGCGGTCAGCTGCGGTGGGGGCTGCGGGCGGCGCAGCCCGGGCCGGTGCTGGAGGTGCTGCGGCTGCGGCAGGTGCCGTGGCTCGCCGAGTTCGCGCAGCTGATGGCCGACCGACTGCCGGTCGACGGGAGTTGGGGCGCGACGGGTCACTGGCAGTTCGTGGACGTCCTGGTCCGGGAGAGCGCCTGCGCGGTGCCGACCGGCGAGGCGTTCGTGTCGTGCTGGATTGACGCGATGCGGTACGCGGACGACGCCGACGCCGCGCTGCGCGACAGCCCCTACACGGCGGCAATGGTGCCGATGCTGTTCACGCACGACCGGCTCGGGTCGCGGCTGGACTTCGAGTACCAGCCGGACGCGCGGGGGTTCGTGCCCGCCCTGATCCGGCTGGGCGGGGGCGACGCGGCAGTGCGCCGGATGCTAGTCGAGGGCTGCCGGGCCCGGCTGCTGCGCGGGGGCAAGCCGGGGGAGCTGCGCGCGTACACCCGGCTGCACGAGGCGCTGGCGGTGACGGCGCAGGAAGCGGCGGCTGGGGCGGGCGACTACCTGCGCCTGGTGGAGGCAGGCAGCTCCCCGGTCGCGGGCATGGCGCTGAAGGCGCTGCGCGGCGTCGACGAGGCCGGGCTGCTGGCCTGGGACACGCTGCGCGAGGTCGCCGAGCTCGCGCTCGCCCGGCCGGAGAAGACGCTGGTCAAGGGACAGACGACGTGGCTGCGGCAGGTGGCGCGGCGGCAGCCCGAGCACGCGGCGGAGGTCGCCGCGCTGCTGGCGGGGCCGGCGTCGGCCGCGCCGGAGCCGGTGCCGGCCGCGCTGCCGGTCCCCGTCGCGGCGCCGCTGGGGCCGCCGCTGGGCAGTCTCGCGGAACTGGCCGAGGAAGTGTCGGCGCTGCTCGCGGGGGATCGCTCGGTGCCGACCGTGGAACGCGTGCTGGCCGCCCTCGTGCACTGGCGGGTGCAGGACCCGGAGGCGCTGGCGCGGACCGTGCGACCGCTCGTGGACACAGGGGCCTGGTGGGGCAAGCTGGCCGAGCGGATGCGCGCGGTGCTGCGCGCGGTCACCACGGTCGACCCGCGGCCGGACCGGTTGCGGCAGCTCGCCGCCCTGTTCCGTGGCGACGGTGCGACGCAGACCCAGCTGCTGCGCAGGCTGCGTGGCAACAGCAGCGGGCTGCACCTGGTGCTCGCGGCCCGGCTCGCGGAGATGTCCGCTCAGTTGGGCCGCCAGCCGGTGCCGCTGCTGATGGCGACGCCGACACACGCCAACGGCCGCCTGGCGCCCGCGGAGCTGCTGCGGCGGCTGGAGCAGGCCGAACGTGACGGGTGGCAGCCGTGGGCACTCGACTTCGAGCAGGCCCTGCTGCGGCTGCCCCGCGAGACCGATCCCCAGGTGGCCGCCGCGGCACTGCGGCTGCGCTCGCCCGCCGGGGTCACCTTCGCCCGGTGGATCAGCGGGCCGACGGCAGACCCCGTGTCGAGGCCGCAGGAGCAGCTCGCCGACCCCCGGCAGTCGAACTCGTGGTGGGAGCGGCAGCCCCCGGCCCGGCGAGTGGTGGCGCTCTCGCCGCCGAACCATGCGGGCCCGCTGGCCCGGGAGCTGATGACGATCGTCCGGGACGACCGTCCGACTCCGTCGCCCGGCCGCATCGAGGAGCCGCAGCTGTGGGCCGCCGCCCTGCCCTCGCACCGGGAGGTGGTGGCCGCGTCGGCGCTGCCCGTCCTCGCCGCGAACGCCGACCTGGATTACGACGGCGGTGGTCTGCTGCTGGCCCACCTGGCGGAGTGTGCCGGTCCGGTCGGTCCGGCGGTGAACCTGGCGCTGGCGTACGGCCTCGCCGCGCGCGCGACGGCCGACCGGATCGCCGCCGTCGATGGGCTGCTCGGCCTGGCCGCGACCGGAGACCTCGACGCGGCAGCGGTCGGGCGGGAGCTGGGCGAGCTGGCCGCCGCGGGCGTGCTCAAGGTGAACCGGGTCGTGTCCGCACTGGACGAGGCCGCGCAGGCGGGTGCCGTCGCCGCGGTGTGGCAGCTCGCCGTCGCGGCGCTGGTGCCGCTGGTCGCGCTGGACAAGGCGCGCCCGGCGACGGCCGACCTGATGGCGCTCGCGGTGCGGTGCGGGCGCGCCTGTGGCACCGCGCAGCTGCCGCCCGAGGTCGCGGCGCTGGCCGACCGGGGTGGTTCGAGCCGCCTGGTCGCCCACGCCCGCGAGCTGCGGGCACTGGTCGCGGCCTGACCGCCTCGTAGGCCGGTCCCCGCAGCGGGCAGCTGCGGCGCAGCTCAGGGCCGTCGAATGTCAAGAAGGGCACCTTCTTCCACGCATGGCGTGAAGAAGGTGCCCTTCTTTTGTGGAGGGTCAGCCCTTGCCGTTGCTGACGGAGGTGTTGGTGAGGACGATCTCGGTGTCGGCGGCGACCTTGGTGCCGGCCTTCACGGACTGCTTGACGACCTTCCAGCTGACCAGCAGGGTCAGTTCCTTGCCGTCGTCGCCGAGGAACTTCACGTTGGTGAAGCCGGCGTCGGCCAGGATCTTCTCGGCGTCGGTGGCCTTCTTGCCGACCACGTTCGGCACCGCGATCAGCGCCGGTCCGGGGGTCGGCGACGGCGACGGGGCGGCGGTCGGCGACGCGGCAGCGCTGGGGCTGGCCGCGGTGGTCGGGCTGGCGGCAGCGCTGGGGCTGGCCGCCGGGGGTGCGGCGGTGGCGGTGGCGACCGCGGACGGCGACGCCGCCGGGTCCACGTCCTTCTTCTGCCACCACTTCATGTACGCGAAGCCGCCGCACAGCAGCAGGAGCAGGATCAGGAGGAGGAGCAGCAGCAGGAGCAGCCAGCGCTTGCGGCCGCCCTTGTCGTCGTCGTCCTTGTCGTCCTTGTCCTTGTCGTCCGCGCCGTGCACCGGCTTGTAGTCGCCGCCCTTGTCATCGGCGGGCGGCGGGGTCGGGGAGGGGGTGGTCTCGTCGGGGTCTGACACGTCAGGTGCCTCTCGCTATCCGATGTGTACTCACGCAGCAGCACGTATGCAAACATCGGCCATGATGGCGGTCCACGAACGCCTGGTCACTAGACCGCCGGTCGTATCCCTGGCACCGAACGGTCAACCATCGACCAGGCAGTGGCGACGGGGCCGGTGGGACACGTGGCAGCGCAGGTCCGGATGCCCAGCTCGCGCGCGAGTCGATCACTGTCGGATTCCGGCGCGTACGCGGCGCGGTGCGACTGTGCTACTGGGCTAGTAGCATGGGGGGATGCTGCTGCAGACCCCGAAGCTGGACGCCGACGATCTCCGCGTGCTGGGCGAGATCGACCAGATGCGCACCGACCTGCAACTGCACGTCCGCGCCCGCCCCCACTGGACCGGCCAGCTCCGGCGTCAGCTCACGGCTGCGGCCATCCAGGGCTCGAACACGATCGAGAAGATCACCATCGGTATGTCCGACGCGCGCGCTGTCGTCGAGGGCCAGCCGATGTCGGTGGAGGTGGCCGACGAGACCCAATTGGCGATTCGCGGCTACCGCGACGCGCTGACCTACGTGCAGCAGGCCCCGCACATCGCCGACTTCGAGTACCACCGCACGCTGCTTTCGGCGCTGCACTTCATGATCGTCAAATACAACATGTCGAAGTGGCCGGGCCGCTACCGCAGTGGGGGCATCTTCGTCACGGGCTCCGACCCGTTGCGGCCCGCCTACACGGGGCCCGATCCGGAGTTGGTCCCTGGGCTCATGGAGGAGCTCATCGACTGGCTCAACGCAGGAGACCTGGATCAGCCTTCGCTGGTGCGGGCGGCGATGGCCCACCTCAACCTCGTCTCGATCCACCCGTGGCGCGACGGCAACGGCCGGATGGCGCGGTGCCTGCACACCCTCGTGCTCGCCCGGGACGGGGTGCTCGCGGCGGAGTTCTCCTCGATCGAGGAATGGTTGGGGCACGAGATCAACACTTTGGCCTATTACCAGGCGCTGCAGAGCCGGGGCGAGACCTTCCGGCCGGACGCCGACTGCCACACCTGGCTGCGCTTCGTGCTGTCCGCGCACCACCAGCAGGCGCAGACGGTCCAAGCCCGGGTGGACTACACGGTGGTGTTGTGGCGGGCTCTCGAAGCGGTGGTGGCCGAGCGCGGGCTGCCGGAGCGGACGGTGTCGGCGCTGTACGCGGCGGCGCTGGGTGAGTTGCGGCGGGCCACCTACCAGGGCGACGAGGATCTCAGCCGGGATCAGGCCATCCGGGACGTGCAGGCGCTGGTGAGGAACGGGCTGGTGCGGGCGAAGGGCAACGCGGTCACCCGCGTCTACCTGATCGACGGCGTGGCACGGGAGGCGCACCTGGCGGCGATGGACGCGGTGCGTAAGCCGATGGTGGAGCCGTACCGCCGCTGAGGTGGCACGTCCGAGGGATTGACTTCGATCTCTGGCACTTGTGTAATGGATCGTGAACTCATCGTGACGTGATGGCGTGTGTGTGCAGCTACGCCGTCGTGTGCCCTCAGCGCCCCCGCCTCCCGGAACGGAGGATCGCCGTGTTCGCCATCCCCCCGGTCGACTGCCCCCTCACCTCGCGCCTGTCGCCGCACGTGGCCCTCGCCGAACAGGACCTGACCGGCTGGGCCCGCAAGTGCGGCCTGATCAGCGACGGCGACGGGCAGAACTGGCTGGCCGGGGAGGCGTACGCCGGACATGCGGGCCGGATCTTCCCGGATGCGCGACCGGAGGACCTCGCCCTGCTCGCGATGATCTTCGCCTGGTTCTACCTGGTCGACGACATCTGCGACGGCACGGCGCACCCCGAGCCGCCCCGCTTGCGCCGCTTCGTCACCGAGCTGCTGGCCCTGCTGCACGGCTCGGACCGGCCCACCGAGGTCTTCGCCGGCTCGGCCCGGCTGATGCTCACCGAGATCTGGGCCGTGCTGCGTGAACGCATGCCCGACGCCTGGCAGAGCCGCTTCACCGACGCGGTGGCGGTGCACCTCGACGGCGTGATCACCGAGGCGGAGAACAAGGCCACGGGCCACCTGCCCGGCGTCGACGAGTACGTCGAGCTGCGCCGCACGGCCTCCGCGGCGGAGATCTCGCACCTGCTCACCGAGCTGGCCACGCACACCCACCTGCCGGACGCGATCTACCACCACCCGGCGCTGCGTGAGGTCCGGCTGGCCGGCACCGACCTGCTGTCCTGGTTCAACGACCTCTACTCGCTGGACCGCGACATCGCCACCGCCGGTGGCCACAACCTGGTGCTGGCGATCTCCCACGAGCGCGAGCTGTCCATCGAGGCGGCGGTGCAGGAGGCCGTGGACATGTGGCAGCAGCGCATGGACGGCTTC
Organism: Catellatospora chokoriensis; assembly: GCF_011297315.1. Taxonomy (NCBI): domain Bacteria; kingdom Bacillati; phylum Actinomycetota; class Actinomycetes; order Micromonosporales; family Micromonosporaceae; genus Catellatospora; species Catellatospora chokoriensis. The sequence goes on from NZ_JAAOTI010000015.1 coordinate 16,902, forward strand.
GGCCCGCTGCGGGAGCGGGTGCCCTCGTTCGGCGCCCAGTTCGACCCGGCGGTCCACGCCCACCTGGACGGGGTGGCCGGTTCGGTGCGGGGCACCCTGGACTGGACGGTGGTCAGCGGGCGCTACCGCGGCGACCCGCGGACCCGGTAGGGCGACTCACCCGAAACCCGGTGGACGGTCGGGGGTGCGGCGGCGGTAACCTGGAGCGCACAGGCATCGACCCGGCCATCACCGGTGAGCCTCCGGAAGAACGGGCCGCACGGCCTCAGTAGAACCGGACGGGACGGCCCGTCACAGCCGACACGAGCGGTCCGCCGTGCACCTGCGGCGGGCAAGCGAGGTGGTACCGCGGGCCTGCCGGCTCGTCCTCGCACTGTGAAACGACAGTGACGAGTGTGACGAGGAGCCCCGCGATGGCTTATCCATTGCACGACGCGGCCGACGGCGTGCCGGCCAGCCCGGACCTGCCCGCCCTGGAACGGCGCGTGCTCGACTACTGGGCCGCCGACAAGACCTTCGCGGCCAGCGTGGAGCAGCGCGACGCCGGGCCGAAGGGGTCCAACGAGTTCGTCTTCTACGACGGCCCGCCGTTCGCCAACGGCCTGCCCCACTACGGCCACCTGCTGACCGGCTACGTCAAGGACGTGGTGCCGCGCTACCAGACCATGCGCGGGCGCCGGGTCGAGCGCCGGTTCGGCTGGGACACCCACGGCATGCCCGCCGAGGTGGAGGCGGAGAAGCAGCTCGGCATCACCACCAAGGCCGAGATCCTGGACATGGGCCTGGCCGAGTTCAACGAGGCCTGCCGCACCTCCGTGCTGCGTTACACGAACGAGTGGGAGCGGTACGTCACCCGGCAGGCCCGCTGGGTCGACTTCGCCAACGACTACAAGACCCTCGACCTGGACTACATGGAAAGCGTCATGTGGGCCTTCAAGACCCTGCACGACAAGGGCCTGGTGTACGAGGGCTTCCGGGTGCTGGCGTACTGCTGGCGCTGCGAGACGCCGCTGTCCAACACCGAGACCCGGATGGACGACGTCTACAAGGACCGGCAGGACCCGACGCTGGCCGTCAAGTTCCAGCTCGACAGCGGCGAGAAGGTCGCGGTGTGGACGACCACGCCGTGGACCCTGCCGAGCAACCTGGCGCTGGCCGTCGGCCCGGACATCGACTACGCGGTGATGGCGAAGGACGGCGAGAAGCTGCTGCTGGGCGCGGCCCGGCTCGGTTACTACGCCAAGGAGCTGGAGGGCTACGAGCAGACCGGCACCGTCAAGGGCGCGGATCTGGTCGGCAAGCGGTACACGCCGCTGTTCCCGTACCTGGTGGACCACGCGGGTGACAACGCCTACCAGGTGCTCGGGGCGGACTTCGTGACCACCGAGGACGGCACCGGGGTGGTGCACCTCGCGCCGGCGTTCGGTGAGGACGACCAGAACACCTGCAACGCGGCGGGCATCCCGACCGTGGTGACCGTCGACGAGCGGGCGCGGTTCACCGCGCTGGTCCCGCCGTACGAGGGCCAGCAGGTCTTCGACACCAACAAGGCGATCATCCGCGACCTCAAGGACCGCGGCGTCGTGCTGCGCCACGAGACCTACACCCACTCCTACCCGCACTGCTGGCGGTGCGACACCCCGCTGGTCTACAAGGCGGTGTCGAGCTGGTTCGTGAAGGTGACCGCGTTCCGCGACCGCATGGTGGAGCTGAACCAGCAGATCAGCTGGACCCCCGAGCACGTCAAGGACGGCTCGTTCGGCAAGTGGCTGGCCAACGCCCGCGACTGGTCGATCAGCCGCAACCGGTTCTGGGGCTCGCCGATCCCGGTGTGGGTCTCCGACGACCCGAACTACCCGCGCACCGACGTGTACGGCTCGCTCGCGCAGCTCGAAGAGGACTTCGGCGTGAAGGTCACCGACCTGCACCGCCCGTACGTCGACGAGCTGACCCGGCCGAACCCGGACGACCCGACGGGCAACTCGACCATGCGCCGAGTGCCGGAGGTGCTCGACTGCTGGTTCGAGTCCGGCTCGATGCCGTTCGCCCAGGTGCACTACCCGTTCGAGAACACCGAGTGGTTCGAGAACCACTACCCGGGCGACTTCATCGTCGAGTACATCGGACAGACGCGCGGCTGGTTCTACACCATGCACGTGCTGGCCACCGCGCTGTTCGACCGGCCGGCGTTCCGCAGCTGCGTGAGCCACGGCATCCTGCAGGGCAGCGACGGCCGCAAGATGTCCAAGAGCCTGCGCAACTACCCCGACGTCTACGAGATGTTCGATCGCTACGGCGCCGACGCGATGCGCTGGATGCTGATGAGCAGCCCGGTGCTGCGCGGCGGCGACATGGCCGTGAACGAGTCGGGGATCCGGGACTCCGTGCGCCAGGTGCTGCTGCCGCTGTGGAACGTGTACTACTTCTTCACGCTCTACGCCAACGCCGCCGGGCACACCGCCCGGCCCCGGACCGACTCCACGCACGTGCTCGACCGCTACGTGCTGGCCAAGACCCGGGAGCTGGTGGAGACCACGACGGCCCAGCTCGACGCGTACGACCTCTCCGCGGCCTGCGCCGGGGTGCGGACCTATCTGGACGCGCTGACCAACTGGTACGTGCGCCGCAGCCGGGACCGCTTCTGGGCCGGTGACGCCGACGCCTTCGACACCCTCTACACGGTGCTGGAGACGCTGGCCCGGGTGGTCGCGCCGCTGGCCCCGCTGACCGCGGAGGAGATCTGGCGCGGGCTGACCGGGCAGCGCTCGGCGCACCTGGCCGACTGGCCGGACGCGGCGGCGCTGCCGGCCGACCACGACCTGGTGGCCACCATGGACCGGGTGCGCGAGGTCTGCTCGGCGGCGCTGTCGCTGCGCAAGGCGAAGGGCCTGCGGGTGCGCCTGCCGCTGTCCTCGCTGACCGTGGCGACCCCGGACGCGTCCGCGCTGCGCGACTTCGCGGCGCTGATCGCCGACGAGGTCAACGTGAAGTCGGTCGAGCTGAGCGACGACCTGACCGGCCACTGCGAGCAGGTGCTCACGGTGGTGCCGCGGGTGCTCGGCCCGCGCGTCGGCGGCTCGGTGCAGCAGGTCATCAAGGCGGTGAAGACGGGGGAGTGGTCGCTGGTCGACGGCGCTCCGGTCGCCGCCGGGGTGACGCTGCAGGAGGGCGAGTACGAGCTGAAGCTGGTCGCCGCCGACGCGGAGCACTCCGCCGCGCTGCCCGGCGACGCCGGGGTCGTGGTGCTGGACACCGCCGTCACCCCGGCGCTGGAGGCCGAGGGTCTGGCCCGCGACGTGGTCCGGGTGGTGCAGCAGGCGCGCCGCGAGGCGGACCTGGCCATCACCGACCGGATCGCGCTGACGGTGCAGGCGTCCGACGAGGTCGCCGCGGCGGTGCGCGAGCACCAGGCCTTCCTGGCGGCCGAGACGCTGGCCGACAGCGTGAGCTACGGCGCGGTCGACGGCGGCTTCACCGGCGAGGCCGGCGACGGCGGCAACGTCACGGTGGCGGTCGCCCGCAGCTGACGGCGGTAATCGACGAGTGAGGCGCGGCCTGTGCCGGAAATGTCACAGGCCGCGCCTCGTTCCTTTTCCATGGCAAGGTCTGCCCAGGTCAAGGCCATGACGACAGCCGGCGGCGAGCCGGTCAGTATCTCAGACTCCGGGCGCATAGGCGATCGGTTCCGGGGGTATGGGCCCGCTCAGAGGACTACGGTAAGTTCACTGGCCGGCTAGCTCATCACCTGTGGAGGCAGAAAGTGCCGGTGCTCTATACGGTCGGATTGTGGACGGTGGCGCCCGCGATCAAGCTCGGCTGGCGCCCCACTGTCGAGGGCGCGGAGCACATCCCCGCCACGGGTGGCGCGATCTTCGCAGGCAACCACCTCTCTGTCGCCGACGAACTCTTCCTCGGTTCCTCGGTCAACCGGCACATCTCCTTCTGGGCCAAGGAGGACTACTTCGTCGGCACCGGCCTGAGCGGCCTGTTCTTCCGCACCCTGATGGGCGGCCTGGGCGCGATCCCGGTGCACCGCTCCGGCGGCCGGGCCGCGCTGAGCGCGTTCGACGCGGCGATCCCGGTGCTGAAGGAGGGCGGCCTGGTCGCCGTGTACCCCGAGGGCACCCGCTCGCCGGACGGGCGGCTCTACCGCGGCCGCACCGGGGTGGCGCGGCTCGCGCTGGGCGCGGACGTGCCGATCATCCCGGTCGGCATGATCGGCACCGAGAAGGTGCAGCCCATCGGCCAGGCGATCCCGTCGCTCAAGCCGGGCCAGGTCACCGTCAAGTTCGGCAAGCCGATCGAGGTCGGGGCGTGGAAGGACGCCGAGTCCGCCAGCACCGCCGCGCGGGAGATCACGGACACGGTGATGATAGCCATCCAGGCGCTGACCGGCCAGGAGTATGTGTCCCGGTACGCTCCGAAGCGCAGCTCCGGCGACGCGGAACAGTAGACACGCAGGTCGCCACCGGACATCGGGTACGCAATCGCCCGAGGTCCGGTGCCCGTGTGCGACCGCGTACCCTTGATACCCATGCGTGGCGAGTCGGTCTTTCCCCAGCTTGAGCAGTTGCTGCCTCTGGTCAGCAAGCCCATCCAGTACGTCGGTGGTGAGCTGGGCGCCGTGGTCAAACCATGGGAGTCGGCCACGGTCCGGTGGGTGCTGTCGTACCCGGACGCGTACGAGGTGGGCCTGCCCAACCAGGGCGTGCAGATCCTGTACGAGGTGCTCAACGAGCGCGAGGACGTGCTCGCCGAGCGCACCTACGCGGTCTGGCCCGACCTCGAGCAGCTGATGCGCGAGCGCGGCGTGCCGCAGTTCACCGTCGACAGCCACCGTGCGGTCGGCGACTTCGACCTGTTCGGCCTGTCCTTCTCGACCGAGCTCGGCTACACCAACATGCTCACCGAGCTGAGCCTGGCGCGGATCCCGCTGCTGGCCGCCGACCGCGACGAGTCGCACCCGATCGTGGTCGCGGGCGGCCACGCCGCGTTCAACCCGGAGCCGATCGCCGACTTCGTCGACGCCGCCGTGCTCGGCGACGGCGAGGAAGCCGTCCTGGAGATCACCGACATCGTCGCCGCGTGGAAGCGCGAGGGCAGCCCCGGCGGCCGCGACGAGATCCTGCTGCGCCTGGCCAAGACCGAGTCGGTCTACGTGCCGCGCTTCTACGACGTGGACTACCTGCCCGACGGCCGGATCCAGCGCGTGGTGCCCAACCGCCCGGGCGTGCCGTTCCGGGTGCACAAGCGCACCACCATGGACCTCGACGCGTGGCCGTACCCGAAGAAGCCGCTGGTGCCGCTGGCCGAGACGGTGCACGAGCGGTTCGCCGTGGAGATCTTCCGGGGCTGCACCCGGGGCTGCCGCTTCTGCCAGGCCGGCATGATCACCCGTCCGGTGCGCGAGCGCTCCATCACCACCGTGGCGCAGATGGTGCACGACGGGCTGGAGTTCTCCGGCTTCACCGAGGTGGGCCTGCTGTCGCTGTCCAGCGCCGACCACTCCGAGATCGGCGACATCTGCTCCGGGCTGGCCGACCAGTACGAGGGCACCAACGTCTCGCTGTCGCTGCCCAGCACCCGGGTGGACGCGTTCAACATCGACCTGGCGCAGGAGCTGGCCCGCAACGGCCGCCGCACCGGGCTGACCTTCGCGCCCGAGGGCGGGTCGGAGCGCATCCGCAAGGTGATCAACAAGATGGTGTCGGAGGAGGACCTGATCCGCACCGTCACCACCGCGTACTCCAACGGCTGGCGGCAGGTGAAGCTGTACTTCATGTGCGGCCTGCCCACCGAGACCGACGAGGACGTGCTGCAGATCGCGCGGCTGGCGCACAACGTCATCAAGTCGGGCCGCCAGGCGACCGGCAGCAAGGACATCCGCTGCACCGTGTCCATCGGCGGGTTCGTGCCCAAGCCGCACACCCCGTTCCAGTGGGCCCCGATGGAGCGCCCCGAGGTGATCGACGCGCGGCTCAAGGCGCTCAAGAACGAGATCAACTCGGACCGCTCGCTGGGCCGGGCCATCGGCTTCCGCTACCACGACGGTGAGCCCTCGCTGATCGAAGGCCTGCTGGCACGCGGTGACCGCCGCGTCGGCGCGGTCATCCGCAAGGTGTGGGAGAACGGCCAGCGCTTCGACGGCTGGAGCGAGCACTTCTCGTACCGCCGCTGGGTCGACGCCTGCGCCGAGGTGCTGCCGGGCCTGGGGGTGGACCTGGAGTGGTTCACCACCCGCGAGCGCGAGCAGTCCGAGGTGCTGCCCTGGGACCACCTGGACTCGGGCCTGGACAAGGACTGGCTCTGGCAGGACTGGCAGGACGCGCTCACCGAGTACGAGCAGGACGACTGCCGCTGGACGCCGTGCTTCGACTGCGGCGTGTGCCCGTCGATGGACACCAGCATCCAGATCGGGCCGACCGGCCACAAACTGCTGCCCATCACGCCGGTCAACACCGGCCTGCGCGTGCCCGCGGGAGCCTGACGGTGGGACGTACCAAGAACCAGCCCACGGGTGGCCAGGCCCCCGTCGTGCAGCGCATCCGGCTGCGTTACACCAAGCGCGGCCCGCTGCGCTTCACCTCGCACCGCGACTTCGCCCGCGCCGTCGAGCGGGCGATCCACCGGGCGGGCGTGCCGATCGCCTTCTCGCAGGGCTTCACCCCGCACCCGAAGATCTCCTTCGCCAGTGCCGCACCCACCGGCGTGGCCTCCGAGGCGGAGTACCTGGAGATCGGCCTGCGGGAGCGGGTGGACCCGGCGGAGCTGTGCAAGGCGCTGGACGCCGCGCTGTCGCCGGGCCTGGACGTGATCGAGGCCGTGGAGGCCGTCGCGCCGGGCAGCCTGGCCGACCGGATCACCGCCTCGCGGTGGCGCATCGAGCTGCCCGGGGTGACCGACGAGCAGCTCGCCACCGCCGTGGCGGCCTTCGTCGCGCAGAGTGAGGTGTTGGTCGAGCGCATGACCAAACAGGGCCGGCGCACCTTCGACACCAGGGACGCCGTGGTGTCCGTCGAGGCCGTCTCGTCACAGACCTCACCACCTGGCGTGGTCGCGACCGCCCCGTGTGCGATACTCGACCTTGTCGTGCGGCAGGTCACTCCCTCCGTACGGCCCGATGACGTCCTGTCCGGCCTGCGCGTGGTTGCGGACCTGGAGCCGTCGGCGCCCCATTCACTGAAAAGTGCCAGGGCGACCCGGCTGGCACAGGGCACGCTGACCCCCCAGGGGGAGATCGTGGATCCGCTCGACGCGGATCGCGAGCCCGTCGCCATCGGCGAGCGTTGACCCGACCGGTCACCGCTCTCGGCAGACTTCGGCGGATGCCCGTCCGAGCGCCTCGACAGGCGCTTGAACGGGCGACCCCGGCGGCAAACACCGGTGTGCTCCTGAGTGGCTGCGTTGTTACGCGCCCGGGACCGCCAGAACTGGAGAACAGTCCGGATGCTCGACCACGAGCCCGCAGATCGGCACGAGAATGCCGACAACGTTTCGCAGAACGCGCCGAGCGCGGCCTCGGCTGACCAGCCCAGTGCCGTGACCGGCGGGAACACCGGCGGCGACGCCGTCACGGGCGCGCCTGCGACGCCCGAGCCCGCCCCCGCGACGCCGGAGCCTGTCATGGCCCAGCCCGCGGCGCCGGAGCCGGTGGCCGCTGACGCGGCGGCGGCCGAAGGCGCACCCGCTGAGGCCGAGCCCGAGGCGGCGCCCACTCGGCGGCGCACCCGCAAGCGTGCGGTCGCGGCGGCGGCTCCCGAGGCCGCGGACGCGAGCGAGGAGCCTGCCGAAGAGGCCGCGCCGGCCAAGAAGGCGACCCGCCGTCGGAAGAAAGCCGCAGAGCCGGACATCTACGGCGAGTCTGGGGCGAATGACGTAGTTGAGCCCGTACCGGCCGTCGCCGAGCTCTCGCCCGCCACCATGGCCGACGCGCTCGCCGAGGAAGCCGAAGAGGACGAGGAGGCGGCCGAGGCCGCCGCCGAGGCTGCCGAGCAGGTCGGCGGAGCCCCGCGCCGGCTGGCCCCGTCCGTGCTGTTCATGGCCCCCGAGGCGACCGCCGCGCCGGTGCGTCCCGTGGCCGCCGCGCGTCCCGTCGTCGAGGAGCCCGTGGAGGTGGCGGAGCCGGCCGAGACCGGCCGTCGCCGCAAGCGCCGCCGCGGCCGGGACGAGGAGGAGGCCGTCGAAGCGGAGGCCGCCGAGCCCGTCGCCGCCGACGAGGAGCACGAAGAGGACGAGACCGAGGAGAACGCGCGCGCCCGTCGCCGCCGGGGCCGTCGCGGCCGTGGCCGGGGCAAGGGCGGCGCGGACGACAACGGTGACGAGGAGCAGCCCGAGGCCGTCGAGGCCGGTGACGAGGAGGAGACGGACGCCGACGGCGAGCCGCTGACCCGCCGTCGCCGTCGCCGCCGCCGCAAGGGCGCCGGGGACGAGGGCGCCGAGGCCGAGGACGGCGTGCACACCGTGGTGCGCATCCGCGAGCCGCGCGCCGTCAGCGACGAGGTGCAGGGCGTGTCCGGGTCGACCCGGCTGGAGGCCAAGCGCCAGCGCCGCCGGGACGGCCGCGAGCAGCGCCGCACCCGCCCGCCGATCCTGACCGAGTCCGAGTTCCTGGCCCGCCGCGAGGCGGTCGACCGGGTCATGGTCATCCGCGAGAACCCGGACCGTACGCAGATCGCGGTGATGGAGGACGGCGTGCTCGTCGAGCACTACGTCACCCGCGCCGCCACCGCCACCATGGTCGGCAACGTGTACCTGGGCAAGGTGCAGAACGTGCTGCCGAGCATGGAGGCCGCCTTCGTCGACCTGGGCCGGGGCCGCAACGCGGTGCTGTACGCCGGTGAGGTCAACTGGGACGCGGCCGGCCTGGAGGGCCGCCAGCGCTCCATCGAGCAGGCGCTGAAGTCCGGCGACTCCGTGCTGGTGCAGGTGACCAAGGACCCGATCGGGCACAAGGGCGCGCGGCTGTCCAGCCACGTCGCGCTGTCCGGCCGGCACCTGGTGTACGTGCCCAACGGCAACGCCTCCGGCATCAGCCGCAAGCTGTCCGACGTGGAGCGCAAGCGGCTGCGCGACATCCTCAAGAAGCTGGTCCCCGAGGGCGCGGGCGTGATCGTGCGCACCGCGGCCGAGGGCGCCTCCGAGGAGGACCTCGAGCGCGATGTGCTGCGGCTGCAGTCGCAGTGGGAGGACATCCAGGCCAAGGCGTCCGAGGGCGGCGCGCCCGCGCTGCTCTACGGTGAGCCCGACCTGGTCGTCCGGGTGGTCCGCGACCTGTTCAACGAGGACTTCAAGGAACTCGTGGTGCAGGGCGACAACGCCTACGACACCGTGCAGACCTACCTCGGGCACGTGTCGCCCGACCTGGTGGACCGGGTGCACCGGCACACCGGCGTCTCCGACGTGTTCGCGACGTACCGCATCGACGAGCAGATCCTCAAGGGGCTGGACCGCAAGGTGTTCCTGCCCTCGGGCGGCCACCTGGTCTTCGACCGGACCGAGGCGATGACCGTCGTCGACGTCAACACCGGCAAGTACACCGGTGTCGGCGGCAACCTCGAGGAGACGGTCACCCGCAACAACCTGGAGGCGGCCGAGGAGATCGTGCGCCAGCTGCGGCTGCGCGACCTCGGCGGCATCGTGGTGATCGACTTCATCGACATGGTGCTGGAGAGCAACCGCGAGCTGGTGCTGCGCCGGCTGACCGAGTGCCTGGGCCGGGACCGGACCAAGCACCAGGTCACCGAGATCACCTCGCTCGGCCTGGTCCAGATGACGCGCAAGCGCATCGGGGCGGGCCTGCTGGAGGCCTTCAGCGAGCCGTGCGAGCACTGCAAGGGCCGCGGGGTCATCATCCACACCGAGCCGGTCTCCGAGCGCCGGGCGCCGGTGCAGGCCGCGCCGCCGGTGCAACTGCCGCCCGCACAGGTCAAGCAGGCCGCCGTGGCGCCGCCCGCGCCGAAGCAGCAGAAGGCCGCGGAGCCTGCGTACTACGACACCGAGGGTTACGACCTGTCGCGGTACGAGACGGTGGCGGCCGAGGACGAGGACGAGGCCGGCGAGGAGCCCGGCGAGGACGGCGGCGACACGCCCACCAGGCGGCGCACCCGCCGCGGCGGTCGGCGGCGCACCCGCCCGTAGCACCGCACGGAGATCGTTCGCGGCGGATGTGCCGGCGGAGGACTTGCGTAAGCTGCCCGGGGTATGTGTTTCCGCATCCCCGGGCAGTACTCTGCCCAGACCCCTCAGAGCCTGGAGGACGCCCCCATGCGACGCATCCTTGCCGCTGCCGTGCTAGGTGCCGCGCTGTTCACCGCCACCGCCTGCTCGGGCGACCCGGTGCGACCGAACGCGGGCCCGGTGCCGTCCGCGGGGGTTTCGACCGAGGGGAGCCCGAGCTCGGGCGCGAGTGCCGTCCCCGGCGCCTCCGGCGCCGTCACCGGCACCACCGACTCGAAGGCGACCTGCGCCGCGGTGATCGCCGAGAGCAAGAAGTTCGTCTCCAAGCTGGTGTCCAGGGCGGAGCAGATGGGCCAGGCGCTGAGCGACCCGGACAAGGTCAAGGTCTTCTTCGACGAGCTGACCAAGGACTACGTGGCGCTGTCGACGACGGTGAAGGCCGAGGCGGCCAAGACCGCCGACCCGAGGCTGCGCAAGGCGCTGGAGGACGTCGCCAAGGCGCTGGACGCCTCGGTGGCCCAGCTCGGCGACCCGCAGAAGCTCGCCGAGGACCCCTCGAAGATGCAGCAGATCCTGTTCAGCCCGGACCTGACCACCGCCAACGAGGCGCTGAACGACATCTGCCCGGCAGCCTGACGACGTACCGGCCGTGCCGCGACCCGGATGGCACGGCCACCCCGCCCCACCCCCTGTAGGAGGCACCTGCCCATGCGACGTTTGCTGACCGCCGTGCTGGTGGCCGCGTCCCTGCTCGGCGCGAGCGCGTGCGCCGACGACAAGCCCGCCCCGGCGTCCTCGCCCGGCACGGCCGCCGCGCCCGCCCCGAGCGGCTCGACCGCGGCCAAGGCGGTCTGCGCCGAGTTCGACAAGGTCTTCAACGGCAAGGCCCGCACCGACCTGGCCACCGCGATCGGCGGTGTGCTCACCGCGCGGGCCGGCACGGACGCGGCGAAGACGCAGGCCGCGGAGACCAAGCTGCGCGACGCGCTCACCGCGCTGGAGACCCAGATCACGGCCGTCGGCGCGGTCGCCGCCGACCCCGCGGCCAAGGCCGCCTTCGACCAGGTCGCGGCGAACGTGCGCCAGTCCGGCGTCGATCTGGCATTCCTCGACGGGGTCACCAAGCTCGCCGACCTCGAGGCGAAGCTCACGCCGACGCTGCTGGCCTGGATCACACCCTTGTCCAGAATCTGTCTCTGACACCCGGTGCGGGCCGCTCTCCGGCCGACGACGGCGCCGCCGACAAGGCGCCCGAGGGCGTCCACGGCGACGCCGACCAGGGCGGGAACGTGCGGACCTGTGACGCGTGAGGCTGCTGATCCTGTTGTCCGCCACCGTGGTTAGGCTGCCACGGTGGCCACAGACGAGGGTTCGGTGTGTACGAGGCTGAATTCTGGCCATATGGCAAGTAATCGCGGGTGTCGCCGGTGACGGCGACGCACCCGTTTCACCCCGCATAGACAAGGAAGAACATGCGACGGATTCTGGCCACCGCCACGCTCGGTCTCGCCCTGTTCGGCGCCGCGGCGTGCGCGGACACCAAGCCCGAGGCGACCGGCACCCCCACGCCGGGCGCTGCGGCGACCTCCGCGGCCGCCGCTCCCGCCGGCACCGACAAGAAGGCGGCCTGCGCCAACCTCACCAAGGCCGTCACCGACCTGGAGACCCAGGGCGCGACCATCGTGCCCGAGGTGCTCAACCCGGCCACCCAGCAGGCCGCGCTCCCGAAGCTGACCAAGCTGCTCACGGACTTCAAGGCGGCGTACGGCAAGGACGTCAGCACCCTCGCCGACGCCGAGCTGAAGGCGGCCGTCGAGGCCGACCTCAAGGCGCTGGACACCGGCCTGGCCGCCGTGGTCGCCGCCAACGGTGACGCCGCCAAGATCCAGGCTGCGATCTCCACCCCGGAGTTCGGCGCGGCCGGCAACAAGGTCAAGACGCTCTGCGCCGCGGCCTGACGCACTGACCTCGTCCCGACGCGCGGTGATCGCCATCACCGCGCGTCGGGCCAGGGGGTGCCCGGTTTGGGCATCGGGTCGGGCATGACGTAGTCTTCTCCACGGTGCCCATCACAGGGCGCCGTGTGCGTGCGTGTGTGTGCCGGCCGTCTTCGGCCAGGACTGCCGAGCGCAACCCAGTAGTGAAGACTCGGCCCGCCATGCGGGTCGATGAACCAACCGCCAGCACCTACGACAGGAGTCCGCGTCTCATGTACGCGATCGTCAAGACCGGCGGCAAGCAGTACAAGGTCGCCGAGGGCGACGTGATCGAGGTCGAGAAGCTCGCGGGCGCGCCCGGCGACGTGGTGGCGCTGTCCGCAGTGCTGCTTGTTGATGGCAGCGACCTGGTGACCGACGCGGCGAAGCTTGCCAAGGTTTCTGTTTCCGGCGAGGTCGTGGCCCACACCAAGGGCCCGAAGATCCGGATCCACAAGTTCAAGAACAAGACCGGCTACCACAAGCGGCAGGGTCACCGTCAGCCGCTGACCCAGGTCAAGGTCACCGGCATCAAGAGCGGGAAGTAGGCCTCGAGATGGCACATAAAAAGGGTGCATCCAGCTCGCGCAACGGTCGCGACTCCGCCGCCCAGCGACTCGGCGTGAAGCGCTTCGGCGGTCAGGTCGTCAGCGCCGGCGAGATCCTCATCCGCCAGCGCGGCACCAAGTTCCACCCGGGCGACCTGGTCGGCCGGGGTGGCGACGACACGCTGTTCGCGCTCGCCGCGGGCTCGGTGCAGTTCGGTCTCAAGCGGGGCCGCAAGACCGTGAACATCGTTCCGGTCGAGGCCTGACAGATCGTCGGAGGCGGGAGGGCGCGCGAAGCGCCTTCCCGCCTTTGCTGTTTCCGCCCCACGGAAGCGTCGAGGTGAGACGCGGCTAACCCCGCGACCCCGGAACACCCGGGACCCACCGCGCGCTGCCCTAGGGGCCACCTGCCGCAACTCTTGAAGAGTTGCGCTTTCGGCAGGCCGCTTGGCCGCGGCTCCTCAAGAGTTGCGGCAGGGGTGGGGCGGGCTCAAGCGGGCATATGCTGTTTTTTGAATCGAAGTATGTGGAGGATGGAACGTGGCGACGTTCGTGGATCGTGTGGTGCTGCACCTGCAGGCGGGTGACGGCGGCCACGGCTGCGTGTCCATCCACCGCGAGAAGTTCAAACCGTTCGGGGGGCCGGACGGCGGCAACGGCGGGCACGGTGGCGGCATCCTGATGGAGGTCGACCCCAACGTGCACACGCTGCTGGACTTCCACTTCCACCCGCACATCAAGGCCACCAACGGCAAGGGCGGCTCGGGCAACAACCGGGAAGGCGCCAACGGCGGCGACCTGGTGCTCAAGGTGCCCTCCGGCACGGTCGTGCAGACGCTCGACGGCCAGATCATCGCCGACCTGGTGGGTCCCGGCACCACGCTGGAGATCGCCCGTGGCGGCCGTGGCGGTCGCGGCAACGCCGCGCTGGCCAGCGCCCGGCGCAAGGCGCCCGGTTTCGCCGAGCTCGGTGAGCCCGGAGACCGGCTCGACGTGGTCGTCGAGCTCAAGAGCGTCGCCGACGTGGGCCTGGTGGGCTTCCCGAGCGCGGGCAAGTCCTCGCTCATCTCGGTGATCTCCGCGGCCAAGCCGAAGATCGCCGACTACCCGTTCACCACGCTGGTGCCGAACCTGGGCGTCGTGCAGGCGGGCGAGCATGTGTTCACCGTCGCCGACGTGCCGGGCCTGATCCCCGGCGCGGCCACCGGCAAGGGCCTGGGACTGGAGTTCCTGCGCCACATCGAGCGCACCGCGGTGCTGGCCCACGTGGTGGACACCGCGACCCTGGAGACCGACCGCGACCCGGTGGCCGACATCGAGGCCCTGGAGGCGGAGCTCGCGCAGTACGGCGGGCTCGGGGACCGGCCCCGGATCATCGTGCTGAACAAGATCGACGTGCCGGACGGCCGGGACCTGGCCGACATCACCACCCCCGACCTGGAGAAGTTCGGCTGGCCGATCTACCAGGTCAGCGCGGCGACGCGGGAGGGGCTGCAGGACCTGGTGTACGCGCTGGCGCGGATGGTCGAGGAGCACCGGGCGGCCACGCCGGTGCTGGAGCCGACCCGCATCGTGCTGCGCCCGAAGGCGGTCGACGACTCCGGCTTCGAGATCAAGCAGGACCGCGAGGGCGTCTGGGTGGTCAGCGGGGCCAAGCCCGAGCGCTGGGTGCGCCAGACCACGTTCGACAACGCCGAGGCGGTGGGCTACCTCGCCGACCGCCTCGCCCGGCTGGGTGTCGAGGACAAGCTGGGCAAGCTGGGCGCGAAGGCCGGCGACCCGGTGCGCATCGGCGAGCGCGAGTTCGACTGGCAGCCGACGATCTACGCGGGCAAGGACTTCACGCCCGGCAACCGCTTCACCGACGAGCGCCTCGAGGACGACATCACCCGTCCGAGGGCCGCGGAGCGGCTCGCGGCCCGCAAGGCGCGGCGGGAGCGTCCCGAGGGCGACACCGCCGGCGACGAGTGGTTCGAGGACGAGCTGGACGTGCCGGCCGACGACGACGATCAGTAGGCGTCGGCACCAGGGCGGACACTGTCAGTTAACGGTTCGGTGACAGTGTCCGTCATCTCACCGCAATCCGCCCCGCTGTGCGGTTTGTGAAACAACGTGGAAACAAGCCCTGGCTAGCGTCCTGACGGTGTTGATCCAGCACCGTGAGATCACCCACCCTGATGTCACCGCGCTCGTGCTCGCCGCTGAGGACGAACTCTTCACGCGGTATCCGGGCACCACCCGATCACCCCTGGACCCGCACGCCCGTTTCGTCGTGGCGTACGTGCTGGGCAGGCCTGTCGGCTGCGGGGCGCTCGTCGTGTCCAGCCCGGGTGTCGGCGAGATCAGGCGGATGTACGTAATGCCGGCGCATCGCCGCGCCGGGGTGGCCCGCCGCATCCTCGCGGCACTGGAACGACGGGCCACCGCCCAGGGCTGGGACTCGATCATCCTCGAGACCGGCGTGAACCAGCCTGAGGCGATCGCGCTGTACGAGTCGTCCGGTTACCAGCGGACTGAGCCGTACGGCAGGTACGTCGACAACCCCTACTCCGTCTGCTTCGTGAAGAAGCTCCTCAGGAGCTGACGAGTCCTATCGCCTCGCCGGCTCGCCGCAACGTCGCGGCGGCCCGCGGGCGTGCCCGCCGCGCCCCCTCGGCAAGCGCCGCCTCGACCGTCTCCGGACGCCGGCGCAGGGCCTCGTAGCGCTCCTGGATCGGCGTCAGCACCGCCACCACGGCCTCGGCTGTCTCCCGCTTGAGCTGCCCGTACGAGCTGAAGTGGCCAGTGGTCCCGGTGCAGGCCTGATAGATCTCCAGCAGGTTGGTCACCCCGGGCTGGCGCTCCCGGTCGTGGCGCACCGTGCTCCCGCTGTCGGTGACCGCGCGCATCACCTTGCGGCGCACGACGTCGGGTTCGTCGAGGATGCTGATCACTCCGGCGCTGACCACATTGGTCTTGCCCATCTTGGCCGTCGGGTCGGCCAGGTCCATCACGCGTGCGGCGACCGGCGCGGGCACCGCCGTGGGCACCGTGAAGACCGGGCCGTAGCGGCCGTTGAACCGGTTCGCGACCGTCCTGGCCAGCTCGACGTGCTGCAGCTGGTCGTCGCCGACCGGCACCTGCTCGGTGTCGTGCAGCAGGATGTCGGCCGCCATCAGCACCGGGTAGGTGAGCAGGCTGAGCCGCACCTGCTCGCCGCGGCCGGCCTTCTCCTTGAACGCGACCATGCGCTGGGCCTCGCCGTAGCCGGTGGCACATTCGAGCAGGTAGTGCAGCTGGGTGTGCTCGGGCAGGTGGGACTGCACGTAGAGGGTGCAGCGCCGCGGGTCGACCCCGGCGGCGAGCAGCACCGCGGCCTGCTCCAGGGTGCGGCCGCGTACCGCGGTGGGATCGTGCTCGACGGTGAGCGAATGCAGGTCGGCGAGCATGGTGACGGTCTCGCTGTCGTCCTGGCCGGCCACCAGCGGCAGGATCATGCCGAACAGGTTGCCGAGCTGCAGGCGCCCGGTCGGCTTGCAGGCGGACAGCCGGCGGGCGCGGGTGCGGGTCGGGGCGATGGTCATGTCGGTCTCCTCGGGAGTCGGGCCACCCCGTCCGGAGACCTCGGCACAGCGCGCGCGGTGCACGAAGAAGGCCGCCCGGAGGGGCGGCCTGGGTCGTCTGCTGGGTTCGCGGAAGCGGGCCGCCCGTCAGGGCAGCCACCACATGGTGTTCGTCGTCCGCATGTCGACCATTGTCCCCGTCATGGCCTTGATCGGCAAGAACGTTGTCGAAGGTAAGGGGCTACCGGCGGTTCGCCACCTGCCGCCGTCAGGCAGGATGGGCGTCATGTCGCATCGTTGCCTCAGCCACCTCGAAGCCGTCGCGCGGGCCGCCACCGTCCGGAACCTCGCGTACGCCCTGGACGTGGATCTGACCACGGGAGACGAACTCTTCCGCACGGTCACCACGGTCCGCTTCACCGCCGATCCCGGCGCCGAGACGTTCCTGGAGGCGCGGCCGGAGCACCTGCTCGGCGCCACGCTCAACGGGGTCGCGCTCCCCGCCGACGCGTTCGCCGAGGGCCGGCTGCGGCTGGCGGATCTCGCCGCGGACAACACCGTCGTGGTGACCGCCGAGTACGCCTACACCCGCACCAGCGAGGGCGTGCACCGGTTCACGGACCCGGCCGACAAGCAGGTCTACGTGTACGCGCAGCCCTCGATCACCGACGCGCCGCGCTTCATGGCCTGCTTCGACCAGCCCGACCTCAAGGCGCCGGTGACGCTGTCGGTCACCGCCGACCCGTCCTGGCTGGTCCGGGCCAACGCCGAGGGTGTGCAGGCCACGCCGGGCCGCTGGGAGTTCCCGGCCACCAAGCCCGTCGCGACCTACCTGATCACGTTCGTGGCCGGCCCTTACGTCGAGCTGACCGACAGCCACGACGGCATCCCGCTGGGCCTGTACGCCCGCGCCAGCTACACCGAGGTGCTGGAGCGCGACGCGCCCGAGATCTTCTCGCTCACCAAGGCGTTCCTGGACCGCTACCACGAGCTGTTCGGCCTGCGGTACCCGTTCGGCAAGTACGACCAGGCGTTCGTGCCCGAGTTCAGCTGGGGCGCGATGGAGTTCCCCGGCTGCGTGGTGTTCCGCGACGAGCTGCTGTTCCGGGCCGCGGTGACCGACACCGAGCGGCTGGAGCGGGCGGCCGTCATCGCCCACGAGATGGCGCACATGTGGTTCGGCGACCTGGTGACCATGCGCTGGTGGGACGACCTGTGGCTGAACGAGTCGTTCGCCACCTACATGGGCTACCGCCTGGTCGCCGAGGTCACCCCGTGGCCGCAGTCCTGGACCCGCTTCGGCGTGGGCCGCAAGGCCTGGGGGTACGTCGCCGACCAGCGCCCCTCCACGCACCCGATCGCGCCCACCGAGGTGGTCGACACCGACGCCGCGTTCGCCAACTTCGACGGCATCTCCTACGCCAAGGGCTGCTCGGCGCTGCGCCAGCTGGTCGCCTTCATCGGCGACGAGGCGTTCCTGGCCGGCCTGCGGGCGCACTTCGACAAGCACGCCTGGGGCAACGCCACCCTGGCCGACCTGCTCGGCGCGCTCTCGCAGGCCAGCGGTCGGGACCTGGACGCGTGGGCGCAGGCGTGGCTGCGCACCCCGCAGGTGAACACGCTGCGCCCGGTGATCGAGTGGGCCCCCGACGGTTCGTACGCCTCCGTCACGGTGCAGCAGACCGCGTCGCAGGAGTACCCGACGCTGCGCCCGCACCGCATCGGCCTGGGCTGGTTCGACGAGGACGGCGCCTGGCAGCGCACCGAGGTCGAGGTGACCGGCGCGAGCACCCCGGTGCCGCAGCTGTCCGGCGTACGCGGCCGCGGCCTGCTGCTCAACGACGGCGACTTCACCTTCGCCAAGATCCGGATGGACGAGCGCACCCGGGCGGAGCTGCCCGCGCTGCTCGCCGAGCAGCCCGACTCGCTGGCCCGCGCGCTGCGGTGGAACAGCGCCTGGGACGCCGTACGCGACGCCGAGTGGCCCGCGATCGAACTGGTCGAGCTGGCCGCCGGGTCGCTGCCCGCCGAGCCGGACGTCGTCATCGTGGAGTCGGTCTTCGGACTGGCCCGGTACGCGGCCACCCGGATGGTGCCCGCGGACCGGCAGGAGGCGGCCCGCTCGGCGCTGGCCGGCGCGGCCAGGACCCTGCTGGCCACCGCCGCCCCCGGCAGCGGCCACCAGCTCGCCGCGGCCCGCTCCCTCATCGCCACCGCCGCCGACGACGACCGCGCGGTGCTGCGCGGCTGGCTGTCCGGCGCGGACGTGCCCGCGGGCCTGCGCGTCGACGCCGAGCTGCGCTGGGCGATCCTGGGCCGGCTGGCCGTGCTCGGCGACGTCACCGAGGAGGAGATCGACGGCGAGCTGCAGCGCGACACCAGCGACCGCGGCGAGCAGGAGGCCGTCCGGGTGCGCGCGTGCCGCCCCGACCCGGCCGCCAAGGAGCGGGCGTTCGACCTGGTCGTCACCGAGCAGGGCCAGTCCAACCGGATCGCGGTCGCGGCCGGCGACGGGCTGTGGCAGCCGGCGCACGCCGAGCTGACCGCGCCGTTCGTCGCCCGGTACTTCGCCGAGCTGCCGCGCTCGCAGGGCCGGTCCGGCGACATGCTGGCGCACCTGGCGAAGGCGGCCTACCCGGTGTACGCGGTGTCGGAGGACACACTCGCCGCGGCCCAGGCGGCGCTGGCGGGGGACATGCACCCGCTGCTGCGCCGCGCCCTGGCCGACGAGACCGACGACCTGGCCCGCTCCCTGCGCGCCCAGCAGGCCGCCTGAGCTGCCCAGCCATCCCGTCCCGCCGCCCCGCTCGGCGGGACGGGGCGGAAACCGGCCGGTCGTCCCGGCCCTTGAACAGACGTTGGCCTATCTGATCGAGTTGGATCTACGAATACTCGATCAGATAGGCCAACGTCTATGACAAGGCGGGGCGGGGCGTACGACGGCATAGAATCGGCGCGTGGCGACACGTATCGGGATCATGGGCGGCACCTTCGACCCCATCCACCACGGTCACCTCGTCGCGGCCAGCGAGGTGGCTGACCGGTACGCGCTCGACGAGGTCGTCTTCGTGCCGACGGGGCAGCCGTGGCAGAAGACCGAGCACGCGGTCACCCCGGCGGAGGACCGCTATCTGATGACGGTCATCGCGACCGCGTCCAACCCGCGGTTCAGCGTGAGCCGGGTGGACGTGGACCGGGTCGGGCCGACGTACACCGTCGACACGCTGCGCGAGCTGCGCGACCAGTACGGCGAGAAGACCGAGCTGTTCTTCATCACCGGCGCCGACGCGCTCTCCAAGATCTTGTCCTGGAAGGACGCGGACCAGCTGTTCGAGCTGGCCCACTTCGTAGGGGTCACCCGTCCGGGGTTCATGCTCACCGACGCGCACCTGCCCGCCGACGTGGTGAGCCTGGTCCAGGTGCCGGCGATGGCGATCTCGTCGACGGACTGCCGGCGGCGCGTCGCGGCGGGGCAGCCGGTGTGGTACCTGGTACCGGACGGGGTAGTGCAATACATCACAAAACGGCAGCTATACCGCTGATGTCCGGGTGTCCCGGCCCACCGCGTGACTATCTCGGCGGCAGACCGGGTAATCCCTGTGAGACTCTGGATGCGAGCCTGATCGCGAGCATCGCGGCCAGGCCACCGACGAAAGGACCAAGGTGCCCGCAACCGAGCGTGCCGTCGAGATGGCCCTGGCCGCCGCACAGGCGGCCGCCGACAAGAAGGCCGAGGACATCGTCCTGCTGGACGTGGGCGAGCAGCTCGTCCTCACCGACGTCTTCGTGGTCGCCTCCGCTCCGAACGAGCGCCAGGTCCTGGCCATCGTCGACGCTGTCGAAGAGGCCCTGCTGAAGATGCCCGAGAAGGCCAAGCCGATCCGCCGTGAGGGCGAGCGCGCGGGCCGCTGGGTGCTGCTCGACTTCGGCGACATCGTGGTGCACGTCCAGCACAGCGAGGAGCGCGAGTTCTACGCCCTCGACCGGCTGTGGAAGGACTGCGCCCGGATCGAGTTCAACGACCGCGATCTGGCGACCCAGGACGCTGCGTGAGCGAGCGGCGCGAGCGAGCCGGCTGGTTCGGTCCTGCTCACGCCGCCGACGTGCGGAACGAGGAGAAGGCGTGAGCCTGGAACGGGGCCAGGAGCAGATCACCCGCGTGCTGCTGTGGCGGCACGGCAACACCGACTGGAACGCCGCCCAGCGGGTGCAGGGCCAGCTCGACGTGCCCGTCAACGACCGCGGCCGGGCCCAGGCCCAGGCCGCGGCCGCCGTGCTCGCGCGCGGTGAGGCCCAGCTCATGATCACCAGTGACCTGAGCCGCTGCACGCAGACCGCCGCGCCGCTGGCCGAGCTGATCGGGCTGACGCCCGAGCGGGACGCCCGGCTGCGCGAGCGGCACTTCGGCTCCTGGCAGGGGCTCACCACCCCGGAGGTGCGCGAGCGGTTCCCGGAGTCGTACGCCCGCTGGCGGGCCGCCGACCCGGACCCCGGTGACGGCCTGGAGCCGCTGGCCGACCTGGGCAAGCGGGTCAGCGAGACGATCCGGCAGGCCGCCGAGCGGGTGCCCGGCGGCACGGCGGTCCTGGTCAGCCACGGTGGCGCCATCAAGTACGGGGTCGCCGCGCTGCTCGGCTGGCCCGAGGAGATGCTGCCGACGATCGCGCCGGTGCAGAACTGCCACTGGGTCGACCTGATCCTGCAGCCGAGCTACGGCTGGCGGGTGTCGGCGTACAACGTCGGCGCATGACGCCACTCGCGCAACTTGCCCGCGGGCGGTAGCGTCCGAACTGACATGACCACACGAACCCCCCTCACTCATCTGCTGCTGACCGGCGCGCTGCTGGGCGGTCTCCTGCTCACCGGCTGCGCCCCGACCGAGGAGCCGGAGGTGGGCAGTTCCGTGACTCCGCAGCCGTCGGCCTCGGCCGCGATGCCGCCGAGCAGCCCGGGCGGCAAGCCCAAGCCGAGCCTGTCGCCGCAGGTGCCGCCGCCCGCCAAGG
The DNA here is from genome assembly GCF_011297315.1 of Catellatospora chokoriensis. Taxonomy (NCBI): domain Bacteria; kingdom Bacillati; phylum Actinomycetota; class Actinomycetes; order Micromonosporales; family Micromonosporaceae; genus Catellatospora; species Catellatospora chokoriensis. The sequence goes on from NZ_JAAOTI010000015.1 coordinate 38,147, forward strand.
ACGGCCAGGTCATCTCGGTCACCGGCCGGGTCGAGCGGGTGGAGCTGGAAGGCGGGTGCACCGTGCTGCGCGCCGACAGCGGCACCACCTACCAGCTGATGGGCGGGGATCCGAAGATCGTCAAGCCGGGCGCCACCGTGCAGATCCAGGGACGGGTGCGCACCGACATCATGACGATCTGCCAGATGGGCCCCGTGCTCGAGGTCGTCACGGCGCAGCCGTCGTGACGGGTTAACGTGCCCGCATGCCCGTAGCGGTCGTCACCGACTCCACTGCCTACCTGCCCGCCACCGTCGCGGACGGGTCGCTCACCGTCGTGCCGTTGCACGTCGTGCTCGGCGGCGTCTCCGGCCGGGAGGGCGTCGAGGTCAACCCGGCCGAGGTCGCCGTCGCGCTGACCGCCCGCCGCGTCGCGGTGACCACCTCGCAGCCCACCCCGGCCGAGTTCGCGCAGGTCTACGACCAGCTGTTCGCGGCGGGCGCGGACGCCATCGTCTCGGTGCACCTGGCCGGCGCGCTGTCGGGCACGCTGAGCGCGGCGTCGACGGCGGCGGGCGAGGCCGCCGGGCCGGTCGAGGTCGTCGACTCCTGCTCGGCCGCGATGGGCGTCGGCTTCCCGGCCCTGGCCGCGGCGCGGGCCGCGGGACAGGGCGCGGACCTCGCGGGCGTACGCGACGCCGCCCTGCACACCATCGACCGCACCAGCACGTTCTTCTACGTCGACACGCTGGAGCACCTGCGCCGGGGTGGCCGGATCAACGCGGCCTCGGCCCTGCTGGGCACCGCGCTGGCGGTCAAGCCGCTGCTGGAGGTGTCCGCGGGCGGCATCACCATGCGCGACAAGGTGCGCACCGCGGCCCGCGCGCTGGACCGGCTGGTCGCGCTGGCCCTGGAGGCGGCCGGAGACGGGCCGGTCGAGGTGGCCGTGCACCACCTGGCGGCCGCGGAGCGGGCCGAATGGGTGGCGGGGGCGCTGCGCGAACGGCTCGGCGACCGGCTGTGCGAGCTGTACACCAGCGAGGTCGGCGCGGTGGTGGCCGCGCACGTCGGCCCCGGCCTGGCCGGCGTCGTCGTGCACCGCCTGCCCGAGGCCGCGCAGTCCCTCCTCGACGACCAACTCTGACCCGGCGCCACGGGTAGCGCCCGGGCGGGGGAGTGTCGATACTCAGCGTTCATGGAGAAGGCTCGTTCTGAACTTCTCGGCCGGGACCTGGCGCATGCGCTGCGTACCGGCCCGTTCTCCGCCGCACTGCACCTGGCCATCGAAGATCGGGGCATTCGGCCGGAGGAGATACAGGAGAAGCTGGCGGCCGCAGGGATCAGCGTCAGCCTGGCCACCCTCAGCTACTGGCGGCGGGGTCGCAGCCGCCCCGAGCGTCCGGAGTCCATGAAGGCGGTGCGGATGCTGGAGCAGATCCTGTCGCTGCCCGCCGAGTCCCTCATCGCCCAGCTCGGCCCGCGCCGCCCCCGTGGCCGCTGGCTCAACCAGCCGCCGGGGACCATCGACATCGACCGGCTCTTCGAGGACGGCAACAGCGTCTCGAAGATCATCAGCGAGCTGGACCGGTGGACCTACCACGAGCTCACCCGGATCAGCCTGCACGACCTGTACCAGGTCGGCGCGCAGCGCCAGGAACTGCGGCTCAACTGCCGCCAGGTGCTGCGGGCCAACGTGGACCGGGTGGCCCGGACCGTCGGCATCTTCCGCACCGACGACCTGGGCGCGCCCACCGGCGTGCACGCCCTGCGCAACTGCCGGCTGGGCCGGGTGCGCTCCGATCCGGAGTCGGGACTGCAGGCGGCGGAGATCATCTTCGACCGGATGCTCTCGCAGGGCGACACCGTCGTCATCGAGTACGAGTTCGAGAGCGGCTCGCTGGTCGCCACCGACAACTACTACCGGGGCTTCTCGGTGCCGGTGGGGGAGTACGTGCTGCAGGTGCAGTTCGACCGCGACGCGGTGCCGGCCCGCTGCTACCGCTTCGAGCGGCGCGGCCTGCACGCGCCCGACCAGGGCGTACGCGAGGTGTGGATCGGCTCGACGCACGGCGCGCACCTGGTCGCGGCGGACATCCCGCCGGGCATCGTCGGCATGCGCTGGGAATGGGAGTGAGCGGCCGGGCATCGTCGTGAGATGCCCGGCCGCTCGGCCCCCCGTCGGCCCCTGATCAGGAGGCCCCCCGGATCAGGAGACGCTGATGGTGACGTCGTCGATGACCCAGCTCGTCTGCAGCGACTGGTCCTCGACGCCGTTGAACTTCAGCACCACCGTCTGCCCGGCGAACTGGCTCACGTTGACGACCTTCTCCACGTAGGCGGAGTTGGCGTCGAGGTTGGTGGCGGTGGCCACGGTCGTGCTGCCCATGGTCACCGTCAGCCGGTCCCAGACCTGGCCGTCGTTCTCGGCGGTGGTGATGCGCACCCAGTAGCGCAGCGTGGCGCTGGTGCAGCCGGCCGGGATCGTCACCGACTGCTGGACCCAGTCGGTCTGGGTCTGGCCCTGGCCGCCCAGCCAGGCGCTGCGGGTGCCGGTCTTGCCCGGGTAGCCCGAGCCCGCCCAGGCGCCGACGACGCCCGTGTCGGCCGTCCACGGCGTGGTGCCGCTCTCGAAGCTGGAGTTGCCGACGACCTGGGCCGCGGTGCAGCCGCCGCCACCGGTGGTGATCGTCCAGGTGAAGTTCGCCGTCCCGGTCCTGCTGGCCGAGTCGGTGACCGTCACCGTGACGTTCGAGGTGCCCGCGGTGGTCGGGGTGCCCGAGATCAGGCCGCTGGACGAGCTGATCGACAGCCCGGCCGGCAGGCCCGAGGCGCTCCAGGTGTACGGCGTCGTGCCGCCGGAGGCCTGCATCTGCAGGCTGGCCGACTGCCCGACCACGCCGCTCCGGTTGCCCGGGTTGGTGACCGACGGGTTGTTCGGGTTGGTCCCGCCGTTCATGAAGCCGGTGTAGAGCAGCCGGTTCGGCGAGCCCGTGCCGGGCGAGGTGACCTTGCCGGTGGTGGCGTTGTTGACCAGCGCGTCCCGCACCTGGGCGGGCGTGGCGTTGGGGTTGAGGCCCAGGTACACCGCGGCGGCGCCGGCCGTGTGCGGCGAGGCCATCGAGGTGCCGGTCATCGTCGCGCTGCCGGTGTTGCTGGAGTACGACGCCGACACGATGCTCGTGCCCGGGGCGAAGATGTCCAGGCAGGAGCCGTAGTTGCTGCTGCTGTTGCGGGCGTCGGAGCTGTTGGTGTTGCCGACGGTGACCGCCGCCGCGACAGCCTGCGGGCTGTAGTAGCAGGCGTCGTCGGAGGAGTTGCCCGCCGCCTGGACGAACTGCACGCCCGACGAGATCAGGCTCGACACGGCGCTGTCCATGGCCTGGCTGGTGCAGCGGCTCTGGCAGCCGATGCTGTAGTTGACCACGGCCGGCTTCTGGGCGTTGGTGCGCACCCAGTTGATGCCCGCGATGAGGTCGTCGTTGGTGCCGCTGCCCTGGCAGTTCAGCACCCGGACGGACGCCACGGAGGCCTTCTTGGCCACGCCGTAGCTGGTGCCCACGGCGGTGCCGGCCACGTGCGTGCCGTGTCCGTGGCAGTCCGTCGGCGTGCTGTCGTCGTCCACCATGTCCACGCCCTGCTTGACGCGGCCGGTGAAGTCGACATGGTTGGCGTTGATGCCGGTGTCGAGCACATAGACCGTCACCCCCTGACCCGGGTTGGTGGGGTACGTGTACGCCTGGTTCAGCGGCAGGTTCGCCTGGTCGATGCGGTCGTCGCCCCAGTTCGGGGGATTGTTCTGGGTGTCCAGCACGCCGATGCGCTGCACCGCCTCGACCGAGGCGACCGCGGGATCGGCGGCCAGCTTGCGCGCCTGCGCCGCGCTCATGCCGACCGAGAAGCCGCGCAGACCGGCGGTGTACACGTGCCGCGCCTGGCCGCCGAAGCGGCCGGCCAGGTCACGGGCCTTGGTGCCGACCGTGCTCGCGGGCACCGCGGCGTCCTTGAACACCACGATGTAGCGATCGGCGACCGCGTTCGGGCTGTCGGCGTACAAGATGTGGGCCTCGGGTCCGGTGGGGGCGGCGTTGGCCGTCCCACCCGCGCCGAGCGCCCCGGCGAACGCGATGATGATCGCGAAGCCGAGGGCGGAAACTCGATGCCGCAAGGTTCTCTCCTCCCAGAGATCCCACCCCGCGGCCGGGTCCCGATGACGCCGGCCGCGAAGGGGTGACGCGAACCTAGGAGCAGATGAATCCGTTGCGGCAGTGCGGTTAACAGCGATCGACGATTCGTAACGTCAAAACTGTTTATAGAAACCAGCCCATGCTCGAAGTCGTGACAGGACGCTCCTGGTGGTGCGTGCGGCACATGGTGTGCCGAGGGCGTGATCAGGTGGTTGTCCGCAGACGGCACGTCGTCGACGGGCAAGAGATTTGAGGTGTACGCCCACCGGGCGTCACGCGAGGAGCCGCCTCCATCGCGATGCGGGCGGCTGCGCGGTATCACGGCCGGCCATGACCAGCTCTGCCGTCGCCTGCCGGATCGCCTGGCAGTTCGCGCGTGAGCAGATGCGGCTGTGGCCCGTCCTCCTCCTGTTCCGGTGGCGGCGGACTTTAGCGACCTTGGCGCTAGACGACCGGATGAAATGCGTGGTGTATGGGCGGGACTAGCTGGGAGTTCTGCCGTCATGCCGATAGAGCCGCACCTCGACCGTGTTCTGCGCCTGATCCGCGAAAACATCGCCGCCGGCACCTGGCCGCCTGGACACAAGTTGCCCACGCACCGGCAGCTTGCGGAGGAGTACGGCGTGGGGATGACCACGATCCGCCAGGCGGTTCTGCTACTGCGCACCACGGGGGAGTTGAACGGGCACCAGGGTGTGGGCGTGTTCGTGCCGGACAAGGGTTAGCCAGGGCGTCCGCCATAACACACGGGGTCTTGATCAGGCGGTTGTCCACAAGCGGGCCGTCGTCCACAGGCAAGAGAATTGAGCGGTACGCCCACCGCGCGCTCGCGCCTAGCGTGGCCGCGTGCCGCCGACCCCGTTCCGCAAGCCGCAGCCCGCCGAGGCCGACCTCGACCGGCTGCACCGCGTTCTCGCCCCGGCCACCGCGCCGCCGTCCTGGCCGGAGCCCCTGGATGCGCCGTTCCTCGACGTGCTGCCCGACTACCCGCGGCCACGTCCGACCCGGCAGTTGTTGCCGCTGGACCCGGCGACCTCGGGCGACGCGCAGGCACATGTCTGGCCGTGGACCCCGCCTGCCGTGCCGCAGGCGGACGGGCTGTCGGCGGCAGCCCGCCATGTCGTGCTGCCAGTGGCGACGTCACACGGAGTGCTCCCGGCATCTGGTTCCGTGTCGGCTACTGCAATGACAGCTGCGCCCTCAGGTGCAGTACCGGCTGCCTTCATGTCGGCCAGGCCATCGGATGACGTCAGGGCGGATCCGGACGTGCCGTCGGCGGAGGTTCCATCCAGTGCGCTGCCGGGTCGGTCGGCGTTTGATCCTGGGCGGCGTGGGCTGCGGGCGCTGGCGGCGGTGGCTGTGCTGGTGGTGGCGCTCGCGGCGTACCTGGCTTGGCAGGCGCGGCCGTCGGTGGAGCCTGCGCCTGAACCGGTGCCGGTGCCCGTCGCCGACTCGGGTCGGCCGGTCGCGCCGTCCTCACCGGCGATGCTGGTCGTGGCGGTCACCGGACGGGTTCGCAAGTCGGGACTGGTGAGGCTGCCTCAGGGTGCTCGGGTCGCAGATGCCATCGAGGCGGCGGGCGGGGTGCTGCCCGACACCGACCTGTCCGCGGTGAATCTGGCCCGCAAGGTCACCGACGGTGAACTGATCGCGATCGGGGTGCCCGGTGTGGCCGCCGCGGATGGTCCGGCCGCCGGTGCGGGACCCGGTTCGGGGCCGGTGAACCTGAACGCCGCGACCCTCGCCCAGCTCGACGCCCTGCCTGGCGTCGGCCCGGTGCTGGCGCAGCGCATCCTCGACCATCGGTCCCGGCACGGCGACTTCCGCAGCGTCGGCGACCTGCGGCAGGTGGAGGGCATCGGCGAGTCGAAGTTCGCGCAGCTCAAGGACCTGGTCACCGTCTGATGGACGGTCCCGATCTGCGGTTGGTCCCGTTCGCCCTGGGCTGCTGGGCGGTCTCGCTTGCGGCGCTGTTCGCCGGGCTGGGGGTCACCCTGGCGATCGGCGCGGCGGGCGCGCTCGGTGTCGTCCTGACCTTTGCCCGCGACCACGTCGCGCGCCGTGACATGTCGACTGTTGCCCGCGCGCGTGTCGCACGCCGTCACCCGTCGGACCAGGACCGGACCGGCGGGGCGGCCGTCCACGCGTGGTGGGGCAGGGGCGGGACGTCCGGCGGGTGGCGGTGGATCGTGGCCGGGGCGTTCCTCGGGGTGGTGTGCGGGGCGGCGGCGACCGGGGCGCGACTGGCGGCGCGGGACGCCCCCGAGGTCGTTGCGCTGGTGGAAGGGCGTGTCTCGACGACGGTGGTGCTGACCGTGCGCGACGATCCGCGCCAGGCGTCCGTGGTGGTCGGGCGGCCTGCCACCTGGGTGGTCGCGGCGGACCTGGAGCAGGCCGGTGAGCTGCGTGCCGAGGTCGGGGTGCTGGTGCTGGCCAGTGGTGACGGCTGGGCCGGCCTGCTGCCTGGCCAGCGGGTGCGGGTGCCCGCGCGGTTCGGCCCGTCGCGCGGCGGTGACCTGCGGGCGGCGGTGCTGTCCACCGAACGGCCGCCGGAGCTGCTGGGGCAGGCGTCGTGGGCGCAACGGGCGGCGGGCGGCCTGCGGGCGGGGCTGCGCCGGGCTTGCGCGCCGCTGGACGCCGCCACGGGCGGGCTGCTGCCGGGACTCGTGGTGGGCGACACCAGTCGGCTCGACCCGGCCGTCGAGCAGTCCTTTCGCGACACCGGCATGACTCACTTAACAGCTGTTTCGGGTAGCAATGTGGCAATCGTCACCGGGGCGGTGCTGCTGCTGGCCCGGTGGACCAGGGCCGGGCCGCGGCTGACCGCGGTGGTGTGCGCGGTGTCCGTGGTCGGGTTCGTGATCCTGGCCCGGCCGTCGCCGAGCGTGCTGCGGGCCGCGGTGATGGGCGGGATCGCGCTGCTGGCGCTCGCGTCCGGCCGGTCACGGGCGGCGCTGCCCGCGCTGTCGGCGGGCGCGGCGGTGCTGCTGATGGCCGATCCGGAGCTGGCCGCCGACGCCGGGTTCGCGCTGTCGGTGCTGGCCACGGCCGGGTTGCTGTTGCTGGCACCGCCGATGCGCGACGCGCTGCGCCGCCGCGGGGTCCTCGGCGGAGTCGCCGAGGCGCTGGCCGTGCCCGCCGCCGCGCAACTGGCGTGCGGCCCGGTCGTCGCGGGCATCAGCGGCACGTTGAGCCTGGTCGCCGTACCGGCGAATCTGTTCGCGGTGCCCGCGATCGCACCCGCGACCGTCACCGGCGTGGCCGCCGCGCTGCTGTCGCCGGTGTGGCCGGCCGGGGCCGAGTTCGCCGCGTGGCTGGGCAGCTGGCCGGCATGGTGGCTGGTCACCGTCGCGCGGGTGGGCGCCGAGGTGCCCGCAGGAGTATTGCCGTGGCCGGGCGGGCCGCCGGGTGCGTTGCTGTTGGCCGGGCTGACGGTCCTGCTCATGATCGGCTTCCGGCGCCCTGGGGTGCGGCGGTTGGTGGCCGTCGTCGCACTGGCGAGTGTGCTCGGGGCCCTGCCGGTGCGTGTGCTCACCGGTGGCTGGCCGCCCGACGGCTGGCTGGTCGTGGCATGCGATGTCGGGCAGGGCGACGCGACCGTGCTCAACGCGGGCCATGGGGCGGCCGTGGTGGTCGACGCCGGGCCGCTGCCCCGCGACGTGGACCGGTGCCTGCGCGAGCTGGACGTCGACGAGGTCCCGTTGCTGCTGGTCAGCCACTTCCACGTGGACCACATCGGTGGTCTGGACGGCGTGCTCGCCGGGCGTCCCGTCGGGGCGGTGGTCACCACACCGTGGCCTGAACCCGCCGCCGGTCGGGCGGCTGTGGCCCGCGCCGCCGCCGCGCACCGGGTGCCGGTGTCCGACGCCCCGGAGTCCGGCGGCTGGACGGTCGGCGACGTACGGCTGGAGGTGCTGCCCGCGCCGCCGGAGCGCGGCACCCGCAGCGATCCGAACAACAACTCGCTGATGCTGGTGGCGACCGTACGCGGGGTGCGGGTGCTGCTGACCGGCGACGCCGAGACGGAACGGCAGCAGGCGCTGCTGGCCGGGGGCGTGTACGTGTCCGCGGACGTCCTGAAGGTCGCCCACCACGGCAGCGCCTTCCAGGATCCGTCCCTCCTGGACGCTGTCGCGCCAAGGATCGCGCTGGTCAGCGTGGGGAAGGGCAACGACTACGGGCATCCGAGCGCGTCCGTGCTGGCGCGGCTGGCCGGGCGGGGCGCCCGGGTGCAGCGCACCGACGTCAGCGGCGACCTGGCGGTGGTGCTCGCCGACGGGAAGCTTTCCGTCGTGCTCCCGACGCGCCCGTTGGAGTGACGGTGGGCGGCCGCCAGTTCGCACGTGCGACGATAGCGAGGTGGTGAGCCAGGTTCCGCCCCCCGTCCTGACACCCGTGGTCCTCGTGCTGGGCGACGAGGAACTCCTGGTCGCGCGCGCGATCGCCGACGCGGCCGCGCAGGCCCGCGCCGCCGATCCGGCGGCCGAGGTCCGCGAGGTGGAGACGGGCGCGATGCTCGTCGGCGAACTCGCCGAACTGCTCAGCCCGTCGCTGTTCGGCGGCGTACGGGTGGTGGTGCTGCGCGCCGCCCAGGACGCCAAGAAGGACGTCACGGCGGTGCTGCTCGACTACGCGAAGTCGCCCGACCCGGACGTGACGCTGGTCGTCGCGCACGCGGGCGGCGCGAAGAACAAGGCGCTGGCCGACTCGCTGACCAAGGCGGGCGCGTCCGTGGTGCCCGCGGCGAAGCTGACCAAGCATCGCGACCGGGTCGACTTCGTCACGGGCGAGGTGCGCCGGCTGGGCGGCCGCTGCGCGCCCGACGCGGCCGAGGCGCTGATCGAGGCCGTGGGCAACGACCTGCGCGAGCTCGCGGCGGCCTGCAACCAGCTGATGGCGGACACCGGCGGCCGGATCGACCAGGCCACGGTGGCCCGCTACTACCGGGGCAAGGCCGAGGTGAGCGGCTTCGCGGTCGCCGACGCGGCGGTCGCCGGAGACGTGCCCGCCGCGCTGGAGGCGCTGCGCTGGGCCCGGCACAGCGGCGTGGACCCGGTGCCGATCGCGGACGCGCTGGCCGACGGCGTGCGCACCGTCGCGCGGGTGGCCTCGGCGGGACGCGGCAACGCGTACCAGCTGGCCTCGACGCTCGGCATGCCCGCCTGGAAGATCGAGAAGGCGCAGCGGCAGGCGCGCGGCTGGACCCCGGACGCGCTGGTGCTCGCGATGCGGGCGGCCGCCGACTGCAACGCCGCCGTGAAGGGCGGCGAGGAGGACCGCGACTACGCGCTCGAACGCACCATCGTGGCGTTCGCGCAGGCCAAACAGGCGGGAGGTGGGCGATGACCGCGGGTATCCGATCCCGGCGCGCCGGAGGGATCAGCCCCGAGGAGGCGCGCAACCGGCCGCTCTACGCCCGGGTGCTGGGCCTGCAGTACGTGCGCCCCAGCAACCTGATGTGCTTCCTGTTCTTCGAGGGCACCGTGGCGCTGGCCGTGCTGCTGTCACTGGCCGAGCTCACCGGCTGGTGGGCGGTGGTCGTGCTGCCGGTCTCGGTGGCGGTGATGGTGAAGCTCAACGACGTGATCGCGGGCGCGACGACCCGGTCCGGCGCCCCGGCGGCCCGTGCCGAGCGCACGGCCACCCGGTCGAAGACCGCGCGACGGGCCCCCGGTCAGCCGGCCGTGCGCCTGCGGGTGGCCGCCCCGGCCGAGACGGCCCCGCCGCCCCGGCGCGTCGAGCGGCCCGTGGACGACGACCGCGACCCGTACCCGACCCGTGCCGGATATGGCGCGCCGGAGGGGTTCGCCGGCTGGTCCGGCAACGGCGGCCAGGGGTCCCACCTCGGCCGATACGGATCCGGCGAGCAGGAGACCTACGCAGGTCAGAACAGCTACGGCGAGCAGGAGACGTACGCGGGCCAGACCGATCACCGCGCGCAGGACAGCTATGCCCAGGGCGGGTACGGCGAGCAGGAGGCGTACGCCGGGCAGTCCGGAGACTCCGGACACGGCGCTCCGAGCCAGGCCGGGCCGGACGGCGAGGAGCCGTGGCTGGGCGCCGCCGAGCAGCGCGCCCGTCAGTCGGCGGCATACCGCTACGAATGACGTTCGCTCCGTCGTAGCGCCACGTGGACACACAGATGCCCGGCTCCCTGGGGGGAGCCGGGCATCATGTGATGTCTTGGCGGCGCCGTGAAGGCACGCTGCGACGATCAGGCAGAGAGCGAAGCCAGCTTCTTGGCGATCGACGACTTGCGGTTCGCCGCCTGGTTCTTGTGGATCACGCCCTTGCTGACGGCCTTGTCCAGCTTGCGCGAGGCGTCGCGCAGCAGCGCGGTGGCGTTCTCGACGTCACCGGCGACGGTCGCCTCGTGGAACTTGCGGACAGCGGTCTTCAGCGACGACTTGACCGACTTGTTGCGCAGCCGGGCCTTCTCGTTCTGCCGGTTGCGCTTGATCTGGGACTTGATGTTCGCCACGCGACAGCCTCGTCCTGCTCGTTTCGGTTGACTGGTTCGGATGGGCCGGCGCAACGAAGCACCAGCCGCGACGTGCCAGGTTACCAGGTGGCCTGGGCATCAGCCAAAACGGCCGACGTGACACCCGTCGCGGTGCCCTACCCGGACAGCGTACCGCGCAGGGTCCGTCCCCGCGCCGGGCCGGGTGTCCCGGCGGCTCATGATCGTCGTCCGGGGTCGAAAAGTGAAGTCCCGCCACACTTCTCGACCCGAAACGCCGATCATGGGCGCGCGGCGGCCGGCGGCGGCCGGTGGGGACCGTACGGGTGACGGGACGCGACACCCGCTCGTAGATCGAGGGCGGGCGCGGCTCGGATGGCACACTGTGTTGCTGTGGACATCGAGCGGTTCTGGGCTCTGATCGAGCAGGCGCGTACGGACGTCGAGGGTGACATCGGCGAGGACGGCACCGGGCTGGCGAAGGCGCTGACCGCGCGGCTGTCGGCGCTGAGCCTGCCGGAGATCGCCGCCTTCGCGACGCGGTTCGACACGCTGCGCGCCGCGGCCGACCGCTACGACCTGTGGGGCGCGGCACACCTGATCGGCGGCGGATGCTCCGACGACGCGTTCGTCGACTTCCGCAGCGGGCTGATCGCGGCCGGCCGCAAGTGGTACGAGGCGGCGCTGGCCGACCCGGACGCGCTGGCCGGGCACCCGTCGGTGGTCGAGGCCGTGGAGTGGGACGACGACAGCGCGATCTTCGCCGAGCTGGTCGGCTACGCGGCCGCGGACGCGTTCCGCGAGGTCGCCGGGGCCGAGCTGGTGCTGCCCGAGGTGGCGAAGGCGCCCACCGCGGGCGAGGACTGGGACTTCGAGGACGACGACCAGATGCGGCACCGGCTGCCCCGGTTGAGCGCCCTGGTGCTGGGTTGGCCCGCCAATGAGGGCTGCCGCTGCTGACCGCTGCCGTTGTGGCAGGCCTCGGGCCGGGTGGCGGCGAACTCCCGTCGCCGGGTCGGCGACGGTAACGTTGAAGCCCGCTTCGGCACTGTCCGCGGGCGTGGGATCATAGGGGCGGCAATGACCCGCCTCCGCTGAACGCGGCCCGTCGCCAGCGACCCGCGTTCCGCCTCACGCTCTATAGAACGGATCACCGTGCCTCCGCTGCTCGGATCTAACAAGCCCGGCGACACTGACCCGGCCGCCATCCGCAACTTCTGCATCATCGCCCACATCGACCACGGCAAGTCGACGCTGGCCGACCGCATGCTGCAGATCACCGAGGTGGTGGACCCGCGGCAGATGCGGGCGCAGTACCTCGACCGGATGGACATCGAGCGCGAGCGCGGCATCACCATCAAGAGCCAGGCGGTGCGCCTGCCGTGGACCGTGCGCGACGGCGACCGGGCCGGCGAGCAGGTCGTGCTCAACATGATCGACACCCCGGGGCACGTGGACTTCACCTACGAGGTGTCGCGCAGCCTGGCCGCCTGCGAGGGCGCGATCCTGCTGGTGGACGCCGCCCAGGGCATCGAGGCGCAGACGCTGGCCAACCTGTACCTGGCGATGGAGAACAACCTCACCATCATCCCGGTGCTCAACAAGATCGACCTGCCCGCGGCGCAGCCGGAGAAGTACGCCGAGGAGCTGGCGCACCTGATCGGCTGCGAGCCGGAGGACTGCCTGCGGGTGTCCGGCAAGACCGGTGACGGCGTGTCCCACCTGCTCGACGAGATCGTCCGGCAGCTGCCCGCGCCGACCGGCGGCGACGCCAAGGCGCCGGCCCGCGCCATGATCTTCGACTCGGTGTACGACGTCTACCGCGGTGTCGTCACCTACATCCGGGTCATCGACGGCCGCCTGGACGCCCGGGACCGGATCAAGATGATGTCCACCGGCGCGGTGCACGAGCTGCTGGAGATCGGCGTGATCTCCCCGGAGCCGATCAAGTCGCCGTCGCTCAGTGTCGGCGAGGTCGGTTACCTGATCACCGGCGTGAAGGACGTGCGGCAGTCCCGGGTCGGCGACACGGTCACCCTGAACTCCCGCCCCGCCACCCAGGCCCTCGGCGGCTACAAGGACCCGAAGCCGATGGTGTACTCGGGCCTCTACCCGCTGGACGGGTCGGACTACCCGGAGCTGCGCGAGGCGCTGGACAAGCTCAAGCTCAACGACGCGTCGCTGGTGTACGAGCCGGAGACGTCGGCGGCGCTGGGCTTCGGCTTCCGCTGCGGCTTCCTCGGCCTGCTGCACCTGGAGATCATCCAGGAGCGCCTGGAGCGCGAGTTCGGCCTCGACCTGATCGCGACCGCGCCGAACGTGGTCTACCGCGTGGTCACCGACGACGGCAAGGAGATCACGGTCACCAACCCGAGCGAGTACCCGCACGGCAAGGTCGCCGAGGTGTACGAGCCGGTGGCGCGCGCGACGGTGCTGACGCCCAACGACTACGTCGGCGCGGTGATGGAGCTGTGCCAGGGCCGGCGCGGTGTGCTGCAGGGCATGGACTACCTGTCCGCCGACCGTGTCGAGCTGCGCTACACGCTGCCGCTCGGCGAGATCATCTTCGACTTCTTCGACCAGTTGAAGTCGCGCACCAAGGGCTACGCCAGCCTGGACTACGAGCCCAGCGGCGAGCAGGCGTCCGAGCTGGTCAAGGTGGACATCCTGCTGCAGGGTGAGCCGGTCGACGCGTTCAGCGCGATCGTGCACAAGGACAAGGCGTACGCGTACGGCACGACCATCGCGTCGAAGCTGCAGAAGCTGATCCCGCGCCAGCAGTTCGAGGTGCCGATCCAGGCGGCGATCGGTTCCCGGGTCATCGCCCGCGAGACGATCCGCGCCATCCGCAAGGACGTGCTGGCCAAGTGCTACGGCGGTGACATCAGCCGCAAGCGCAAGCTGCTGGAGAAGCAGAAGGAAGGCAAGAAGCGCATGAAGATGGTCGGCCGGGTCGAGGTGCCCCAGGAGGCCTTCATCGCCGCGCTGTCCACCTCGGAGGCTCCCGAGAGCGGCAAGAAGAAGTGACCTTCGCGGGACACTGTTTCCGGTGCGGCGCGGCCCTTCCGGCCGCGCCGCCGTCCATCTGCGGGAGCTGCGGGTACGAGCAATACCTCAACGCCCGCCCGACCGCGAGCCTCATCGTGCTCGACGGCGCCGGGCGCTTCCTGGCGCTGCGCCGCTCGCGGCCGCCCCGCGAAGGGCTGTGGGAGACGCCGGGCGGCTTCTGCGACGCCTGGGAGGAGCCCGCCGACGCGGCCCGCCGGGAGGCCCGCGAGGAGCTCGGCGTCGACGTCGAGCTGGGCGCGTTCGTCGGCATGTACGTCGGCGACTACGAGTTCCAGGGCGAGCGCCTGCCCGTGCTGGACTGCTTCTTCCTCGCCACCCTGCCCGACGGCGCACACCTGCGGCTCGATCCCGACGAGTCGTCCGAATCCGCCTGGCTGCCACTGACGGACCCTCCCGCCATGGCCTTCACCACGATGGACCGCGCTCTCCGCGCCGCCGCCACCCTCCTCCCCACCCACTGACCCCACCCCCGGGCGCCGGCCCGCAGTTTCGGGGAAAGTGGCGGAATCGAGCCCGCGATTCGTGCAGTTTCCCCGAAACTGCAAGTCGGACGATCATGGTGGGGTGATCCGGGACGCCGGTCGCCCGTGTGGGTTATGGCCGTCCGATCGATGGGGTCGGCCGATCGGCCAAGATCTGCCGACAAAAGGGCTGGAGCCGTAGTAACTGGGCAATCTACCCATCGTTACCCCAAGTGCAGTGTTTTGCCGCTTTCGCCCGATATGAGGGCAAAGCAGGTTCCAAAGTCGCACAAGGAGTGACGATGCAGATGAAGAAGGCCGGAGCCGTCGCCACGGGCGCTCTCGCTACAGTGGCGATCATGGGGGCTCCTGCCGCTGCGGCGCCCAGCACGGACGCCTCTGCGCTGACCCAGGCCAGCACCTCCACCGAGGGCAAGACCAGCTCGATGCGCCAGGTCGGGGCCAACCAGCTGAAGCTCGCCCGCGGCGGCGGCTTCGACAACAACGGCTGGGACGCGCCGTGGGACATCGACTCGGCGTCGGTCGTCGCACTGCTCAACGGTACGGTCGTCAACGTGGCCGCCCTCCAGCAGTGTGGCTCCACCAGCGGCAACGTGGTGGGCATCTCGGTGCCGATCACCTCGCCGAACACCGTGGTCTCGGGCTTCGGTCACGACGACGGCTACGGCCACAAGAACGACATCGCGTGTGCCAACGCCAACGTCAAGATCAAGCAGACCGACAAGCGCGCGGCGATCCTCGGCGTCGGCAACGACACCGCGGTCAACATCGCGTCGATCCAGTCCTGCGGCTCGACCGACGGCCAGGTCGTGGGCATCACGGTGCCGATCACCTCGCCGAACACGGTCATCGGTGACTGCCAGAACAGCAACATCGAGATCAACGGCGCCGACGAGTGGGACGACAACGACCACTGGCAGGAGTCGGGCCGGGTCGAGGCCATGCCGATGGGCCAGTCGGTCGCCATGGACATGGCTCGCCAGGCTCTGGTCAAGAAGGTCAGCGCGCTGAAGAACCGCAGCGCGTGGGCCAAGCGGGGAGCCAACGCCCGCGTTGCCCCGCAGGCGCGCGGCGGCGGCTGGGACGCGCCGTGGGACCAGGACTCCGTGAGCCTGATCTCCGCGCTGAACGGCACCGCCGTGCAGCTGATCACGACCCAGGCCTGTGGCTCGACCTCGCCCGACGTGCTCAGCCTGGCGATCCCGATCACCTCGCCGAACACCGTCATCGGTGACTGCAAGAACGCCAACGTGAAGATCAGCAAGGACGACCCCAAGGGTGTCATCTCCGCCCTGGACAACACCTCGCTGAACGTGCTCCCGCTGCAGTCCTGCGGCTCCACGAGCGCGAACATCCTCGCCGCGGCGGTTCCGATCACCTCGCCGAACACGGTCATCGGCAGCTGCTACAACGCCAACACGGTCATCGACTAGTCGCTGAACCGGCACGGCAGACGGGGCGGGTCGCGCCAGCGCGACTCGCCCCTTCGAATGCTCGCCAACGACAACTCATGCCGCGCTGCCGTCGCCCTGCGACTCGGGTGCCGGCGGCCAGAAATCCTACAAGGAGTGACGATGCAGATAGGAAAGGCCGGGGTTGTCGCGGCCGGAGCGCTCGCTACGGTGGCGGTGATGGGTTCCGCGGCGACCGCCGCGCCCGCGGCCGGACCGGCGCATGCGGATCCCGTCAGGACCGCCGCGACCACCTTGAAGCAGGCGGCGGTGCAGCAGGCCGCTGGGCAGGCACTCGCTGCCGTGCAGAACGTCGCCCGCGGGCCCCAGCGGGAAGTGCGCCAGCCGCTGATCTCCATCGCGAACGGCAGCGCGCTGACCACCGGGGCATGGCAGGCGTGTGGTTCCGCGTCGGCTCAGGTCGTGTCGGCCGCGGTCGCGCTCCGCTCCCCGAACACCGTGCTGGGTGACTGTGCCAACGGCAACGTCCTGATCCGGCAGAACCAGGTGCAGGGGGTCATCTCGATCCTGGACGACACGTCGGTGAACGCGCTGCCGATCCAGGTCTGCGGCTCGAACGCGGCCATCGCCGGCGTCACGGCCGCGGTCAGCTCGCCCGCCACCGTGGTGGGCGACTGCTTCAACGCCAACACGTACATCGTCGAGCCCAAGGAGGGCGCGCAGAAGGGCCCGCAAAGCCTGGTGTCCCTGCTCAGCGGCTCGGTCGTCAACGCCGCGGCGGTCCAGGTCTGCGGTTCCACCGCCTCGATCGTCGGGGTGGCGGCGGCCGTCCAGTCGCCCACCACCGTGCTGGGTGACTGCTACAACAGCAACAGCACCATCCAGAAGCGCAAGAACCCGGCGGTGCTCCCGCTGTTCAGCAACCAGGTCCTGGACATCCTGCCGCTGCAGACATGCGCGTCGTCCGGCCTGCTCGGCCAGCTCGGTCCGGCGCTGCCGATCGGCAGCTCGGCGTTCGTCGGCGGCCAGTGCGTCTCCGGCGGGCAGAAGATCCTGGACTGATCGCCCGTACCAGACAGACAGGCCGGGCCGCGAGATGCGGCCCGGCCTGTCTGCTTCGTTCAGTCGCCCGTCGGGGCGGCTGCTCCGTCGGTGCTCAGCGCAGCCAGGGAACGTTGCGGTCCAGCAGACCGCGCTCCTTGAGCTCGGCGCGCAGCGGGATCGTGTCGTCGATCCAGCCGCCCTCGCCGACGCCCCACATGTTCTGCACCTTCAGGTTGCCGAACGCCTCGCCGATCAGCTGACGCTGCACGGGGGTCAGGCCGGCGTACCACGCGGACTCGCGGTCGATCGGCATGTCGTCGACCGGGCGGATCCAGCGGTAGGTGTAGCTCATGAAGAGCATCTTGCGCGTCACGTCCGAGCGGTTGCGCGAGCGCGAGTGCCACAGGCGGCGGTCGAAGATGAACGCGTCACCCGGCTTGGCCAGCCACGGCACGGCGCCCTCGGGGCCCTTGGCGATCTCCGCCGGGTCCGTCGGCCGGTACATGTGGTTGTTCAGGTGCGAACCCGGGATGCACAGGGTCTGCCCCCGGCCCGGCTCCGAGATGTCGCTGAGCACGATGGCGACCTTGATCGACAGCATCGGCCGCGGGACGTCGCCGTAGTACGGCGCGTAGTACTCCGCGTCGGAGTTCTGCCGCCAGCCGTCCTGGTGCCACTCCCAGCGAGGGGTCTCGTCCTCCTCGTACGGCGGGTTGACGTCGAGGTGGTTGTGCTGGGAGTAGATGTTCCAGCCGGCCAGACCCCAGACCCAGCGGAAGGTCGGGGAGTAGTCGAGCATCCGGGCGAAGGCCGGGCTGTGGCTGACCGCGCCGAGCAGGTGCAGCGAACCGGTCTTGTCGATGTGGCCGGTGTTCTTGTTCTCGGCGTACAGGCGGTCGGCCTCGGCCTGGAGCTCGGCCACGATCTCGGGGCTGACGACACCGGGGAGGTGCTTGTACCCGTTCTCGTGGAATTCCTTGCGCTCGGCGTCGGTGAGCGGCGCGTAGTCCGTCGCCGGCTCCTGAGAGGTGATGGTCATGTCCTCCCCTTGCGTCCTTCCAGACTTGGGCACAGTCGAAGGCAGGATCGGGGCGCGCGACTTGGGGGGTGGCGTGCCGGGATGAGCAACCTTCGCGAACGAGTGCCGATACTAACTCGCGTTCCCGAGTGACGTCGTCGCGCGGGGACCGATAAAGCGGCTTGCCACCAGGGTCACCCGCCCGCGACGGCCTGGGCCACCACCTGTTCGGCCACTTTCTCGGCGCTCGACCACACGCTGTCACCGGCGGACCACTGCTGGTCGGCGTAGGTCACCCGGGTGACCCCGGTGAGCGGGGCGTGGGCCACCAGCCAGTGCGCGAACTGCCAGCCCGCCTTGCTGTTCGCGGCCGGCACGCGCAGCGCCGTGCCCTCGATGGTCACGCCCTTGGCCTTCGCGCCGAAGTCGGCCTTGATCAGGTCGGCGAGCGCCGTCGACGTCGCGGCGGCGTCCACCCCGTCCGAACCGTAGGTGTCGCAGGTCACACCGCCGGCCTGCTGGCCGGTCAGCACCTTGGCCAGCACGGTGGCGTCGTCGGCCCACTTCTCGTACGCCTCGGGATAGGCCGAGCGCTGCACCCGCTGGGCGGCCTCGGTGACGCGCATCTTCTGCCAGCCCTTGACCTTGGTCAGGCTGGTGTAGAAGCGCCGGGCCGCGTGCCGCGGGTCCATGATCTGCGTGGCGGTGCCCCAGCCCTGGCTGGGCCGCTGCTGGAACAGGCCGAGCGAGTCGTGGTCGTTGCCCTCGCCGAGGTGCTCCAGGTTGCGCAGCTTCGACTCCTGCAGGGCGGTGGCCAGCGCGACCACCACCGCGCGATCGGGCACGTTGCGGGCGATGCCGACGGCGGCGATGGTCGCCGCGTTGGCCATCTGCTCGGGGTCCAGCCGCACCTCGCCGTCGGCGCGGGCCACGCACTTGGGCGCGCCCAGCCGGGGCAGCTCCAGCTTGCCGTCGAACTGCTGCCGGGCGAGGTAGCCGCCGACGCCGAACACCACGACGAGGATCACCAGGACGGTCAGCACCTGCCGGCCCTTCACGGCGGCCTCCTCGACGTCGATGCGGTCGGCGGGCACCTCCCGGTTCTCCCGGGAAAGTGCCCCCCGCCGCAGGCTCGTTCAGGCCACCCTACGGTGTGCCCGCCGCCGTGGCACCGTGCTCGTCGGACCGCGGAACCCATGCGGCATCCCGTTTCTCCCGGAATGCGGCGACTCCTTCCCGGCCTTCCGCGGAGCCGAAGAAGCGCAGCGAGATTTCCGACAGGTAGGCCAGCTCGGCGTCGAGTTCCGGCTCCGGGCGGCGGCGCAGCAGCTCCTTCGTGGTCGCCAGCGACGCGGGGGCGCCCCGGACCAGGCTGTCGCACCAGCGCGCCACGACGGCGTCCAGGTCGTCGTCCGGTGCGGTCGCGGTGACCAGGCCGATCGCGGCGGCGCGGGCGCCGTCGAAGACATCGCCGGTCAGGTACAGCTCCGCGGCGGCACGCGGGGCCAGCCGCGGCAGCACCGTCGCCGAGATCAGCGCGGGCACCACGCCCAGCCGCACCTCGGTGAACGCGAACGTCGCCTGGGCCGCGCACACGGCCAGGTCGGCCGCGGCGATCAGGCCCAGTCCGCCCGCCCGCGCCGGTCCGCGCACCGCGGCCACCACCGGCTTCGCCGACCTCGCCACCGCGCCCAGCACGTCGCCGAGCAGCGCGGCCGGCATCTGCCCCGACTTCGCCGCGGCGGCGGTCTCGGCCAGGTCGGCCCCGGAGCAGAAGACCGGCCCGGTGTGGTCGAGCACGATCACCCGGACCCGCTCGTCGGCGTTCGCCTCGGCGAGCGCCGCCAGCAGCTCGGTCATCAGCCGCTGCGACAGCGCGTTGCGGTTGTGCGGGCTGTCGAGGGTGATCGTGGTTACGCCGCGGGCGTGGGTGACCCGGACGAGGTGGGAGTCAGGTGAGGACATGAGGGCAGACTAGAGCCGTGGCCCAGCTTCCCGACGGTGAACCCGTCCCCGACGACGGCACTCTTCCCGACTCCGCGCTGGCCGACGTCGGCGGACGCGGCTTCGGCGTGTACCTGCACGTGCCCTTCTGCGCCAGCCGCTGCGGCTACTGCGACTTCAACACCTACACCGCCTCGGAGCTGGGCGGCGCGGACACCGAGGGTTACGTCGAGGCGGTGCTGGCCGAGCTGGCGCTGGCCGCGAAGGTGCTGCCCGCCCCGCCGCGGGTGGACACCGTCTTCGTCGGCGGCGGCACGCCGACCCTGCTCAAGCCGGCCCAGCTCGGGCGGATGCTGGAGGCGGTCGACCGCACCTGGGGCCTGGCCGCCGGGGCGGAGGTCACCACCGAGGCCAACCCCGAATCCGTCGACCCCGCCTCGCTGCGGGAACTGCGCCGGGCCGGGTTCACCCGGATCTCGCTGGGCATGCAGTCGGCGGCGCCCGGGGTGCTGCGCATCCTGGACCGCAAGCACACCGCGGGACGCGCCCCGGCCGCCGCGGTCGAGGCACGAGAGGCCGGGTTCGAGCACGTCAACCTGGACCTGATCTACGGCACGCCGGGGGAGACCGAGGACGACTTCGCCGCCTCGCTGGCCGCGGTGGTGGGGGCGGGGGTGGACCACGTCAGCGCGTACGCCCTGATCGTGGAGGACGGCACCCGCCTGTCGGCCCGGATCCGGCGCGGGGAGCTGGCGTCCCCGGACGACGACGTGGCCGCCGACCGCTACCTGGCGGCCGAGGCGGCGCTGTCCGCCGCCGGGCTGGACTGGTACGAGGTCTCCAACTGGGCCGCCGACGAGGCCGCGCGGTGCGCGCACAACCTGCTCTACTGGCAGGGCGGCGACTGGTGGGGCCTGGGGCCCGGGGCGCACAGCCACGTCGGCGGGGTGCGCTGGTGGAACGTCAAGCACCCGGCGCGGTACGCCGCCCGGCTGGCCGAGGGCCTGTCCCCGGGTCTGGGCCGGGAGATCCTCACCGCCGAGCAGCGGCACACCGAGGACGTGCTGCTCCGGCTGCGCCTGGTCGAGGGCCTGCCGCTGGAGGTGCTGGACGAGGCCGGGCGTGCCGCGGCGGGGCAGGCGCTGGCCGACGGGCTGCTGGAGCCCTCCGCGTACGCAGACGGCCGCGCGGCGCTGACGCTGCGCGGCCGTCTCCTCGCGGACGCGGTGGTCCACTCCCTGCTGGCCTGGTGAACTGCTTACTTGACCAGCTTCAGGAACGACATCGGGTACGTGTACAGCTGGCCCTCGTTGGCCTTGATGCCGGCCAGCACGCCGAAGACCACGCCGACCACGGTCGCGGCGAGCGCGATGAAGATCGGGATGATCAGGCAGCTGAGGATCCAGCAGACGATCGACACGATCGAGATGCCGATCTGGAAGTTCAGCGCCTCGACCGCGTGTGCGCGGGCCGCGGGCGACTTCGGGCCCTGCACCAGCAGCGCGATCAGCGGGGCGACCCAGCCGCCGCCACCGGCGCCGAGCAGCGCGCCGGCCGCACCGCCGAAGTGGGCGACCAGTGCCCAGGTCTTGTCGTCGTTGTTGGCGAAACCGGCCGGCGCGACGTTGCCGACGACCGGCGGCGGGCCGTAGCCACCGGGGGCGGACGGCGGGGGAGAAGCGGGGGCCGACGGCGGCTCGTAGGAGGGGGCCGAAGGAACCGGCGGCTCGGAAGAGCCGGGCGGGGTGGGTTCACTCATGCCCGCCAGGCTAGGTGTGTGGATCAATCGGCGCCAGTCAACACCCGTGACCGATAGGCGACACTCTGCGAACCGAATGGACGAGTTTACCGGGCGTCCACTTTGCCGATGGGTGCGAACGGTGTCGGATGCCGTGCGGGTGTCGACCCCGTCACCACGCCTATGCCGTCCGGGTGACGGCCCACGTAGACTGGCACTCACTCACGACGAGTGCCAGCCGGGAGGTGCGTATGGGTCTGGATGACCGCAAGCTCGAAGTGCTGCGTGCCATCGTCGAGGACTACGTCGCGACGCAGGAGCCCGTCGGGAGCAAGGCACTGGTCGAACGGCACGCCCTCGGTGTGTCCCCGGCGACAGTGCGCAACGACATGGCCGTCCTCGAGGAGGAGGGCTACATCCGCCAGCCGCACACCTCGGCCGGCCGGGTGCCGACCGACCGCGGCTACCGCCTGTTCGTCGACCGGCTGTCGCGGGTCAAGCCGCTCTCCCCGGCCGAGCGCCGGGCGATCGAGCGCTTCCTGGTCGGCGCGGTCGACCTCGACGACGTCGTGCACCGTGCGGTGCGGCTGCTGGCGCAGCTGACCCGCCAGGTCGCCGTCGTGCAGTACCCGAGCCTGACCCGCTCCTCCGTACGCCATCTGGAGCTGGTCCCGGTCTCCACCACCCGGCTGCTGCTGGTCATGATCACCGACACCGGCCGCGTCGAGCAGCGGGTCGTCGAGCTGCCCGGCCCGGTCGAGGTCGAGGAGATCACCGAGCTGCGCCGCACCCTCAACGCGACCCTGGTCGGCGTGAAGCTGGTGGACACCCCGCCGCTGGTGCAGGGCCTGGTGGAGCGGGCCGAGCCGCAGGCGAAGGCAACCATGAGCACGCTGGTCAGCGTCCTGCTGGAGACCCTCGTCGAGCGGCACGAGGAGCGCCTCGCGCTGGCCGGCACGTCGAACCTGGCCCGGATGGGCCCGCTGGACCTGACCACGGGCGCGCTGCGGCCGATCCTGGAGGCGCTCGAGGAGGAGGTCATCCTGCTCAAGCTCTTCGACGAGGTGAAGTCGGGCGCGGCCAGGGTGCGCATCGGCGACGAGAACGAGGTCGTCGACCTGCGGGCCACCTCGGTGGTCAGCACGGGCTACGGCCCGGGTGCGACCGTGGTGGGTGGGATGGGCATCGTCGGCCCGACCCGCATGGACTACCCCGGCACCATCGCCACCGTTCGCGCCGTCGCGCGTTACGTCGGCGAGATGCTGGGACATTGATTCCGAATTTCCTGTTGTTGCTGAACGAGGCTTGAGGACAGCGTGGCCAAGGACTACTACGGCATTCTCGGCGTTCCCAAGGACGCCGACGCCGACGACATCAAGCGGGCTTACCGCAAGCTCGCCCGTCAGTACCACCCGGACGTCAATCCGGACCCGGCCGCGGCGGAGAAGTTCAAGGACATCAACAACGCGTACGAGGTGCTGTCCGACGACCAGAAGCGTCGGATGGTCGACCTGGGCGGGGACCCGCTCGCGCCGGGCGGAGGCGGCGCGGGTCCGGGCGGTCCCGGCGGCGGCCCGTTCGTCGGCTTCCAGGACATCATGGACGCGTTCTTCGGCGGCAGCGGCTCGCGCGGCCCGCGCCCGCGCACCCGCCCCGGCGCCGACGCGATCCTGCGGCTGGACCTCGACCTGTTCGAGACCGCGTTCGGCGTCGAGGCGCCGATCACCGTGGACACCGCGGTGCTCTGCACCACCTGCTCGGGAGCCGGCACCGCCGCGGGCACCCACCCGCAGACCTGCGACACCTGCGGCGGCCGCGGCGAGGTGCAGTCGGTGCAGCGCACCTTCCTGGGCCAGGTCGTGTCGTCGCGCCCGTGCAACGCCTGCCAGGGCTTCGGCACCACCATCCCGCACCCGTGCCCGACCTGCGCCGGCGACGGCCGGGTCCGCACCCGCCGCAGCCTGACCGTCAAGATCCCGGCAGGCGTCGAGGACGGCATGCGCATCCGGCTGGCCAACCAGGGCGAGGTCGGCCCCGGCGGCGGCCCCTCCGGCGACCTCTACGTGGAGATCCACGAGCGGGCCCACGACGTGTACGCGCGCAAGGGCGACGACCTGCACTGCAAGGTCACCGTCCCGATGACCGCCGCCGCCCTGGGCACCCGCCTCACCATCAAGACCCTGGACTCCGAGGAGCAGGTGGAGGTCAAGCCGGGCACCCAGCCCAACTCCACCCTGCGCATCCGCGCCAAGGGCGTCCCGCACCTGCGCGGCACCGGCCGTGGCGACCTCTTCGTGCACCTCGACGTCCGCACCCCCACCCGCCTGGACGGCGAGCAGGAGCGCATGCTCCGCGAGTTCGCCCGCCTCCGCGGCGAGGAGGTCGCCGAACTCTCCAAGCAGGGCGGCTTCTTCTCCCGAGTCCGCGACGCCTTCAACGGCCACTGACGGCCCGCCCCTGCCGCGTTGATCATGAACTTATGGACGTGTTCGACGGCGTGTCACTCCCATAAGTTCATGATCAACGTTGGAGGGTGTGGCACGTGAGCGCGCCGCTGTTTCTGGTCGACGAACTGCCGGGTGAGGGCCTCTACACGCTCGGCGGGGCGGAGGGCCACCACGCCGCGACCGTGCAGCGGCTGCGGGTGGGCGAGGCGCTGCTGCTCGCCGACGGGCGGGGTGGCGTGGCGTCCGCGGTGGTCCGGGCCGTCGGCAAGGGCGCGCTCGACGTCACCGTCATCGATCGGCGGTACGTCGACGCGCCCGACCCGCGCCTGGTCGTCGCCCAGGGCATCGCCAAGGGCGACCGGGGTGAGCTGGCCGTGCAGGCGATGACCGAGGTCGGCGTGGACGAGATCCTGCCCTGGGCCGCGTCCCGCAGCGTCGCCCAGTGGCGCGGCGACAGGGGCGCGAAGTCCCGCGAGAAGTGGGCGGCGGTGGCCCGTGAGGCCGCCAAGCAGGCCCGCCGCACCTGGCTGCCGGTGGTCGGCGGCGACCCCGACCTGTCCACGAAGCAGCTGACCCAGCGCCTTTCTGCCGCCTCAGCCGCGTTCGTGCTGCACGAGGAGGCAACCGAGCGGCTCGCCCAGGTCCAACTGCCGACCGCAGGGGAGATCGTGCTGGTCGTGGGGCCCGAGGGCGGAATCGACGACGCCGAGCTGAAGGCGTTCACGGCGGCCGGTGCGGTCGCGGTGCGCCTGGGCGACAACGTGCTGCGCACCTCGACGGCCGGCGTCGCGGCCCTCAGCGTCCTCGCCGCCCGCCTCCACCGCTGGTGACCCGGCCCGCCTGACCGGTGCCGCCTTGATCGTCCGACTTGCCAGGCAAGTGGGCGAAAGCGCGCTCAAGATGCGCACATCTGCCCGGCAAGTCGAGCGATCAAGGCCGGGCAGGGCGGTGGGTCAGCGGAGGTGGGAGGCGCCGTTGAGGTCGAGGACGGCGCCGGAGGCCCATTCGGCGGCGGGGTCGGCGAGCCAGAGCACGGCGGCGGCGATCTCCTCGGGGCGGGCGACGCGGCCGAAGGGGCTCTGCGTGGCCTGCTCGGCCCCGCGGGGGACCTTGTAGGCGGCGTTGGTCTCGTCCTCCTGGACGTATCCGGGCGCGACCGTGGCGACGCCGATGCGGTACGGGGCCAGCGCGACGGCGAGGGACTGGCCCATGGCGTGCAGGCCGGCCTTGGCGGCGCCGTATGCGGGCTGGCCCGGCTCGCCGCGGTAGGCCCCGCGGGAGCCGACGTTGATGACGCGAGCGGGTGGGGAGCCCGGTGGGCGGCCCAGCATGTGCCGGACGGCGCAGTAGGTGACGTTCGCGGGGCCGGTCAGGTTCACCGCGAGCGTGCGTGCCCACAGCTCCTGCCACTCGGCGTAGGAGACCCCGGTGATCGGGTGCGGGTAGGCCTGCCCGGCGTTGTTGACCAGCACGTCGAGCCCGCCCAGCGCCTCGGCGGCGGCGTCGACCATGGCGGCCACGGCAGCCGGGTCGGCCAGGTCTGCCCGTACGACGACATGCCCTTCGCCGGGCAGCGCGGCCCGCAGCGACGCGGCGAGGTCGGCGGAGTCGCGGTGGTGGATCGCGACCCGGTCGCCGTGGGCGGCGAACGCGGCCGCCACGGCCCGGCCGACGCCGCGCGACGCTCCGGTCACCAGCACCGCACGTGGCTTTGACCTGAGGTGAGCCTACGATCTGTCTCGTGACCGTTGCCGACTGCCTGTTCTGCCGCATCGTGGCGGGGGAGATCCCCGCGACGGTGGTCGCCGAGACCGAGCGCACCCTCGCGTTCCGCGACATCGCCCCGAAGGCCCCCACCCACGTGCTGGTGATCCCCAAGGAGCACTACGCGGACGTCGCGTCGCTGGCCTCGGACAATCCGGCCCTGGCCGGCGAGGTGCTGGGCACCGTCGCCGACGTGGCCACCGCCGAGGGCGTGGTCGGCGACGGCTTCCGGGTGATCTTCAATACCGGCGCGTCGGTGGGGCAGAGCGTGTTCCACGCGCACGCGCACGTGCTCGGCGGTGTCGACATGGACGGCGACCTCACCGGGTAGTCTCGCCGCCGTGGCAGACCTGAACCGCACTCTCGAACGCCTGGTCCGCGCCGTACAGGCCGAGGCCCGGGTGCCCGCCCTCAGCGTGGCGCTGCGCCGCGACGACCGTCCGTTGTGGACCTTCCAGGTGGGCGGGTCCGGCAACCCCGGCGCGCCGCTGGACGCCGACACCCCGTTCCGGATCGGGTCGCTCACGAAGACCTTCACCGCGGTGCTGGTGCTCCAGGCCCGCGACGCGGGCCTGCTCGACCTCGACGACCCGATCGGCGCGCACCTGGACGTGCCCGCGCACGGCGGGCTGACGATCCGGCGGCTGCTGTCGCACACCGCGGGCCTGCAGCGCGAGCCGGTCGGTGACGTGTGGGACACGCTGACCCCGCCGGACCTGCCGGGCCTGCTCGACGACCTGGCCCGCACCGAGGCGATCCATCCGCCGGCGCGCCGCTTCCACTACTCGAACCTGGGCTTCGCGCTGCTGGGCCACCTGGCCGCGCGCCGGCTCGGCGGCGACTGGTGGGACCTGGTCGCCGACCGGATCTGCGGGCCGCTGGGGCTGTCCGCCACCACGTACGGCGCACCGGCGCACGCCGCGACCGGCTACCTCGTCGACGAGTACTCCGACCACGCCCGGCCGGAGCCGCCGACCGACTTCGGCGCGGTCTCCCCGGCCGCGCAGCTCTGGAGCACCGCCGCCGACCAGGCCCGCTGGGCGGCGTTCCTGACCGACCCGGCGTCGGTGGACCCGGCCGGCGCGGTGCTGGCCGCGGACACGCTCGCCGAGGCGCGCTGGCCGCTGACGCCGCGCAACGAGGCGCTGTGGGGCTCGGGCGTCGGGCTGGGCCTGATGCTGTGGCCGCGCGAGGGCCGCGTGCTGCACGTCGGCCACAACGGCGCGATGCCCGGCTTCCTGGCCGCCGCGTGCGGCCGGCACGGCGGCGCCGGCAACCCGGGGGGTATGGCCGCGGCCGTGCTGGCCTCCTCGGGCACCGCCTCGGCGATCATCGACCTGCCGCACCGGCTGATCGACGAGGCGCTGGCCGCCGACCCGGTGGACCTCGCGCCGTGGACCCCGGGCGAGCCCGCCCCCGAGCACCTGCGCAGCGTGCTGGGCCGCTGGTGGGGCGAGGGCTACGAGTACGTGTTCCGCTGGTCCGGCGGGGTGCTCACCGGCCGCGGCGCGGACGACCCGGTCGACGCGCCCCCGGCGGTCTTCGCGGCGCTGCCCGGCGAGCCGGACGTGCTGCGCACCGTCTCGGGCCGGGAGGTGGGCGAGCGGCTGCGGCTGACCCGCGACGCCGCCGGTCAGGTGGTCCGCATGCACTGGGCGACCTACCGCTTCACCCGCCGCCAGGAGACCTTCGACGGGGTATGGGTCAGCCGTCCCTGAGGAATGCCCCGCATGCCGAAACCACCACGCCGTCATAACCACTGGCGGCGATGGTGGGATCGGTGACTACGATAGGACCAGCGGGCGGCGACCTGAGCCGGTCCGGTGAGCACAGAGAGCGGGTGCGGAAGGCCGTCGGCCACCTTATGAGCGTTGGTTCCTCTCCGAACGCGGTGCAGACGAAGATCACCGTGTCTGACCCGAGTGTCATGGTCCAGTTGCTGGGCACCGGCGACCGCGTGCTCAAGCTCATCGAGAAGGCCCTGTCCAGCGACATCCTGGTCCGGGGCAACGAGATCACCATCACCGGCCCGGCGGCCGAGAACGCGCTTGCCGAGCGCGTCTTCGGCGAGCTGCTGGAACTTATCGAGAAGGGCGAGACGCTGACCGAGGACGCCGTCCGACGCACCGTCGGCATGCTGACCGATGAGGGCACCACCGAGCGGCCCGCCGAGGTGCTCACTCTCAACATCCTCTCCCGCCGCGGGCGCACCATCCGCCCCAAGACCCTCGGCCAGAAGAAGTACGTGGACGCGATCGACGCGAACACGATCGTCTTCGGCATCGGGCCCGCCGGCACCGGCAAGACCTACCTGGCCATGGCCAAGGCGGTCCAGGCGCTGCAGGCCAAGGAGGTCACCCGGATCGTGCTGACCCGGCCCGCGGTCGAGGCGGGCGAGCGGCTGGGCTTCCTGCCCGGCACGCTCAACGAGAAGATCGACCCGTACCTGCGCCCGCTCTACGACGCGCTGCACGACATGATGGACCCCGAGTCGATCCCGCGCCTGATGACGCAGGGCACGATCGAGGTGGCTCCGCTGGCGTACATGCGCGGCCGGACCCTCAACGACGCCTTCATCATCCTGGACGAGGCCCAGAACACCACGCCCGAGCAGATGAAGATGTTCCTGACCCGGCTCGGCTTCAACTCGAAGGTCGTCGTCACCGGTGACGTGACGCAGGTCGACCTGCCGGGTGACCAGCGCAGCGGCCTGCGCGTCGTGCAGGAGATCCTGGACGGCCTGGAGGACGTGCACTTCTCCCGGCTGACCAGTGCCGACGTGGTGCGGCACCGGCTGGTCGGCGAGATCGTCGACGCATACGAAAAGTGGGACGAGAACCAGCAGCGCCAGTCGCTGCCGGCGAACGTTCACCCCGTGCCGCGGCGCGGTGCGGGGCGACGCCGCTGACGACTAGGGATAAAGAGTGTCTATCGAGATCGCCAACGAGTCCGGGTTCGACGTCGACGCCGACAACATCGTCGCCGTCGCCCGGCACGCCCTGGTCCAGATGGGGGTCAACCCGCTCGCCGAGCTGTCGGTGCTGCTGGTCGACTCCGACTACATGGCGGAGCTGAACCACCGCTGGATGGACAAGGACGGCCCCACGGACGTGCTGGCCTTCCCGATGGACGAGGACACGATCGACCACGGCCCGTCGGAGTCCTCCGGCGGGCAGCCGTCGCTGCTCGGCGACATCGTGCTGTGCCCGGAGGTGGCCGCGTCGCAGGCGGCGCGGTACGGCTCCGCGGATCCCCGCATGCGCACCGGTGATAGCGTGCCGGATGCGCCCGCCCCCGGGCTGCACGGTGACTACAGCACCGCGGACGAGCTGAGCATGCTCACCATCCACGGCGTGCTGCATCTGCTCGGCTATGACCACGCCGAGCCGGAGGAGGAGCGGGAGATGTTCGCCCTGCAGGGCAAACTCCTGGACAGCTGGCAGGCTCGGGCGACGGGCGGGGCGAGCGGATCATGAATCCTGCCCATACCGTTCCGGCTGAGGACGGGACAGCACGGTGACCGAGCTGGGCGGACTGCCCGACGCGCCGCTGCTGTGGTCGGCGGCCGGTCTGGTGGTGCTGGCGGGGCTGTTCGCGATGACCGAATCGGCCCTCGCCGTGATCTCTCCCGCCCGCGCGGCGGAGCTGAACCGCGAAGGCCTGCGCGGCGCGGCGGCGCTGCAGGCGGTGGCGGCCGACGCGGTGCGCCACATCAACCTGCTCCTGCTGCTGCGGCTGCTGTGCGAGCTGACCGCCACCACGCTGGTGGCCCTGGTCGCCGTGGACACGTTCGGGCCCGGCTGGACGGCCGCGCTGGTCACCGCCGGCGCGATGAGCGTGATCAGCTTCGTGGTGGTGGGGGTGGCCCCGCGCACCATCGGCCGCCAGCATGCGTACGAGGTGGGCCGCTACACCGCCCCCGTGCTGCGCTGGCTCGGCCGGGTGCTCGGCCCGCTGGCCAGCCTGCTGATCATCATCGGTAACGCCGTCACCCCGGGCAAGGGCTTCCGTGAGGGGCCGTTCGCCAGCACCCAGGTGGAGCTGCGCGAGCTGGTCGACCTCGCCGAGCAGCGCGGCGTCGTGGAGCACGGCGAGCGCGAGATGATCCACTCCGTGTTCGCGCTGGGCGACACCATCGCCCGCGAGGTCATGGTGCCCCGCACCGAGATGGTCTGGGTCGAGTCGAGCAAGACCGCCGAGCAGGCGCTCGCGCTGGCCCTGCGCTCGGGCTTCTCCCGGGTGCCGGTCATCGGCGAGTCCGTCGACGACGTGCTCGGCGTGGTCTACCTCAAGGACATGGCCCGCCAGGTGCAGGAGGGCGGCGCCGAGACGCCGGTCGAGCACCTGATGCGGGTGGCGGCGTTCGTGCCGGAGTTCAAGCCCGTCGACGACCTGCTGTCGGAGATGCAGGCGGCCCGCACCCACCTCGCCATCGTCATCGACGAGTACGGCGGCACCGCCGGCCTGATCACCATCGAGGACATCCTCGAGGAGATCGTCGGCGAGATCACCGACGAGTACGACGTCGAGCGGCCCCCGGTCGAGCGGCTGGAGGACGGCGCGGTGCGGGTGACCGGGCGGCTGCCGATCGAGGACCTCGGCGAGCTGTTCGACGTCGAGCTGCCCGCCGACGAGGTCGAGACCGTCGCCGGGCTGCTGGCCCAGGCGCTGGGCCGGGTGCCGATCCCCGGCGCGCGGGTGTCCGTGGGCGGGCTGACCCTGGTCGCCGAGGGCACCACCGGTCGGCGCAACCACATCGACACGGTGCTGGTCAAGCGCGAGGAAACCGCCGAGTCCGCCCCCTCCGAAAGGCACATGGCAGATGTCTGACGTCACCGGTGAGTCCGTCTCGGCGGAGGACCGCAAGCTGCTCACCATGGCCCGCTCGGCCCGCGCCCGGATCGGCGCGATCGAGGGCGCGGCGGTGCGCGACGGCGACGGGCGCACGTACACCGGGGTCAGCATCAACCTGCCGTCGTTCTCGGTGTCGGCGCTGCGGCTCGCGGTGGCCTCCGCGGTCGCCGCGGGCGCGAGCACCCTGGAGGCGGCGCTGGTGGTGACGGAGGCGTCCATGGTCGACGGCCAGGACCTGGCCGCCGTCCGCGACGTGACCACCGGCATCCCGGTCTACCTGGCCACCCCCGACGGCAGCATCGCCGCCACCGGCACGGCCTGATCTCACGCCTGGTCACGGCCCCACAGAGTCAGGAAGGGCACCTTCTGCAACGCACAGCGTTGTGAAGGTGCCCTTCCTTTGCTGTCAGACGGGGCCGAGGTGGGTGAGGTGGCGGTCTACGACGGTTTTGACGGTTTCGGCGGGGTCGGTGTCCCAGACGGCCTGGTTGAAGATCTCGACCTCGACGTGGCCGGTGTAGCCGGCGCGGCGCACCGCGTCGGTGATGGGGGCGAAGTCGATGTGGCCGTCGCCGACGTGGCCGCGGCCGAGCAGCATGTCGGCCGGGAGCGGGACCACCCAGTCGCAGACCTGGTAGGCCGAGATGCGGCCCGCAGCGCGGCTGATCTGGGTGAACAGCTGCGGGTCCCACCACACGTGGTACGTGTCGACGACGACGCCGACCTCGTGCGGGGCGAACGGCTCGGCCAGGTCCAGGGCCTGGCCGAGGGTGGAGACGACCGCGCGGTCGGCGCAGAACATCGGGTGCAGCGGCTCGATCGCCAGGCGTACGCCGTGGCTGCTCGCATACGGCACCAGCTGCTCCAGGGCCCGGGCCACGTGGGCGCGGGCCGCGGGCAGGTCCTTGGAGCCCTCGGCCAGCCCGCCGACGACCAGCACGAGTTCGGACGTGCCGAGGTCGGCCGCTTCCTCGATGGCGCGCCGGTTGTCCGCCAGCGCCGCGGCGGAGCCGGTGGTGACGAAGCCGCCCCGGCACAGGCTGGTGACGGCCAGCTCGTACTGGTCGAGCAGCCGCTTCGCGGCCTTGGCCCCGCCCGCCGCCTCGACGACGTCCCGCCACGGGCCGATGCCGGTGATGCCGTGCTCGGCGCACAGCCGGGCGGCCTGGGCGAGGGTCGCCTTCTTGACGGTGGCGGTGTTCAGCGACAGCCTCATGCCGCGCCGTCCAGGTACCGCGCCAGCCGGTCCGCGGCCAGGTCGGGGTCGTCGAGCACGCCCGCCTCCCCGGCGAGCCGGTGCAGTTCCAGCAGGTGGTCGCGGGAGCGCGAGTGCTCCTGCCCGCCCACCATGACGAAGCGCTCCTGGTGGCCGTTGAGCCAGGCCAGGAACACGATGCCGGTCTTGTAGTGGTAGGTCGGCGTGCCGAAGATGTGCTTGGCCAGCGGCACGGTCGGGTCGAGGACCGCGCGGAACCCGGCGGTGTCACCGGCGTCGAGCAGTTCCAGCGCCTTCGCGGCGGGGACCGCGATGGCGTCGAAGATGCCCAGCAGCGCGTCCGAGTGGCCGACCTCGTCGCCCGCGATCAGCTGCGGGTAGTTGAAGTCGTCGCCGGTGTACAGGCGCACGCCCGCGGGCAGCCGACGGCGGATCGCGACCTCGCGGGCCTCGTCCAGCAGCGACACCTTGATGCCGTCGATCTTGCCGGCGTTGGTGTGGATCAGCTCCAGCGCGCTCTCGGTCGCCGCGTCCAGGTCGGCCGCGCCCCAGTAGCCCGCCAGCGCCGGGTCGAACATGTCGCCCAGCCAGTGCAGGATCACCGGCTGCTCGGCCTGCGCCAGCAGCTTGCCGTAGACGGCGTGGTAGTCGGCCGGGCCCGTGGCGGCCGCGGCCAGCGCCCGGGACGCCATCAGGATCACCTTCGCACCGGCCTGCTGCACCACGTCGAGCTGCTCGGCGTAGGCCGCCTCGATGGCGGCCAGGCTGTGCGCGCCTGGGGCGAGCTGGTCGGTGCCCGCGCCGCAGGCCAGCCGGCCGCCGACGGCCTTGGCCTCGGCGCCGCTGCGGCGGATCAGCTCGGTGGTGGCGGCCCAGTCCAGGCCCATGCCGCGCTGCGCGGTGTCCATCGCGTCGGCGATGCCCAGGCCCAGCGACCACAGGTGGTGCCGGAACCGCATGGTGGCATCCCAGTCGACGACCGCCGGGCGGCCCGCCCCGTTGTCCGCGGTCGGATCGGCGACGACGTGCGCGGCGGCGTAGAACACACGGCTGCGCACGGCAGCCGTGCCCGGCTCGTCGCGCGCGGCGGCCGGCGCGGTCACAGGTCACCCACCAGGATCTTGCGGCCCTCGCGGGCGGACTGCAGGCCCAGCTCGGCCAGCTGCACGCCGCGGGCGCCCGCGTAGAGGTCGTGGCCGTACGGGGCGTCGGCGACCACGTACGCCAGGAACTCCTCCCACTGCCGCTTGAAGCCGTTGTCGTAGGTGTCGTTCTCCGGCAGCTCGCTCCACTGGTCGCGGAAGTCGTGGCTGACCGGCAGGTCCGGGTTCCACACCGGCTTCGGGGTGGTGGCGCGGTGCTGGATGCGGCAGTTGCGCAGGCCGGCCACAGCGCTGCCCTCGGTGCCGTCGACGTGGAAGGTCACCAGCTCGGTGCGGTCGACCCGGGTGGTCCAGGAGCTGTTGACCGAGGCGACGATGCCGCCCTCCAGCTCCAGCACGGCGTACGCGGCGTCGTCGGCGGTGGCCGGGTAGGCGTTGCCCTGCTCGTCCCAGCGCTGCGGGATGTGGGTGGCCATCTGCGCGTAGACCGAGCGCACCGGGGCGATCACGTGGTCGAGCACGTACCGCCAGTGCGGGAACATGTCGAGGATGATGCCACCGCCGTCCTCGGACCGGTAGTTCCAGCTCGGCCGCTGCGCGGTCTGCCAGTCGCCCTCGAACACCCAGTAGCCGAACTCGACCCGCACCGACAGGATGCGGCCGAAGAAGCCCGACTCGACCAGGCGGCGCAGCTTCAGCAGGCCGGGCAGGTAGAGCTTGTCGGCCACCACGCCGTGCTTGACGCCCGCGGCCCGGGCCTCGTCGGCCAGCGCGACGGCGTCGGCCAGCGACTCGGCGGTCGGCTTCTCGGTGTAGACGTGCTTGCCCGCGGCGATGGCCTGGCGCAGCGCGGCGACGCGGGCGGTGGTCACCTGCGCGTCGAAGTAGATCTCGTTGCTGTCGTCGGCCAGGGCCGCGGCCAGGTCGGTGGTGTAGCGGGTGAGTCCGTGCAGCTCCGCGAGCTGCTCCAGCTTCGCCGCGTTGCGGCCGACAAGCACCGGCTCCGGCCACACCACGGTGCCGTCGGCGAGGGTGAGGCCGCCCTGCTCGCGGATGGCGAGAATGGACCGCACCAGGTGCTGGCGGTAACCCATCCGGCCGGTGACACCGTTCATGACGATGCCGACAGTTCTGCGGTCCATGCTCGTACCTCTCGGTCTGGCAGGTCGTGACGCGGGCACGACCTGTCGGGATCGGGGGAGGCCGCGGCTCGCGAGGAGCCGCGGCGAAAGGTGGGGGGTGGAAAGCGCTTTCCGCCTGCGAGGCGGTACCCTACGCCCATGCCTCGAACCTCGTCAACCAGAGCGCCCGGCGGCGCCGTCACGCTGCAGCAGGTCGCCACGGCGGCCGGTGTCTCGCTGGCCACCGCGTCCCGCGTGCTGCACGGCAGCGGCGGGCGCAGGGTGGCCGAGGCGCTGGCCGAGCGGGTCACCGCCGCCGCCGGCGAGCTGCGCTACGTCGCGCACGCCCCGGCGCAGTCGCTGGCCCGCTCCCGCAGCACCGTCGTCGGGGTGCTGGTGCACGACATCGCCGACCCCTACTTCGCCGCCATCGCCGCCGGCGCGATGGACGTGGCCCGCGAGCACGACCTGATGGTGCTGGTGGCCAACACCTTCCGCGATCCGGGGCTGGAGCGCGACTACCTGGCCCGGCTGCGCGCGCAGCGGGCCCGCGCGGTGCTGCTGGCGGGCTCGGCGTTCGTCGGCGAGCCGTTCGCCGAGGAGGTGGCGGCGTTCGCCGAGTCGGGCGGGCGGGTCGCCGCGATCGGCGCGCACGGCACCGGCATCGACACCGTCGAGCCCGACCAGTACGGCGGCGGCCGCCTCATCGCCGAGCACCTGGTGGGCCTGGGCCACCGCGAGATCGGCGTGATCACCGGTCCGGCGGGCCTGGCCACGGTCGCGCAGCGGCTGGCCGGCTTCACCTCCGTGGTGGCCGGACCCCGGCTGGTCCACGCGGACTTCACCCGCGAGGGCGGTCGCGCGGCGACCCACGAGCTGCTGGGTCGCCACCCCGAGCTGACCGCGGTCTTCGCGTTGAACGACCTGATGGCGGCCGGGGCCCTGGCCGCCCTGCGGGAGCTGGGCCGACCCGTGCCGGAGCAGGTCTCGGTGGCGGGCTTCGACGACCTGCCCGTCGCGACCGACCTGACCCCGGCGCTGACCACGGTGCGCCTGCAGCTGGCCGACATCGGGGCGCGGGCGATGCGGCTGCTGCTCGACGACGAGCCCGGCGGCCGGCTCGTGCCCGCCCCGGCGGAGCTGGTGGTACGGGACAGCACCGGGCAGGTCAGCACGCTGCACTGATCTCCTGAATTTCCCAAATAATCTGATTAGTCCGGTTTGAGGCGAAAAACCGCGGGTAGTCCCTGGGCTGCGTCGAGCTCAGTGGAGGTATGCATGCGACGTCTCAACTTCCGGCTCATCCGGCCGGGGAATCGACCACTCGCCGCCTGCGGGATGGCGGTGCTGACCTTCGGGATGGCCCTGGTGTTCGCGGGGACCGACCTCGGCGGCCAGCCCGCGAAAGCGTGGGCGAACGCGCCCGTCGACATCCTGCCGGCGAGCGTGGGCTTCACCGCGGCGGCGTTCGAGAACCACGTCTGCGATCCGGCCTTCGGCGGCGGGCCGCTGTCCGGTCAGGACGTCTGGGTCTTCAAGCTGCCCGGCGACCACGCCAAGACGGGCGACTTCGTCAGCGTCACCGCCACGTTCACCACCCCCGAGGGCACCGAAGCCACCGCGGTCGTCCCCGCCGAGGGCGGCGGTGTCGTGCTGCGGGCGAACACCAGCAAGGCCTGGGCGGCCCTGCCGGAGGGCTGGACCCTCACCGGGGCCAAGGCCGAGATCACCGGCACCGCACCGCTGTTCGTACTGGCCCGCACCTGCCCGGCCGAGGGCACGGTCACGCCGCCGGTCGCGCCGGAACCGGACCCGTCGGACACCGCCGAGCCGGACCCGTCGGCCAGCGCCGGCCCGCACCCGTCGCACTCCGCGGACCCGGACCCGTCGGACACTCCGAACCCGGACCCGTCCGCTTCCGCGGTGCTCCTGCCGTCGGGCGCACCCGAGCCTTCGGTCGCGCCATCGGGTGCACCGGAACCCTCGGTCGCGCCGTCGGTGCTGCCCGAGCCCTCGGTCGCGCCGTCACTGGCACCCGAGCCCTCGGCGCCGCCGTCCGGCCGGGCGAAGCCGGCGCACATCAGCTCGGCGCTGAAGGTGTCCCCCTCGGCGGACCCGTCGGCCGACCCGGTGGAACCGCCGATCGTCGACCCGTCTGCGCCACCGTCGGACCCGATCGTCGACCCGTCCGCGCCGCCGGTGGACCCGATCGTGGATCCGTCGGCTCCGCCGGTGGACCCGATCGTGGACCCGTCGGCTCCGCCGGTGGACCCGTCTGCGCCGCCGTCGGACCCCATCGTGGACCCGTCCGCGCCGCCGGTGGACCCGATCGTGGATCCGTCGGCTCCGCCGGTGGACCCGATTGTCGACCCGTCTGCTCCGCCGTCGGACCCCATTGTGGATCCGTCCGCACCGCCCGTGGAACCGATCGTGGACCCGTCGGCCGCGCCGGAGCCGTCTGGTCCTCCGGTGGCGCCGGGGCACCGGCCGCGCCCGGCCGAGCCCGGCCCGTACGTGGCGACCGCCCTCATCGGTCTCTGGGACGACCTGGTCGAGTGGTTCCGCTGAGGCCCTGCGGGTCTGAAGCCCGAAGCCCGAGGCCGCGGGCGATGAGGCACTGAGGCTCGAGGCCCCGTTTCCGCCGACCCACGCGGCGGAGACGGGGCCTCGTCCGGTGAGGTGGTGCCGGACGGTGCCGCTCAGGAGGGCACGCCGACCGGCGGGTACGGGAACAGGCCGACGCGGGCGTGGTACTCGCGGGCCAGCTCGTCGGTGTCGGAGCCGACCAGCAGGCCCTGCGGGCTGACCACGAAGGCGCGTACGCCCTGGCCGCGGCTGCGGGTGGGGTTCCAGTCCAGGGCGCGGCCGGTGACCGGGTCGAGCGCGGCGATGCCGGGCCGGTCCACCGCGCCGGGGCCCTTCGTCTTCTGCCCGTACGTGTTGTCCTGCCAGAGCTGGTGCCCGCCGACGTAGACGGCCGGACCGGTGGCGGCCACGGCGTACAGGGAGTGGCCGCCGGTGTGGTTGATCCAGGTGGGGTGGTGCTCGCCGGAGCCGGCGGTCTCGAACCGGGCGGCGGCGGTGCAGGGCAGGTCCGGTCCGGAGTCGTGGCCGGTGGTGACGACCACGAAGTAGGAGCCGTCGGGGGAGTGGTCGATGCCGCGCACGTAGCTGTCGAAGCGGGCGTCGCAACGGTCGACGCCGTAGAAGGCGGTGGACCAGTCGCTGACCACGGCCTGCGGGCCGGTGACGTCGAGGCTGACCAGCTGCTGGCGGTCCAGGCCCTGCACCCGCGCGAAGTTTCCGATCACGACGAGCCGGGTGCCGTCGGGGGACAGGCTCATCGCCTCGGCGCGGGGGTAGTTCTCCACCGCATCCGACAGACCCGCGTCGAAGCCCTCGTCGAGGCGGCCGGACAGGGCGTCGACCCGGGCCAGCCCGGCGCGCGGCACGCCGCTGACGGAGCGGTAGTAGCCGCCGACGTAGAGCGTGCCGCCCGACACCGCGAGCGTGCGCACGTCGCCGTCGACCGGGGCGTAGAAGCCGCGGTGCAGCCGGCCGGTGGCCAGGTCGAGGCGGGCCAGCGAGCGGCGGTTCCGGCCGTTGACCTTGGTGAAGTCGCCGCCCACCAGCAGGCTGCCGTCGGGGCCTTCGGCGAGGGCGTAGACCGGCCCGTCCAGCTCCGGCGCGAAGTCGGTGATCTGGCCGTCGGACAGGCGGAACGCCATCAGGTGGCGGCGGGTCACCGCGGCTCGGCGGTGCGCGTCGGTGGTGGCGTTGAAGTTCCCGCCCACCACGACCGTGTCGCCGAGCAGGGCCATGGCCCAGACCTGCCCGTCAGTGACGTGCGGGGTCCAGTCCACCGGGTCCGCCGAGACTACCTGGGGCACCGGTGGCCCCGCGCCCGCGTCGGCTCCGGCCGCCGCGGACGCGGGGCTGCCGAGCAGGACGGACGAGATGACAAGCGACACGCCGAGCAGAGAACGCATGTCTCTATGATCGGTGTGATACGGCGCTTATGTGAAGAAATGCGACAAAATCTGAAATCGCGTTCGGGTTCACACTTCCCGCAGCAGGTCAGCGCCGAGAATCTTGCCCGCCAGCGCGGGTTCGGTGGTCATCAGGGGCACCCGCAGCACCGCCGCGAGCAGGCAGGCGTGGGCCAGGCCGAGGGTGCCCAGGTGGTGAGCCAGGCCGCCGACGGCCTGTGCGTCCCCGGCGCTCAGTGGGACGACCTCGACCTGCGGCAGCGTGCGCAGCACGTCCAGCATCGGCTCGTCGGCGCGGTCGGCGGCCCAGTACGCCTCGCTCAGGCACAGCGCGGGCACCAGCGCGGTGAACCCGCCCGCCTCCAGACCCGCCAGCGCGGCGCTGACGGTCAGGCTGTCCGCGGCCACGTAACGCCGGATCGCGCCGGTGTCGAGGATGCGGCCGGCCGCCCTCACCGGGTCTTCCGCTGCAGCCGGGCCATCATGGCCTCGTAGCCGGCCTCCTGCTCGGCGATCCACTCCGGATCGTTGCGGCGCTGTTCCTCCAGCTCCAGCTGGGCGCGGAACTCGTCGAGCAGCTCCTGCGGGATGTCCGGCAGGCCGAGTCGCCGCCGGGTCTCCAGGTAGGTCTCGCGCGCCATACCGCCAGGCTAGCTCGGTCCTCGCGGGCCGGGCAACGACCGTCGGGTCAGGACCAGGCCAGGCCGGTGAGCCGCTCGTACGCCTCGATGTACCGCGCCCGGGTGGCCGCGATGATGTCCTCGGGCACCTCGGGGGCGGGAGCCGTCTTGTCCCAGCCGGTGCCGACCGCCCAGTCGCGCACGAACTGCTTGTCGAAGCTCGGCTGCACCCGGCCGGGGGCGTACCCGTCGGCGGGCCAGAAGCGGGAGGAGTCGGGGGTGAGCACCTCGTCGCCCAGCACCAGCGTGCCGTCGGCGGCCCAGCCCAGCTCGATCTTCGTGTCGGCCAGGATGATGCCCCGCTCGGCGGCGATGTCCCGGCCCCGGGCGTACACAGCGAGGGTGATGTCGCGCAGCCGGGCCGCGGTGTCCGCGCCGACCTCGTCCTCGACCTCCGGATAGGTCATCGGCTGGTCCTTCTCGCCGACCGGGGCCTTGGTCGACGGCGTGAAGACCGGCTCGTCCAGCCGCGACGCCTCGGTCAGCCCCGCCGGCAGCACGACCCCGGACACGGAACCGCCCGCCAGGTACTCCTTGAGACCGCCGCCGGTCAGGTAGCCGCGCGCCACGCACTCCACCGGCACCATGGTCAGCGAGCGGCAGCGCACCGCGCGCCCGGCGAACTCGGCCGGCACGTCGTCGCCGGAGATGACGTGGTTCGGCACGACGTCCTTGAGCTGCTCGAACCACCACAGCGAGAGCTGGGTGAGCACCCGGCCCTTGTCCGGCACCGGCGTCGGCAGGATCACGTCGTAGACCGAGAGCCGGTCCGACGCCACCAGAATGATGTCCGCGCCGTCGCGGTAGACGTCCCTGACCTTGCCCGAGTGCAGCAGCTCCACGGAGATCACCGTACCGGAGCGGCCGGCCTCCGTGGTGACCGCGGGGCGGGGGTGTGTCAACCGTCCTGACGGCCGTTGCGATTATCGCGACTGCTCATTACGGTGATGGCCATGGATGAAGGCGTGATCGACCGCGTCCGTTCGGTGATCACCCGTGTCTCGTCCAGCCAGGCCGCCTTCAGCGAGCTGGTCGGCATCAGCGCCGACAAACTGTCCAAGTCGCTCAACGCCGTGCGCCGCTTCACCTCGCTGGAGCTGGCGCTCATCGCCGACGCCGGGGACGTCAGCGTGGACTGGCTGCTGACCGGCCGCACCCGGGAACCCGCGCTGCCCGCCGTGGAGCCGAGCGCGGGTGACGAGATCCGCACGCTGGTCGACCGCTACGCCGCGGCATACGAGCGGCTGCGCCTGCTGGGCCGCCGCCCGCCGCTGCCCCGCCTGCCCGCACCGCCCGCTGGGCCGCCGGTGGCCGCGGGTCGCGCGCTGGCGGAACGAGCCCTCGCCACGCTGCGTGCCGGCGGAGTGCCGCGCCTGGGCGCGCTGCTCACCGCCGACCTGGCGGCCGCCGTCGAGCAGGCGTTCGCGGTGGACGTGGCGTTCACCGCGCTGCCCGGCGGCGCGGACGCCCTGGCCTGGCAGTCCGCGCACGGCAGGCTGGTGCTGGCCAACGTCACCAGCCAGTTCACCCGGCAGCGTTTCGCGCTCGCGCACGCCCTGGGCCACGTGCTGGCCGGCGACGCCGAGCAGCCGCTGCTCGACCAGCACCTCGCACCCGGCCGCCAGCGTGCCGGGCTGGAGCAGCGCGCCGACGCCTTCGCCGCCGCGTTCCTGATGCCCGCCGACGAGCTGCAGGCGGCGGCCGCGACGCCGGTCACCGGGCCCATGCCGCCGGGGGCTCCGGGTCCGGTCACCGATCCGGTGCCCGCCGGGCTGCGGCTCTCGGCCCCGGTCACCGACGCGGTGTTCGCCGCGCTGGTCGCGCTGTTCGGCGTCTCGGCCGGGGCGATGGCGGCCCGGCTGCGCGGGCTCGGCCTGCTCGACGCGGCCCGGCAGGCCGAGCTCGGCCTGTGGACGGCGGCCCGCTGCCAGCACGGACCCGTCGGCCGGGCGGCGCTGCTCGCCCGGCTGGGCGCGGCGCAGGCCCCGCGGCTGCCCGCGCGGCTGGTGGGCGAGCTGTTCGGGGCGTACGCGGACGGCGTGACGACCCTGCTCCCGCTGGCCGACCTGCTGCAGACCCCGGTCGACGACCTGTTCGCCGCGCTCGTGGCCGAGCAGTCCGCCGGTCGCCGCGGGTACGCCGATGAGCTTGCCTTCCTGCCCTGACGGTAGGTTGAGCAGGTGGCGGATAACTCATACCGTGCCGGGTTCGCCTGCTTCGTGGGGCGGCCGAACGCGGGCAAGTCGACTCTGACGAACGCGATCATCGGGCAGAAGATCGCGATCACGTCGAACAAACCGCAGACGACGCGGCACATCATCCGCGCCGTGCTGCACCGGGCCGACTCCCAGCTGGTGCTGGTGGACACCCCGGGTCTGCACCGCCCGCGCACCCTGCTCGGCGAGCGCCTCAACGACCTGGTCCGGGCCACCTGGAGCGAGGTCGACGTGATCGGCCTGTGCATCCCCGCCAACGAGCCCGTCGGCAAGGGCGACACGTTCATCGCCGGCGAGATCGCCGCGCTGAAGGCCACCGTGGTCGCCGTGGTCACCAAGACCGACCTGGTCGACAAGGAGACCCTGGCCAAGCAGCTGCTCGCGGTCAACGCCCTCGGCGAGTTCGCCGATGTGGTGCCGGTCAGCGCGGTGGCGAACTCGCAGCTCGACACGCTGGTCGACGTGATGGTCGGGCACCTGCCGAAGTCCCCGCAGCTCTACCCGGACGACATGCTCACCGACGAGCCCGAGCACGTGCTGATCGGCGAGATGATCCGCGAGGCCGCGCTGGAGGGGGTGCGCGACGAGCTGCCGCACTCGATCGCGGTGCTGATCCAGGAGATCATCCCCGAGGACGGCCTGACCAAGGTGTACGCCGACATCTACATCGAGCGGCAGAGCCAGAAGGCCATCATGATCGGCGCGCGCGGCTCCCGCCTCAAGGAGGTCGGCACCAAGGCACGCCTCGACATCCAGGAGCTGCTCGGCACCAAGGTCTACCTGGATCTCCACGTCCGCGTCGCCAAGGACTGGCAGCGCGACCCCCGCCAGCTCCGGCGGCTGGGCTTCTAGTCGGCGTGGGCCGGTAGGGTCGTCGCCATGCCGGGTATGCGTCGACCGCTCTATCGCGATGACGCCCTCGTGCTGCGCGTGCAGAAGCTCGGCGAGGCCGACCGGATCGTTACGCTGCTGACCCGCCAGCACGGCCGGGTGCGCGCGGTCGCCAAGGGCGTACGCCGGACCACCTCGCGCTTCGGGGCACGGCTGGAGCCGTTCGGGCACGTCGACGTCCAGTGCAGCGAGGGCAGCTCGCTGGACACCGTCACCCAGGTCGAGGGCCGTGACCTGTTCGGCCGCCGCTTCCTGACCGACTACCCGCGCTACACCGCGGCCAGCGCGATCGTGGAGCTGGCCGAGCGGCTGACCCCGGTCGAGCGGGAGCCCGCGCTGCGGCTCTACCAGCTCACCCTGGGCGCGCTGCGAGCGCTCGCCGAAGGGCGACGGCCCGGCCCGCTGGTGCTCGACGCCTACCTGCTGCGGGCCATGGCCCAGGCCGGCTGGGCCCCGGCACTGCGCGACTGCGCGGTGTGCGGCGAGGAGGGGCCGCACCGGGCGTTCTCCGTACCCGCCGGGGGTGTCACCTGCCTGAACTGCCGCCCGCCCGGCGCCGCCCATCCCGACCCGGCCACCCTCGATCTGATGTCGGCCCTGCTGGAGGGCGACTGGCCCGCGGCGGAGCGGACCGAGCCGCCGGTGCAGCGCGAGTGTGCGGGTTTCGTGGCGGCGCATTTGCAGTGGCACCTGGAACGGCAGCTACGCTCTCTGCCGTTGGTTGATCGCCGGGAACCGGGCTGAGTCCGGTCCCGCGCCCGAACAGGGGAAACGCAACGTGATCCGAACCCGGCGCGAGCCCAAGCCGCCGACCCCCCACCCGTCCGGCGCGACCCCGCCCAAGCTGCCCGGCGACGCGCTGCCCAAGCACGTCGCCATCGTCATGGACGGCAACGGGCGCTGGGCCAAGGAACGCGGCCTGCCCCGCACCGAGGGGCACAAGCGCGGCGAGTTCTCCCTGTTCGACACCATCGAGGGGGCGCTGGAGCTCGGCGTGCCCTACCTGTCGGTGTACGCCTTCTCCACGGAGAACTGGAAGCGCTCGCCGGAGGAGGTGCGCTTCCTGATGGGCTTCAACCGCGACGTCATCCGCCGCCGCCGCGACATGCTCAACGACCTGGGCGTACGCATCGTGTGGTCGGGTCGGCGCGGGCGGCTGTGGAAGAGCGTCATCGACGAGCTGGAGACGGCCGAGCAGATGAGCCGCGGCAACAGCAAGCTCACCCTGCAGTTCTGCGTGAACTACGGCGGCCAGGCCGAGATCGCCGACGCGGCGGCCGCGATCGCGCGGGACGTGGCCCTGGGCCGGCTGAAGGCCGACAAGGTCAACGAGAAGACCATCGCGAAGTACCTCTACCACCCCGAGGTGCCGGACGTGGACCTGTTCCTGCGCCCGTCGGGCGAGCAGCGCACCAGCAACTTCCTGCTCTGGCAGTCCGCGTACGCCGAGCACGTCTACCTGGACACGCTGTGGCCCGACTTCGACCGCCGCCACCTGTGGTACGCCTGCGAGCTGTACGCCCAGCGGGACCGCCGCTTCGGCGGCGCCCTGCCCAACCCGGTCGCCCCACCGGCCCCCACCGCCTGACCGGCCGCTCTTGATCGTTCGACTTGCCTGGCACCTGTGCGTATCAAGGACTCGGATACCCACAGGTGCCGGGCAAGTCCATGGATCTTCGTCAGCCGTCGCCGTAGTGCAGGGTCCATGGCTCGGCTAGCACGCCGCCGCGGAACGCGATCGCAGCGCGCAGGCGCTGCTCGTCCGCGTCGGACAGCAGATGGGCGGCCTGGTCGGCGGTGAGTTCGGTGGCTTTCGCGGTCCACTGCCAGCCGTTGGCCATGCCGCGGTACTCGACCCGCACGGCGACCGGTCCGCGGCGCGTGTCCAGTAGCAGGTCGGTGTCGGCGTCGGCGCTGAACAGGCCGACCTCGCCGCCGAGCACCCGGCACGAGGTGACCGTGCCGTACGGGAACAGGAACGAGCCGCGGTGCTCCTCCTCGGTCACCGTGGGCAGCAGCGGTCCGGTCCGGCATCCGAGTTCGGCCACCCGCGCCCGCTCCCAGGTGTGGTGCGTGGTCGCGGCCAGACCCGCGAGGACCAGCCCGAGGATCACTACTGCGATCCTGCTGATGCGCTGCGTCGCCGACTGCGCCATACCGCGCCTCCCGTCACTGACGTCAATATGTCGGTGACCGACGGATAAGGCAACAGGCTGGCCAGGTCCTGCGGGGACGTCCTCGCGTTCGGGGGTCAGCGGTGGGCGATCACCTGGATCAGTGCGGCGAGGAGCGCGCCTGCCGCGACGAGCAGCCAGTCGGCGGGGCGCCAGGGC
Organism: Catellatospora chokoriensis; assembly: GCF_011297315.1. Lineage (NCBI taxonomy): Bacteria > Bacillati > Actinomycetota > Actinomycetes > Micromonosporales > Micromonosporaceae > Catellatospora > Catellatospora chokoriensis. Next base: position 82,091 of record NZ_JAAOTI010000015.1, read on the forward strand.
ATCGGGCGGGCCACGGTGCGGGGCAGGCCGGAGTCGAAGCCGCGGGCGTCCATCGCCACGGCCAGCCGAGTGCCCCGCCGGATCGCCCCGACCAGCAGGCCGAACGCGGTACTGGCGAACAGCGTGAACCAGCGCACCGGGTTGCGCCCGGCGTCGATGCCGCGGGCCCGGCGCGCCATCGCGATCATCCGCCACTCGTCGCCGAGCAGCCCGACCAGCCGGAACGCGGCCAGCGCCCCGATCGCGAAGCGGGGCGAGACCCGGGCGTGCTGGATCAGCGAGTCGGCCAGGTCGGTCGGGTCGGTGGTGCTGAACACCAGGATGCTGGGCAGCGCGATGGCCAGCAGCCGCAGCGCCAGCGACAGCGCGTTGGCCAGCACCGTCGAGGTGATCACGACCGGCCCGAAGTCCACCAGCACGGTGCCCGACCGGTCCGCGGCGAACAGCGCCAGCGACAGCACCACCGTCGCCGCCCCCAGCAGCGCCGGCCAGCCGCGCCGCAGCAGCCCCCACGGCGTGATCCCGAACAGCGGCGCCACGGCGAACGTCACCGCCAGCGCGAACCCGAGCGCGGCCACGTCCCGGGTGAACAGGGCCGAAGTGGTGAACAGCGCCAGAAAGACGATCTTCGCAACCGGGGTGCGGCGCGCGAGCAGGGCATCGTTGCGCTGCAACGAGGCTTGCGGGGAGGTGGCGGCGGGCAGGGTCACGGCGTGCGGCCGAACTGCGCGGCGGCGGTTCCGGTCATGACTTCCGTCCCAGGTCGAGGATGCGGTCGGCGAGGGTGGTGACCACGTCCGGGTCGTGGGTGACGGTGACGATGCCGTGGCCGTCGTCGCGGAGCGCGGCCAGCATGTCGACCAGCTCGATCCAGGTGCGGCGGTCCTGGCCGAAGGTGGGCTCGTCGAGGATCAGCAGCCGCGGCCGGGCGGCCAGCGCGGTGGCCACGGACAGCCGCCGGGCCTCGCCGCCGGACAGCGTGAACGGGTTCGCCCCGGCCAGGCGGTCCAGCCGCAGCCGGGTCAGCAGCTCGTCGACCCGGCCCGGGGCGGTGCCGCCCAGCGCCAGCTCGTCGCGCACGGTGGCGGTCACGAACTGGTGCTCCGGGTTCTGGAACACCGAGCCGATCCGGCCCGCCAGCGCGCGGGCCCCCCATCGGTGCGGCGGTCCGTCGGGGGAGCGCACCTCGCCTCCGGCGGGTTTGAGCAGGCCGCCCAGGGCGAGCGCGAGCGTCGACTTGCCGCAGCCGTTGGGGCCGGTCACCGCGAGCGCCTGACCGGCGCGGACCGTGACGTCGGGGTAGGGCAGGTGGCGTACCCGCAGGTCGTGGGTCGAGAGCAGGGTGTCGCCGGGTGGGTGCGCGGCGGGGTGGGCGGGCGCGGGGTGGCCGGGCACCCAGACCCCGGCGGCGGCCAGTTCCGCGCCGAGCGGGCCGGACAGCAGGTGGGGCGGGACGTCGTCGCGGACCCCGCCGCCCGGCTCCAGCACCACCACCCGGGTGACCAGGTCCAGCACCTCGGCGATGCGGTGCTCGATGAGCACCACGGTGGTGTCGGCGTCCACGGCGTCGCGCAGCGCCCGGCGGACCAGGGCGGCCCCGGCCGGGTCCAGGTTGGCCGTCGGCTCGTCGAGCAGGAGCAGCTCCGGGCGCGGGGCCAGCGCCCCGGCCAGCACCAGGCGCTGCTGCTCGCCGCCGGACAGGGTGTCGGTGGCCCGGTCGCGCTCGTAGCCGAAACCGACCTGGTGGAGCACCTCGTCGACGCGTGGCCAGACGCGGTCGGCGGCCCACCCGATGTTCTCCAGGCCGAACGCGACCTCGTCGCCGGCCCGCGACATCACCAGCTGCGACTGCGGGTCCTGGAACACGATGCCGACGCGCTCGGCGTCGACCTTGCGTGCGCCCTCGGCCTCGCCGGAGTCGTCGGGCAGCAGCCCGCCCAGCGCGTGCAGCAGCGTGGACTTGCCCGCGCCCGAAGGGCCGAGCAGCAGCACCCGCTCGCCGCGCTCGATGCGCAGGTCGACCCCGCGCACCGCCCACGCGCGGCGGCCGGCGTGCCGCCACCCGTACCCTTCGAGCGTGATCATCAGACCAGGTCGCGGCTGCGGCCGGACGGGAAGCGGTCGAGCGCGCCGGTGCCGGCCAGGGCCTTGGTCAGGAAGTGCCCGCCGACGCCGGCGAACAGCAGCGTGCTGGCCACGACGATGGCGACGTAGGCGGCCTTCCAGTCGAACGACCAGTCGGCGTAGTAGTAGTACAGGTCGAGCCCGGCCGCGGTGGCGCCCGCGAGCGCGGCCGCGACCAGTGACTGGCTCAGGTTCCATCGGCGGTAACCGCCGAGCAGGAAGCCGAGCTCGCCGGCCGCGCCCTGGGCCAGGCCGTACCAGAGCACGGTGATGCCCCACGAGGTGCCGAGCAGCGCCGACACGATCGCGGCGACGAGCTCGGTGTAGATCGCCGCGCCCGGCTTGCGGATGATCAGCGGGGCGAGCACGGCGGGCAGCAGCCATACGCCGTAGATGGCGGCCGCGGCAGGCGGGAACGTCGAGCCGAAGATCGCCCCGGCCGGGCCGTTCCACAGCAGGCCCCAGGCCCAGAAGACGACGCCGAAGGCGACGGCGAGGATGGAGGCGACGACGATGTCGACCGTCCGCCAGCGATAGTTGTTCATGGATAACTCCTGGTCCGTTGAGGGGACGAACGAGGAGAAGTGCACACGTCGCGTCCGCGATACCCCATTTGGGGGGTATCACGAAAGCAGGCGTGGCGGTGAGGTGTTGACCGAACTCCCTGCGCTGGCATTACCCAGATCAGGTTCGAGGGTCTGCGGCCGTGTGCCGCACTCTCAGCGCTGTGCGCTCCCCTGTCGTTACTTGTTCATATGAGGCCGCTGGACAGCGGCGCTTGTGCCGGAAAGGCTAACACCGAACTCACGCCCGGTAACCTGTGCCGGTCGGCACACCCCGATACCGCGAAGGATCCGCGTGACCTCCGTCGATCAGCGCCCGCCCGCGGCGCCCCCGTCGCCGCCCGCCGGGCGGTCGGCCCGCAAGCCGCTGTGGGGCGGCCGGATCGGCTCCGTCGAGGTGCTGGCAGCGCTGCTCATCGCGCTGCTCATCTTCCGGCAGCCGATCGCCGCCGCGATCTCCACGCCGCTGCTGCAGACCTGGACCACCGTGTTCGTATCGGTGATGGTCCAGGCCACGCCGTTTTTGGTGTTCGGCGTCGCGCTGTCGGCGGTGATCGCGGTGTTCGTGCCGCGCTCGTTCTGGTCGAAGGCGCTGCCCAAGCACCCGGCCCTCGCCGTGCCGGTGGCCAGCTGCGCGGGCGTGGTGCTGCCCGGCTGCGAGTGCGGCTCGGTGCCGATCGCGGGCTCGCTGATCCGCCGCGGCGTCACGCCCGCCGCCGCGCTGGCGTTCCTGCTGGCCGCGCCCGCGATCAACCCGATCGTGCTGACCGCCACCGCGGTCGCCTTCCCGAACAACCCGGAGATGGTGGTCGCCCGCGGCGTGGCCAGCATCATCGTGGCCATGGTGATGGGCTGGCTCTGGCTGCGGCTGGGCAAGCAGGAGTGGATCAGGCTGCCGCACCGGCCCGAGCTGGACGACCTGTCCCGCTGGCGGGCCTTCTGGGCGGCCTGCCGCCACGACATTGTGCACGCGGGCGGCTTCCTGGTGCTGGGCGCGATGGCCGCGGCCACCATCAACGTGCTGGTGCCCGAGTCGGTGCTGCAGGCCGTGGCCGACCAGCCCGTGCTGTCGGTGCTGGCGCTCGCGGCGCTCGCCGTGCTGCTGTCCATCTGCTCCGAGGCGGACGCGTTCGTCGCCGCGTCGCTGAGCCAGTTCTCGCTCACCGCGCGCCTGGCGTTCCTGGTCGTCGGCCCGATGGTCGACCTGAAGCTGATCTCCATGCAGGCGGGGGTGTTCGGCCGCCGCTTCGCGATGCGCTTCGCCCCGGCCACGTTCGTGATGGCGGTAGTCGTCGCCGCCGGAGTCGGGATGGTGCTGCTGTGAACCGTCAAGCCCAGGGCGTGGTGATGCTGCTGCTCGGCGGCGCGATCCTCAAGGCCAGCCTCACCGACATGTACCTGCGCTACGTCAAGGCGGGGCTGCAGCCGTTCCTGATCGGCGCGGGCGCGCTGCTGGTGCTCGCGGCCGCGATGACCCTCTGGTACGACATCCGCCACGGCGCGGCGGCCGACACCGAGTGCGCGGACCACGACGAGCACGCCGACCACGATCACGGCCACGTCGGGCATCGCGAGCCGCGGGTCGGCTGGCTGCTGATCGCACCGGTGCTCGGCCTGCTGCTGGTGGCCCCGCCCGCGCTCGGATCCTATGCCGCCGGCCAGGCCGGTTCGGCGCTCTCCTCGCAGCAGGTCTCCGACTTCCCGGCGCTGCCCGACGGGGACCCCGCCGAGATCAGCGTGCTCGACTACGCCACCCGGGCGATCTTCGACAAGGGACTGTCCATCGGCGAGCGCCGGGTCAAGGTGACCGGCTTCCTGTCGGACAACCCCGACGGTGGCCAGCTGCTCACCCGCATGATCCTGTCCTGCTGCGCGGCCGACGCCCGCCCGATCAAGGTCGGCATGAACGGCAGCGTGCCCACGGGGCTGCCCGCCGACAGCTGGGTGGAGATCACCGGTACATACACCGACCAGCGGGGCACCGACGCGATCAACGGCGAGAGCATCCCGTTCATCGAGGTGCTGGAGTGGCGTCCGATCCAGGCCCCCGCGGAGCAGTACGAGTAGTCCCTGTCCGCTGGTTTGCCAACTGCTACCGCTCGGTAGTACTGCGGGGTAGCGTGATTTCAGGGCGCAAACCACCGAACACGGCTCGTCGCGGCGCGCTCATGAGGCGGCCCCGGCGACCCCGCGTTCGACCGGACGACAGGGGTGTCGACGATGACGACGGTGCAGCGTGAGGTGAGCGCGGAACAGGCCCGGCAGGTCGCCGAGGCCGCCCGCGAGAGCGAGTGGCGCAAGCCCAGTTTCGGCAAGCAGTTGTTCCTGGGACGCCTGCGGATGGACCTGATCCACCCGTGGCCCCAACCCGCCCCGAACCCCGACGCCGAGCAGTTCCTGCAAAAGCTCGGCGAGTACGTCAGCACCGAGGTCGACGGGGCCGCCATCGAACGCGACGCCCGCATCCCGGACGAGGTCTTCCACGGCCTGGCCGAACTCGGCGCGTTCGGCATGAAGATCGATCCCGCGTACGGCGGCCTCGGCCTGTCCCACCTCGACTACTGCCGCGCGCTGACGCTGGCCGGCTCGGTAAGCCCGGCGATCGGTGCGCTGCTGTCGGCGCACCAGTCCATCGGCGTGCCGCAGCCGCTCAAGCTGTTCGGCACCAAGGAGCAGAAGCAGCGCTTCCTGCCCCGGCTGGCCGCGGGCGAGGTGTCGGCGTTCCTGCTCACCGAGCCCGACGTCGGCTCCGACCCGGCCCGGATGGGGGCCACCGCCACCCCGGTCGAGGGCGGCTACCGCCTGAACGGGGTCAAGCTGTGGGCCACCAACGGCACCGTGGCGACACTGCTCGTGGTCATGGCGATGGTGCCGAAGGGCGAGGGCCGGCGCGGCGGCATCACCGCGTTCGTCGTCGAGGGCGACGCCGAGGGCGTCACCGTCGAGAACCGCAACGCCTTCCTCGGCCTGCGCGGCCTGGAGAACAGCGTCACCCGTTTCCACGACGTCTTCGTGCCGGCCGAGAACGTCATCGGCGGCGAGGGCCAGGGCCTCAAGATCGCGCTGAGCACCCTGAACACCGGCCGGCTGTCGCTGCCCGCGATGTGCGTCGGCGCGTCCAAGTGGTCGCTGAGCGTCGCCCGCCAGTGGTCGCAGCAGCGGGTGCAGTGGGGACGGCCGGTCGGCCAGCACGAGGCCGTCGCCACGAAGATCGCGTTCATCGCGGCCACCACGTACGGCATGGAGTCCATGCTCGACCTGTGCTGCCTGCTCGCCGACGACGACCGCAACGACTTCCGGATCGAGGCCGCGCTGGTCAAGCTGTACGGCTCCGAGCTGGCCTGGCGGGTCGCCGACGAGCTGGTGCAGATCCGGGGCGGGCGCGGCTACGAGAGCGCGGACTCGCTGGCCGCCCGCGGCGAGAAGGCGATCGGCGTCGAGCAGCTCCTGCGCGACCTGCGGATCAACCGCATCTTCGAGGGCTCCACCGAGATCATGCACCTGTTCATCGCCCGCGAGGCGGTGGACCAGCACCTGTCCGTGGCCGGCGCGCTGATCGACCCGAAGTCGAGCGTCGGCGCCAAGGGCCGGGCGCTGCTGGGCGCCACCGGCTTCTACGGCCGCTGGCTGCCCACCCTGGCGATGGGCCGGGGCACGTTCGGCGGCTACCGCCAGTTCGGTCCGCTCGCCAAACACGTGCGCTGGGCCGAGCGCGCCGCCCGCCGCCTGGCCCGCAACACCTTCCAGGGCATGGCCCGCTGGCAGGGCAAACTGGAGCACCGGCAGGCCTTCCTGGGCCGGATCGTCGACATCGGCGCGGAGCTGTTCGCCATCGCCGCGGTCTGCTCCCGCGCCACCGCCTCCGGCCGCCCCGAGGAACGCGACCTCGCCGACCTGTTCTGTCACCAGTCCCGCGGCCGCATCGCCATCCTCGAACACGCCCTCTGGAACAACACCGACGCCGCCGACGTCGCCCTGGCCCGCAAGGTCCTCGCCGGCGACCACACGGCCCTCGAAGCCGGCATCATCGGCCCACCCGACCAGGGCGAATGGGTCTCCACCTGGACCCCCGGCCCGTCCACCGCCACCGACTCCCGCCGCCGCATCCCACCCCGCTAGAAGGAGGGGCACTTTCCCATCGCCATGCGTAGAGGAAGGTGCCCCTCCTAACGCGGACCGTTCGGGCTGACGGCGATGATCGCTGTCTACGGTCAGAACATGCGGTCTGACCACACTTTCTGACCACAGACAGCGATCATCCCCACGTGCCGCGCCGCGCCGAGCCGAGCCGGGTCAGCGGCGTGGGCTGCCGCGCAGGCCGAGGCGGCGTAGCTCCAGGGCGGCCAGCTGCTCGATCGCCTCCGGGTCGCCGGTCCGCCAGCCCGCGACGACGCCGCTGTCCAGCGAAGCGAGCCGCCGCAGCGGCGCGGTGGCCAGCGCCCGCAGCGCCAGCAGCTCGCCCCCACCCGGATACCGGCGCACCTTCGCCGCGACGCTGGCCGCCCGGATCCACGACAGTCGCAGTGGCAGCCACAGCGCCAGCGCCATCAGCACCGGTATGCCCGCGGTCAGCCAGGCCAGCACCGTCGCCAGGTTCGCGATGGCGTCCTGCTGGTCGCGCCCGGCCTCGGCGATGGAGTTCGCGGCGTTGGCGGCGCTGCCGAACGGGGCGCCCACCTCGTCACCGACCAGCGGGATGCGCCCGGCGCGCGCCTGCGCCTCCGCCATGTCGGCGGCCAGGTTGGTGCCGGCGCTCTCCAGCTTCTGGCCGGGCACCGCCAGCTTCTGGACCAGGTCGTACAGCGTGATCGCGGCCCAGATCCAGATCGCGCTCCACACCAGGGCGGTGACATCGGCGATGATCTGCCGGGTGAACCGCCACGGCTTCTCCGCATAGAGCTTCATGACAGCATTCTGATCGACCGGGGCGATCGATAAACGCCCCGCGTCAGGCCCGTGTCGTCGCGCAGCCCTGGCAGGTGCCGAAGATCTCCAGCGTATGGCTGACGTCGACGAACCCGTGCTGCGCCGCGACCCGGTCCGCCCACGACTCCACGGCCGGTCCGGCCACCTCGACGGTACGCCCGCAGGTGCGGCACACCAGATGGTGGTGGTGGCCGTTGGAGCAGCGCCGGAACAGCTGCTCGCCGCCCGGCGGGCGCATCACGTCGATGTCCCCGGCGTCGGCCAGCGCCTGCAGCGTGCGGTACACGGTCGTCAGGCCGACCCGCTCGCCCCGATCGCGCAGCATGGCGTGCAGCTCCTGCGCGCTGTGGAAGCCCTCCACCTCGGACAGCAGCGTCGCCACGGCAGAACGCTGCCGCGTGTTCCGGGCCGCGGTGCCCTGTGGGCTCGTCATGCTTTCTCCTCGAAGACTTCGGTCACGGGCGCTGCTCCGCGGCGTGGGTGACGGCGTCGGCCACGATGTGCGCGACGTGCTCGTCCACCAAGGAGTATGCGATCTCGCGGCCGTGCCGTTCGGCGCGGACCACCCCGGCCGCCCGGAGCACCCGCAGGTGCTGGGAGACCAGCGGCTGGGCCACCCGCAGTCGTTCCACCAGCTCGTGCACGTGGCGTTCGCCGTTCGTCGCCAGCTCGGTCACGATCGCGATCCGCACCGGCGCGGCGAGTGCCCGCAGCAGCTCTCCGGCGCGGACGTAGGACTGCGTCTGGCTCACATCGACCACCGTAGCCCCGCGCGTCGGTGCATACCCAATCATGAGTCGAGGACGCACTCGGGCGGATCGCAGACCGCCGCGGCGCCGGTGTCCGCGCGCCGCCGCCGGCGCAGCGCCGTGCCCACGACCGCGACCAGGATGAACAGTGCGATGGCGGCGAGCACGATGGTCGCGCCGGGCGCGGTGTCGTAGCCGGCGGACACGAGTATCCCGGCCCCGGCGCTGATCACTCCGCCGAGCATGGCCAGCGTCATGGTGCCGCCGAAGCCGCGGGAGACCAGCTGCGCGGCCGCGACGGGCACCACCATCAGCGCGCTGACCAGCAGCAGGCCGACCGAGCGCATGGCGACGGTGACGGTCACCGCGGTCATGACGGCCAGCAGCAGGTTCAGCGCGCGCACCGGCAGGCCGGAGACCTTGGCGTACTCCTCGTCCTGGCAGATCGCGAACAGCCAGGGCCGCAGCCCGACGGTGACCGCGAGCACGCACGCGCCGAGGATCGCGATCGTGATCAGGTCCGTGGCGGACGTGGTGAGCAGCGAGCCGAACAGGTACGACGTCAGGTTGGCGCTGCCCTTGCCGGGGGCGAGCCCGACCAGGAAGACGCCGCCCGCGATGCCGCCGTAGAACAGGATCGCCAGCGCGATGTCGCCCGAGGTGCGGCCGCGTTCGCGGATCAGCTCGACGGCGACCGCGCCCAGGGCGGACACGATGATCGCGGTGAGCACCGGGGACGTGCCGGTGAGCAGGCCGACGCCGACACCGGTCAGCGCGATGTGGCCGATGCCGTCGCCGATCAGCGACATCCGCCGCTGCACCAGGTAGATGCCGAGAGAGGGCGCGATCAGGCCGGTGATGAGGGCGCCCAGCAGCGCCCGCTGCATGAACGGCAGCGACATGATCTCGATGAGGTTCACGTTCATTCGCGTCCCCAGATGCTCGGCGGGTCCTGCGGGGCGTGCGGGTGCACGTGGTCGTGGCCGGGTTCGGCGTGGTGGCCGGCCGGGTGCGGCACCGCGCCGTCGTGCGCGATGACCCCGTCGTGCACCACCACCGCGCGGGTGATGACGGGTTGCAGCGGGCCCAGCTCGTGCGCGACCAGCAGCACCGTGCCGCCGTGCCGGACGAAGTCGCGCAGCGCCTGTGCGAACGCCTCCTGCGACTTGGCGTCCACGCCCGCGGTGGGCTCGTCGAGCACCAGCAGGTCCGGCTCACCGGCCAGGGCCCGCGCGATCAGGGTGCGCTGCTGCTGGCCGCCGGACAGGGAGGCGACCGGGTCGTGCACCCGGTCGGTCAGGTCGACCGCGGCCAGCGCCTTCGCGACGGCCTGCCGGTCACCGGCGCGCAGCAGCCCGGGGAAGCCGCGCCGGGCCAGCCGGCCGGAGGAGACCACCTCGCCGACGGTGGCGGGCACGCCGCCGCCCGCGCCGAGCCGCTGCGGCACGTACCCGATGCGCTGCCAGTTCCGGAAGCGCCGCAGTGCGACGCCGAACAGCTCCACCTGGCCCTCGGCCAGCGGGACCAGGCCGAGCCCGGCCCGGATCATCGTGGACTTGCCGCTGCCGTTGGCGCCCAGCACGGCGACCACCTCACCGCTGCGTACGGTCAGATTGACGTCGCGCAGCACGGGCCGGTCGTAGGCGACCGCACCATGCTTGATCTCGAGAACCGGGGGGTTCACGCCTTCTCCTCGTCCTGCTCGTCGGCGGCGATGACCGGCTCGGCGCACCGGCTCATGAACAGCCCAACGCGGCACGCAGCGTCGCGAGATTGGTCCGCATGACCGAGAAGTAGTCACCCGTCCCGCCCTCGGCGAGCCCTTCCAACGGGTCGAGCACGGCGGTCTTCGCGCCGACCTGCTCGGCCAGTGTCTGCGCGACCTTCGGCGACACGAGCGTCTCGAAGAAGATCGTGGTCGCACCGTACTTGCGCGCCTCGGCGGCGACGGCCGCGACCTGCTGCGGGGTGGGCTCGGTGTCCGGGGTCAGCCCGGACAGCGCGATCTGCTTGAGCTTGTACCGGTCGGCGAGGTAGCCGAACGCGGCGTGGCTGGTCACGATCTCGTGCCGTTGGCAGTTCGCCAGCCCGGCGGTGAACTCGGCGTCCAGCTTGTTCAGCTCGGCGACCAGGGCGTCGCCGCGCTCGGCGTAGGCCGCCGCGTGCGCCGGGTCGCGTTCGGCCAGCTGGTGCGAGACGCTGCCGGCGATCGCGGCCAGGCGGGTCGGGTCGAGCCAGACGTGCGGGTCGGGGGCGCTGCCGCCCTCCTCGTTCGCGCCCTCGTGGTTGGGGCCGCTGACGAGCGGGGTGACCGTGGCCACGTCGAACGCGCGATCGGCGGCGTTCTGCGCGACGGCCTCGTCGAGCTGCGGCTGGAAGCCCTTCAGGTAGATCACCAGTCCCGCGTTCGCGACCTGCGCGACCTGGGCCGGGGACAGCTCCATGTCGTGCGGCTCGGCGCCCGGCTGGGCCAGGTCGACCACGTGCACGTCGGGGCCGCCGACCTTCTCGGAGACGAACTGCAGGGGGTAGAAGCCGGTGACGACGTCGAATCGGCCGGAGGTGTCGGCGGGGGAGTCGGAACAGGCGGTGAGGGTGCCCAAGGCCAGCAGCGCGGCGACGCCGGCGACGGCGGCACGCTGGAGAGATCGGCTCAGCATGGCGTCAACTCTCCCTGAAAATGAGAACGATTGTCAAAAACGCATAGGTGCATATCCCTCCCGCGGGTCAGAACAGGCGGGTCAGGGCGGCGGCGGTGAGCAGGGTGAGCACGACCACGCGCAGGGCCCGGGTCGCCGGGGGCTGCACCGGCCAGGTGGTCACCAGCAGCGCGGCCAGGGCAGCGGCCAGCGCCAGCAGGAGGATGCCGCCGTACGGGTTCGGCAGCAGCACGGCCACCAGGAGCAGGGCCAGTGTGCCCAGCAGCGCGGTGCCCTTCGGGATCCGGGCCAGCCGGCGCAGCAGCGGGTTGTTCGCGACGTCCTGGGGCACAGCTGCGGTCCTCTCCGACTGGCGTTAAGAAGGGCACCCTTTACCCCGTAAAACGATAAGAAGGTGCCCCTCCTTACTGTAGTGAGGTGCTGATGCTCAATCGATTCGTGATCGCCGCCAACGAGGAGGCGTTCGTCGAGCGCGCCCACGCGGCGCTCGCCGCCCTCGCGGCCCGCCCCGGCTACCTGCGCGGGGAGCTGACCCGGTCGCTGGACGAGCCGGAGCACTGGTGCCTGCTCACCGAGTGGGAGAGCGTGGGGGCCTACCGGCGCGCGCTGGGCGGTTTCGACGTGAAGATGACGGCGACGCCCCTGCTGGCCGAATCGCTGATGGAGCCGTGCGCGTTCGAGACCCTGGCCGAGGCCGAGCCGGGCGGCGAGGTGCAGACCAGGGCCAGCGACCGGGCGTGAGCCGCGCCGGCCGGGGAGGCCGAGGTCGGGTTTCGGGCACGGCGGCGGCGGGTGGGGTGTACGCAATATGATCGCGGCCATGACCCACGCGCCCGCGCCCTCGCCCGTGCCGCCCGGTCCGGGCGCCGCGCCGCCGTTCCCGGCCGCGCCTGCCGAAGGCGGCGGAACGCGGCTGGGCTGGGCGCTCGGCATTGCGGGCGGGCTGGTGGCACTGTGCTGCGGCGGCGGCCTGGTGGCCGGGGTCGGCCTGGGCGTCACCGGGGTGCAGGCGATCAACGAGCGGGCCCACGTCGCGGTGGGTTCCTACCTCGACGCGCTGCAGGCCAAGAAGTACGACAAGGCGTACGAGCTGCTCTGCGAGGACGAGCAGCGGCGGCTGGACCTGGCGCGCTTCACCAGCCGGGAGGAGTCCCGGCCGGACCGGATCCAGTCGTACGAGCTGGGCGAGGTCGAGCTGCAGGGGACCTCGGGGATCACCCTGCCGGTGACCGAGCGCTACACCGACGGCGACACCGAGCGGGTCGTCTACCGCCTCGCCCAGGACCCGAAGACCACCGACCTGGAAGTCTGCGGGCGGGAGTAGCCGCCCACACCCGGGTCCCGGCGCGGCGCACCGGCGGGCTCACCACGTTGCGTGTGCAGTAGCGTTTAACCGAATGCGGGTGACCAGAGGTGGCCCGTACCGTATCCACGTCGTGCGGATCTTCCGCCGACCTCCGCCGACAGCCAGCCGGCGGCAACCTCCAACGGAATGGAGACCTGATCATGCCCGCGGACCGCATCGACTCCGTCGTCAGCCTGGCCAAGCGCCGGGGCTTCGTCTACCCGTCGAGTGAGATCTACGGTGGCACCCGTTCGGCCTGGGACTACGGTCCGCTGGGCGTGGAGCTCAAGGACAACGTCCGCCGGCAGTGGTGGAAGACGATGGTCCAGCAGCGCGACGACATCGTCGGCCTGGACTCCGCGGTGATCCTGGCCCGCCAGGTGTGGGAGGCCTCCGGCCACATCGAGGCGTTCGTCGACCCGCTCACCGAGTGCACCAGCTGCCACAAGCGCTTCCGGGCCGACCACCTGGAGGAGGCGTTCCTGGAGAAGAAGCCCGGCGCCACCTTCGTGCTGTCCGAGCTGAACTGCCCCAACTGCGGCAACAAGGGCACCTTCACCGAGCCGCGGATGTTCAACGGCCTGATGAAGACCTTCCTCGGCCCGGTCGAGAGCGCCGAGGGCGTGCACTACCTGCGGCCGGAGACGGCGCAGGGCATCTTCGTGAACTACGCCAACGTCGCGACCACGGCCCGCAAGAAGCCGCCGTTCGGCATCGCGCAGGTCGGCAAGAGCTTCCGCAACGAGATCACCCCGGGCAACTTCATCTTCCGTACGCGGGAGTTCGAGCAGATGGAGATGGAGTTCTTCGTCGAGCCCGGCACCGACGAGACCTGGCACGAGTACTGGCTGAACGAGCGCTGGAACTGGTACCTCGACCTGGGCATCTCCGCGGAGAACCTGCGCTTCTTCGAGCACCCGCAGGAGAAGCTGTCGCACTACTCCAAGCGCACGGTCGACATCGAGTACCGCTTCCGGTTCGGCGGCACCGAGTTCTCCGAGCTGGAGGGCATCGCCAACCGCACCGACTTCGACCTGACCACGCACGGCAAGCACTCGGGCACCGACCTGTCGTACTTCGACCAGGAGAAGAACGAGCGCTGGGTGCCGTACGTCATCGAGCCGGCGGCGGGTCTGACCCGCGCCGTGCTGGCGTTCATGTTGGAGGCGTACGACGAGGACGAGGCGCCCAACACCAAGGGCGGCGTGGACAAGCGCACCGTGATGCGCTTCGACAAGCGCCTGGCCCCGGTGAAGGTGGCCGTGCTCCCGCTGTCGCGCAACGAGCAGCTCTCGCCGAAGGCTCGTGGCCTGGCCGCGGACCTGCGCAAGCGCTGGGTGGTGGACTTCGACGACGCCCAGGCGATCGGCCGCCGCTACCGCCGCCAGGACGAGATCGGCACGCCGTACTGCGTCACCGTCGACTTCGACACCTTGGAAGACAACGCGGTGACCGTACGTGATCGTGATTCGATGGTCCAGGAGCGCGTCTCGCTGGACCAGGTGGAGGGCTACCTGAGCGAGCGCCTGCCCGGCTGCTGAACGCGGTTGACGTGTGTGAAGTCCCCCGAACCGGTGGTTCGGGGGACTTCACACACGGGTAGTGCGACGTTTGCCGAGTTTGATTCGGGTCCTCCCCGGTAACATACGGACAGTGACCACCATCGAGCTGAAGAAGACGCCCGGAGGCCCGGCCCAGCCGCCGCCCCGGCGCCCGGCGTGGCGGGCAGGGCTGGTCATCGCGGCCGCCCTGCTGCTGGCGGCTGTGCTCGCGGGTCACCGGCTCGTCCCCAATGTGCACGGCATCGGCAGCGTGCTCGACACCATCGCCCCGCTGTTCGGCCTGGCCGTGCCGGTGCTGGCCGTCGCCGCGCTGCTGGCCCGCTCGGGCAGGGCACTGCTGGCGGTGCTGCTGCCCGCGATCATCTGGGCGGCGCTGTTCGGCCGAGCCCTGCTGCCGCCCCCGGGCGGCGACGTCCAGCTGCGGGTGGTCACCCAGAACCTGTACGCCGACAACCCCGACCCGCAGACCACGGTGCGGGCACTGGCCGAGGGCGGCCCCGACCTGATCGCGCTGCAGGAGGCCGCCGGCGGCACCATCGAGACGGTCGCCGAGCAGTTGGCCAAGACCTACCCGCACCACGCGGTCCGGTCGACGGTGGGCCTGCTCAGCAAGTATCCGATCGTGGACGTCGCCGGCGTCGACACCGGTCTGGAGTGGACCCGAGCCCTGCGCGCGCTGGTGAATACCCCGCAGGGCGAGGTCGCGGTGTACGTCGTGCACCTCGGCTCGGCGCGGATCAACGACACGGCGACCCGTGACCACACCATCGACATGCTGGCCCAGGCGGTCCGGGCGGACGAGGCGCAGCGGGTGCTGGTGCTGGGCGACCTCAACACCGCGGCCACCGACCGGGCCATCGCGCCGCTGTCGGCGCTGCTGAGCGACGCGCAGGCCGAGGCGGGCTGGGGCTGGGGCTTCACGTGGCCGTCCTCGCTGCCGGTGATGCGGCCCGACCACGTGCTGTACCGGGGACTGACCGCGACGCAGGCCGGGGTGCTGCGGACCCCCGGCACCGATCATCGGGCCGTCACCTCGGGCTTCGCTTTCTGAACGTGATGCGGGCGGTGCGACGGGCGCCCCGGGCACGAGAGGGCCCAGGGCACCCGCCTCTCCCTGTCAGGACGCGGCGAACCTCAGCGGATGCGGTCGATCAGCCAGATGACGTGTTCGCGGCAAGGCGAATTCTGGTCCGGAAGCCACTCGATCCGGACGCCGTCGTACCCCATGCCGCAGGCGAGCCGGTCGGCTCCGACCGAACCCGCGCGGCCGGTGGCCGGATCGTAGAGGTGGCCGCCGACGAGGAAGAGTCCGAGCGGCCCGATGGGGAAGGCCCGGATTCCCAGCCCGTTCGCGAACGGAAGCGCCGTCCGGCCGCTGCCGTCCAGGCGCTGGACGTAGTACCGCTTGGGCGCCTTCGGTGACAACGGGTCCAGGTACACGCACAACTGGGGCGAACACTCCATCTCCGTCACGCCCGGGGGCTGCGCGACGTCGCGCCGTTCACCGGTGACGATGTTGTGGAGGGCCAGCGTCGGCGGGGGGTTGAAGCCTCGGCCGGTACCGGCCCGCGGCTGATCCGCCCGCTCCGCACGCCAGACGGACTGTCCTGGGTCGCCGGAGACGGTGACCCCCGCGACGGCTGTCGTCCGTCCGGTGGCGATGTCGTACGTCCAGGAGCCGTCGCCTGTCGGGCCGGAGCCGTACACCGCGTCATCGGTCGCGTACCAGCGCGCGAAGCGGTCATAGGGAAGATCGGCGGCCACCTGCTCGACGGTGCCACCGTGGACGGGCAGGCGGTAGACCTGGAGCACAGGCTTCGGGCGGCGCACCGCGTGGTAGATGTAGTTCGGCGTGACCCGCAGGCCGTTTCCGTCGAGGTGCTCGAACGGCAGTTGCTGGAATGTCCGGCGCACGACGTCGTACGAGTAGAAGCCCGGCGGCTCCAGCGTCGACACCAGCACGTGGGTGGCATCGATGCTCTTGATCACGTCCACGGCGCTGTCGTGCGGCGTCTGCGCCGGCAGCGTGATGTCGATCTCCGGCCACAGTTCGGCTGCCGACGGAAAGGGGCCGCCGCCGGGCGGCATGATCTGCGCCACCGCGGGGCTGGGAGACGGCGTCGCCGCGGGGTCGGGTCGCCCGCCGCCGAGGTGGGCCATGGCGGTGGTCAGCGCGGCGAGGGCGCCCACCGTGGCGAGCACCGACGCGCCGATCCGGCGTCGGCGGCGCCCGCGGTATCGGCCTTCCACGATCCCCGCGAGGTTGTCGGGCGGCGCGACGGCCTGTGCGGCGCGGCGTCGCAGGGCATCGGGCAGGTCGAGGTCGGTCATGACAGGACTCCCGCCAGGTGGTGGACGGCGTGTGAGGAGCGCAGTTTCTCCAGGCCACGCGAGGCGTGGCCGCGGATGGTGCCGCGGGTGAGGTGCAGCGTCTCGGCGATCTCCGCGTCGGTCAGCTGCTCGTAGAAGCGCAGCACCAGCACCGCGCGCTGGCGGGGCGGCAGGGTGGCCAGCGCGGCCCACAGCGCGTCGGCCTGGGTCGCCTCCGCGTCGACCGAGGCCAGTCCCGGGTCGTCCACGGCGACCTCGGGCAGCGATGCGGCCGGGCGCTCCCGGTTCTTGCGCCGCCGCCAGAAGCTCACGTGCAGGCGTGCCATCGTGGTGCGTACATAGCCGATCGGGTCGTCGGTGTGCAGCCGCTGCCATTTGCCCCGCAGCCGGATCAGCGCCTCCTGCACGAGGTCGTCGGCGTCGTGGTGGCTGCCGGTCAGCAGGTAGCCGTACCGGTAGAGGGCCGCGCCGCGTTGTCGCACGAAGTCGGCGAAGGCGGTCTCGTCGCTCATCTGCTCTCCCTTCCGGCCCAGGACGCGATTCGGGCCGGAAGTGTTGCACGGAGCTCGGAACCGGTCGGCCCGCGCTGCTCGACCGGGCGAAGGGCGGACACCCCACTAGTACTTTTGGTCAGTCTCTTGTATGGTCGGCAGTGCTCGGCTTGCCGAGTCGGCTGCCAAGCCGTCGATCAGCGCTCAAGAAACGGGTGCTGTGTCCGTCACAGGCGAACCGTGTCCGAGGACGACCCCCGTCGCTCCGGAACACACGCGGTTCACTGCGCCGGAGGCCTGCAATGACTGCAACACTGGTTCGCGAGACTGTCGTGTCCGCGTCCCCCTCGTCCCTGACCGACACCCTCGACGCGACTGCCGGCGATGTGCTGCTGCGCCGTCTCGGAGAGCTGAGCGAGCAAGACCCCGCACATGAGGACGTGCGGCAGGAGGCCATCTGCGCCTGGCTGCCGCTGGCCGAACGCCTGGCCCGCCGCTTCCGCCATCGCGGCGTGGACGGCGACGACCTCGTGCAGGTGGCGACCATCGGCCTGATCCAGGCCGTGGACCGTTTCGACCCCACCCGCGGCAGTGCTTTCGTGCACTTCGCGGTGCCGACGATCGTCGGCGAACTCAAGCGCTACTTCCGTGACCGGGGCTGGAGCATGCGGGTCAGTCGCCGCATGCAGGAGCTGTACCTGGACATCAACCGGGTGTCCCCGCAGCTCTGCCAGGACCTCGGCCGGTGGCCGACCGCCGACGACCTCGCCGCGCATCTCAACGTCACCGTCGAAGACGTGGTGGCCGGGATGCACTGCGCGCAGGCGTACCGCATCAACTCCCTCAACGTCGCGGTGAGCGGCGAGGACGGCGATGTGGAGCTCGGCGAGCTGATCGGCGAGACCGACACCGTGCTGGAGTCCATTCCGGACGTGCACGCGGTCCGGCAGTACGTCAAGGAGCTGCCGGAACGCGAGCAGAAGATCCTCATGCTGCGCTTCGTCCAGGGCCGCAACCAGGCCCAGATCGCGGAGCAGATCGGGGTCTCCCAGATGCACGTGTCGCGCCTGCTCAGCCGGTGCCTCGCGCAGTTGCGCGAGCGCATGCTGGCGGAGGACTAGTCAGCAACGGACAGTAGCGGTTTCGTCACCGAGTTCGTGGGGCAGGTAGGAACCATGGAGCTTTTACTGTGGATCCTCGCCGTGGTCCTGGTCGTTTCCGGGATCGTCTCGCTGGCACGACGCCAGATCCTGTGGGGCATCGTGCTGATCGTGATCGGTCTGCTGGTCGGACCGGGTGGCGTGAGCATCTTCTCGTAGGACGCCACGCAGGAAGCCGAAGGGCCGGGAAGACCATGGTCTCCCCGGCCCTTCACCCTGTGCGGAGCCGAGTCCGGCCGGGGTGCGATCCGCGTCACAGGACGACGCCCGCGCCCGGCCGTACTGTTGCGCCGTGACCGTACTCGGCCAGCCCCTCGAACTGCGCGGCGTGACGCTGCCCAACCGCATCGCGATGTCGCCGATGTGCCAGTACTCGGCCGGGCCGGACGGCCTGCCCACCGACTGGCACCTGACCCATCTGGGCGCCCGCGCGGTCGGCGGGGCCGGGCTGGTCATCGCCGAGGCCAGCGCCGTGCTGCCGGAGGGCCGGATCTCGCCGCGCGACGCCGGCATCTGGTCCCCGGCGCATGTGGACGCCTGGCGGCCGGTGACGGCGTTCGTGACCGCGCAGGGGGCGGTGCCCGCGATCCAGCTCGCCCACGCCGGGTTCAAGGCGTCCACGTACTGGCCGTTCGCGCAGGAGCGGGGCGGGGTCCCCGACACCGACGGCGGCTGGCAGCCGACCGGGCCCGGCACCGAGCCGTTCATGCCGGCGTACCGTGCGCCCCGGGCCCTCGACGAGGCCGGCATCGCCGCGGTGATCGCCGCGTTCGCGCAGGCCGCGGTATACGCGATCGACGCCGGCTTCCGGGCCGTGGAGATCCACGCGGCGCACGGCTACCTGCTGCACGAGTTCTACTCGCCGCTGACCAACCACCGCACCGACGGCTGGGGCGGCGACCGCGCCGGGCGCACGCGCCTGGCCGTGGCGGTCGCGACGGCGGTGCGCGACGCCGTCGGCCCCGACGTGCCGGTGCTGGCCCGGGTCTCCGCGACCGACTGGACCGACGGCGGCTGGGCCGTCACCGACACCGTCGCCCTGGCCAGCGAGCTGGTCGAGGCCGGGGTCGACCTGATCGACTGCTCCTCGGGCGGAGCCGTCCCGCACGCCGACATCCCGATCGGCCCCGGTTACCAGGCCCCGCTGGCCGAGCAGGTGCGCCGTGACGCCGGGGTGCCCACCGGTGCGGTCGGCCTGATCACCGAACCGGAGCAGGCCGAGCGCATCGTCGCCGACGGCCAGGCCGACCTGGTGCTGATCGGGCGGGAGCTGCTGCGCGACCCGTACTGGCCGCGCCGGGCGCTGGCCAAGCTCGGCGGCCAGCCGCACTGGCCGGACCAGTACGCCCGCGCCTTCTGAAGGCTCAGGGACCGTCGGCCGCGTCCAGCGCCGCCAGGCGGCCCAGGTAGGCGTTCACCTGCTCGCGGTCATATCCGCGCAGGACGACGGTGAAGTCGAACACGGTGCCGCCGGCGAGGTTCAGCTCGCCGCGGCTCACCTTGTCGAGCAGGGCGTCGACCTCGGTGCGGTCGAAGCCGCGCAGGACGACGGTGAAGTTCGGTCGGGGGTGCATGGCGGACATCCTGGCAGATCAGAGCAAGGCGGTCCCGGCGTCGAGCAGGGTGTGACCCGCCGCGGTCGCCACGTAGAGCACCGCGCGGCCGTGGCGGCTGCGCGCCGGCAGGCCGGCCGCGTGCAGCACCGTGCCGTGTCGGTGCGTCGGCCTAGCGTGGCGGGCATGACGACATTCGTACTCGTGCCGGGCATGTGGCTCGGGGCATGGGCCTGGCAGGACGTGGCATCGCGGCTGGCGGAGGCGGGCCACGATCCGCGGCCGGTGACGCTTTCCGGGGTCGCGGAGCGGGCCGCCGAGGCCACGCCGCAGACCGATCTGGACACCCACGTCGCCGACGTCGTCGCGCTGGTCGAGGGCGCGGATCTGCGGGACGTGGTGCTGGTCGGGCACAGTTACGGCGGCATGGTGGTGTCCGTCGCGGCGGGACTGCTGGCCGCGCGGCTGCGCCGGGTGGTGTACGTCGACAGTGGCGCGCTGCCCGAGGGCACGTCGCAGTTCGACACGAATCCGCCCGAGCAGCAGGAGCGCATCCTCGCCGAGATCGGCGACGGCTTCCTGGCCTCCGTGCCGCCGTTCCTGCCGGACCCGGACGACCCGTCCCTGGCCGGCCTCGACGCCGACCGGCTCGCCCTGCTGCGCGAACGCGCCACCCCGCACCCGTTCGCCTCGGCCCGGCAGCCCGTCCACTACCACCCGGACTTCTCCTCGGTCCCGTCCGCACTCATCACCTGCATGTTCCCCGCCGCCCAGGTGCACGAGATGATCGCGGCCGGCCACCCCTACTTCGCCCTGCTCGCCGGCCCCGACGTCCTCGAACTCCCCACCGGCCACTGGCCCATGCTCAGCCGCCCCACCGACCTGGCCACCCTCCTCACCCCGCTCTGAGTCAGTAAGCCGCCGGTCGCGCACGCAGCGCCTCTGTCGCGTTTGGAAGGGCGCCTTCTACAACGCGGAGCGTTAAGAAGATGCCTTTCCTTCTGTCCGGGCGGGGGTTGGCGCGGGGGTGGGATCATGGGGTGGCGGGGTCGTCTGGGTCCGCGGGGAGGTGGTCGGCCTCATGAGTGTCGTCGCGGAGTTGCTGGAGCCGTTTCCGTTCCGGCAGGAGGATCTCGAGCACGGCAGGCTCGAGGAGGGTGTGCGGCACACGCTGGCGCACTACGCCCGCTGGCGGGACGGGAACCCGGCGGCGGTCGGGTCGCATGTGGAGCAGTACACCGCGCAGCTCAGGGCGATCGCCGGGCGGCACACGCCGGCGGCCGCGCTGCTGCGTGGGGTCCACCCGCCGCGGCGGCGGCGGGAGCTGCGCGAGCAGGCGCTGCTGGAGCTGAACTACTTCGGGGTGTACAACCTCAGCGAGGTGCCCGACCCGGCCGACGTCGCCCGGGGCGAGGTGCTGGCGCGGGCGCACGCCCGCACGGTGCGCGAGGTCGTCGAGGGCATCGAGCGCGGGCGGGGCGTCGCCGGGGTGGTGGAGTCGCTGGAGCGGCGCTTCCCGACGCTGCGCGGGGTCCCCGAGACGCGCTGGCTGGCCGAGCGGCTGGACCGGCTGCACCGCACGCTGCCGGAGACGGTGGTGCAGGCGGGAGCGATGGGCAAGGTGGTCCGCACGCTGGTGGGGGTGCTGGCCATCGGGGGGTACGACACCCGTGACGCGGGCCGGGCCGCGGTGCGCGAACACCTCACCCGGATCCTGCCCGGCGCGTACGCGTACGGGGCCGCGTACGCCGTCATCGACGACAGCTTCCAGGACCTGCCCGGCGAGCACATGCTGCCCCGCGAGCGGGACCGGCTGCACCGGCTGATCCTGCGCGGCCTGTCCACGGGCGGCACGATCGATCCCGCCGAGGTCCCCGACCATCCGCTCGCCGAGGAGATGCACGACCTGTACGGCATCGCGCTGCAGGTCTACCCGTTCGGCACGCACCGGCACCTCTACCACGCGGCCGAGTCGATGTACCTGGCCCAGCACCGCGACGCGGCCCGCCGCCCGGACGAGCTGCGCGACGGCGGGCTGGAGGCGGCGTACCCGGACATCTTCCTCAAGGCCGGGCTGAGCCGGGTGGTGGCCAACATCCTCGGCCGGCGCCGCCTCGACGACGGCTTCTACGCCCGCTGCCTCAACACGATCTTCCTGAGCCAGTTCAAGGACGATCTCGTCGACCGCGAGGAGGACCGCCAGGCCGGGCGGATGACGCCGTTCACCCATCCCGGCGACGGCCGCACGAACCCGCTGCTCGACCTGTTCGCCTATGACGCGTACGTCGTCGAGCAGGTGTACGGCGGTGATCCGGTGGCCCGCGAGGCGCTGACCGGCGTCGGCGCGATCAAGCTGGCCACCCACCTGTGCGCCGACCCGCAGGGCACGCTGCGGCTGCTCGACCAGTACCCGGTCACCCCGGAGATCGCCGGATTCCTGCGTACGGCGGCCGGGGTGCCGCGGCGGGTGCTGCCCCAGCTGACCACCGCCGACCTGCGCCTCAAGCGGGAGGCGGCCGCGGTGATGGGCCGCCGCGACCCGAACAGTGTCGACGCGCGCACGTTCGTGCTCGACCGGCTGCCGCGCATCAACGAGATCGTGCACAACTGCCACGCCGAGGTCAACGCGGCTGAGCTGGCCCCGATCCTGGCGTACACGATGGACGGACCCGCCAAGCGGCTGCGGCCCGCGCTGACGCTGATGCTGGCCGAAGGGCTCGGCGTGCGCGGCGACATGCCCGAGTCGCTGCTCGGCGCGATCGAGCTGTTCCACACCGCCAGCCTGATCTTCGACGACCTGCCCGCGCAGGACGACGCCACGCTGCGCCGGGGCCGCCCGGCCGCGCACACCGTGTTCGACGAGGGCAGCGTGCAGCTCGCCGCGATCTCCATGCTGTCCTCCGGGTTCGGCATGCTGGCCCGGCTCGACCGGCACTACCCGGCGCACCGGGTCACCGACGTCGTCGCGTACGTCGGCACGGTGCTGGGCCCGCAGCGGCTGTGCCGCGGCCAGTACCTGGACCTGCGCTACGCCCGTGACGCGTCGCCGGTCACCGGTGAGGACATCCTGGAGATGTACCGGCTGAAGACGTCGACGATGGTCGAGGCCGCGCTGGTGCCGCTGCTGATGCTGCTGGACCGGCCGCGCGTCGAGATCGAGCTGGTCACCCGGTATGCCGACCACGCGGGCATCGTCTTCCAGGCCCGCGACGACATCCTCGACGCGACCGCGTCCAGCGAGCAGCTCGGCAAGGACTCCGGCAATGACGTGGGCAAGGCCAACCTGGTCCGGGTGTACGGGCTCGCGCAGGCGCGGCGGCTCATGGAGCAGCACCGCGACGCCGCGGTGGACAGCTGCGCCGCGCTGCCCTTCGACACCCGCCTGCTGCAGGGCATCGTCGAGCATTTCGCCGCGCGGGGGCGGTGACCCGGCGAATCCGTTCCGTCCCGACCGATGAGTTCCGCGCGTGGCGTCCGTCTACACGGATGAACGCGATGACATCACTTCGGGAAGGGAACCCGCCATGACCACGTACGCCGCCCCCGCCGTCCGCCCCCGCCGCGCCGTCCACATCGTCACGTGGACCGGGCAGGTGCTGCTCGGGCTGTTCTTCATCACCGTGTCGGCGCCCAAGTATCTGCCCGGCTTCGAGGCCCCGGCGAGCTTCGGGGAGGCGGGGCTGGGGACCTGGTTCATCTGGTTCGTCGGGGCCTGCGAGCTGGCCGGCGGCGTGGGGCTGCTGATCCCGCGGCTGTCGGGGGCGGCGGCGATCGGGCTGGTCGGGCTGATGACCGGGGCGACCGTCATGAACCTGTTCGTGCTGCCCGGGGCGGCGTCGAATGCGTACCTGTCCGGTGCACTGCTGGTGGTGTTCGTGCTGATCGCGCGGGTGCGGGCGTCGTACACCCGGGCTCTGGTCGGCAGTTTGGGCCGCTGACCGTTGGTCGGCTTGCGCGCCATGATCGCTGTTTGGCGCCATGATCCGTGGTTTGACCGCAGATCATGGCGCCAAACAGCGATCATGCTCGTTGCGCGAGGTGGGGCGGGGGCGGTCAGCCGCCGGAGTCGTCGTGTTCGGCGTCCTCGGGGACGGTCTCGGAGTCGCGGTCGTCGAGCCAGCCGTAGGGGAGCACCACCTTGGCGGGGGAGTTGGTGCGCCCGCGCGGCTGGCCCAGGTTCGCCACCGGGAAGGGCGCGTCGTGGTCCAGCTTGCCGAGCAGGTCGTCCAGCTCCATCAGCGACGACGCCATGGCCATCGACCGGCGCAGCTCCGAGCCCACCGGGAAGCCCTTGAGATACCAGGCGACATGCTTGCGGAAGTCCGTGACGGCCTCGCGCTCGGCGCCCCACCAGTGCGCCAGCAGCTCGGCGTGGCGGCGCATGACCTGCGCGACCTCGCCCAGGTCGGGCATGACCCGCTCGGGCCGGCCGGCGAACGCGGCGGCCAGGTCGGCGAACAGCCACGGCCGGCCCAGGCAGCCCCGGCCCACCACGACGCCGTCGCAGCCGGTCTCGGCCACCATGCGCAGCGCGTCGTCGGCCTCCCAGATGTCGCCGTTGCCGAGCACCGGCACGTCCAGGGCCTGCTTGAGGGTGGCGATGGACTCCCAGTCGGCCTCGCCGGAGTAGCGCTGTGCGGCGGTGCGGGCGTGCAGGGCCACCCACTTCGCGCCGGCCTCCTGCGCGATCAGGCCCGCCTCGACGTACGTCAGGTGGTCGTCGTCGATGCCCTTGCGCATCTTGATGGTGACCGGGATGCCGGCGGGCGCGGCCGCGTCGACGGCGGCCTTGATGATCGAGCCGAACAGCCGGCGCTTCCACGGGATCGCGGAGCCGCCGCCCTTGCTCGTGATCTTCTTGACGCTGCACCCGAAGTTGAGGTCGATGTGATCGGCGAGGTTCTCGTCGACCACCCGCCGCACGGCCTTGGCGGTGATGTCCGGGTCGACGCCGTAGAGCTGCATGCTGCGGGGGTGCTCGTCCGGCCCGAACTCGATCATCTTGTCGGTCTTCGGGTTGCGCACCGCCAGCGCGACCGTGGTGATCATCTCGCAGACGTAGATGCCTGCCCCCTGCTCGCGGCAGAGCTGCCGGAACGCGACATTGGTGATGCCCGCCATCGGCGCCAGCACCACCGGCGGATCAACGGGGTACCGCCCCACCATCAAAGTCGCACTCACGCCCCCAAGAATCTCACGCCCACCCCCACCACCCCGACCCCCCGTAACCCACCCCACACGCCCCACCCCGACCCCACCCGCATGATCACGACGATCTTGCGTGAACTGTTGACCTTATGACCGCTTTGCCCGTGTCGTCAGCACGGTTCACGCAAGATCGTCGTGATCATGGGGTGGGGTCGGGGCGTAGGCGGGAGGGGGCGATTTCGCGGGTGGGGTGGCGGCGGAGGTAGTCGGCCTCTAGTTCGATCATGCGTGCGGTGTGGTGGGCCAGGGCCTGGTCGGAGCCGTGGCGCAGGGTGTCGTGGCGGGTGCGGTGGATGGCTGCCAGTTCTCGGAGCAGGTGTTCGTCGGGCAGGTCGCGGGCGGGGACGCCGCCGGCCGGTTCGGGCTGCTGCCAGGCGTAGACGACCTCCACCACTTCGTCGTAGTCGCGCATGGGGGAGGGGTACCCGGGGTGGGGGCGGTTCAATCGTCGTGGCGGTTTCGTCGCCTGCCGGGGCGGGTAGGGGTCAGGGCTTGCCGCGCAGGACGGTCTGCACCGCCTGGGCCTCGTATGCGGCGTCGGCAGCTTCCTGGGTCAGTGCGTGTGACGACACCCGGGCCACCTCGGCGGCGCGGCGGGCGTGCCGGGCCCGGGAGGCGGCGACGTGGTAGAGGCGGGCTGCCTCGGCGTCCTCGGCGCGCAGACGGGACAGCCCGTGCGAGCGGTCCTGGCGAGACTGATCCCAGCCGTCGACCTGCTGCCACACCGCGCGCAGCTGCTCCATCGACAGGTCGCCGCGCTTGTAGGCGGCCCGCGCGGCGCGGGAGACCTCGCGCAGGTTCTCCGCGGAGACGGTGGCCTCGACCGGCTCGGGCGGCAGCGCCTCGGCCGCCTCCTCGAGCGCCTGCGCGGCCGCCAGGTGGCTCTGCCAGGCGGCGTCCCGCTCGGCCTCGGCGGCCGCCAGCTCGGCCGCGGTGCGCTCGGCCAGCAGCACCGCGGTGCGGGCCGCCTCGAGCACCTCCGCCGCGACCTCCTCCAGCTCGCGGGCCTCGGCGGTCAGCTTCGCGCGCTCGGCCGCGCTGAGCCGGCCCGGGCGCACGCCGTCGCGCCGGGACTGCGCCTGCGCCAGCAGCCCCAAAAAGAGCACCGCGAGCAGCGTGAACGGCAGCCCGCCCAGCAACACCACGGCGGATGAGGACACACCAGCACCCTAGTATCGATCCACGTTGATCGTTAGGGCTGACGGGAAATCGTCACATCCGTCGCGCGAATCGCCACCCGGGTCGGCGATGTCGGCGCGTTGCGTCGAAGATGGACGGATGACCGAGAACGCCCCGAACCTGTCCGGATCCACCGCGGTCGTGATCGGCGCCGGCATCGCGGGCCTGTGCGCCGCGCGGGTGCTGGCCGACCGGTACGCCCGGGTGATCGTGCTGGACCGGGACCACCTGCCGCCGTCAGCGGCGCCGCGGCGCGGCGTGCCGCAGGGCAACCACGGCGCGGTGCTGCTCGCGGCCGGGCAGCGGGCGCTCGGCGAGCTGTTCGACGGCCTGGTGGACGAGCTGGTCGGGGCGGGCGCGGTGCCGTTCGAGCCGGGCACCGAGATGATCTTCTACCGGTACGGCAGCGTCTGGGCGAAGTCGCCGACCGGGATCACCCTGCTGTCGTTCAGCCGCCCGCTGCTGGAGCACACCGTGCGCGGCCGCGTGTCGGCGCTGCGCAACGTCGAGATCCGGGCCGGGGTCGCGGTCAGCGGGCTGGCGGGCGCGGGCGGTGTGGTCACCGGGGTCGTGCTGGACAGCGGCGAGACGCTGCCGTGCGCGCTGGTGGTCGACTCCTCGGGCCGGGGCAGCCGCTCCGACCGCTGGCTCGCCGAGCTGGGCTTCGCCGCTCCGGCGGTCACCGAGATCAAGATCGGCGTCGGCTACACCACACGCCTCTACCGGCGCAAACCCGGCGACCTGAGCGACGCCACCGCGGTGTTCGTGCTGCCCGCCGCGCCGCACGAGACCCGGGTCGGGCTGGCCCTGCCGATCGAGGACGACCGCTGGCTGATCTCGATGGGCGGCTGGCACGGCGACTTCCCCGCCGTGGGCGACCCGGACGCGTTCACCGCGCACGCCCGCAGCCTGCCCCACCCCGGCATCGCCGGGCTCATCGACAGGTGCGAGCCGGTGACCGAGGCCGTGTCGTTCACCTTCCCGTCGAACCGCCGCCGCCACTTCGAGGACCTGCCCGCCCACCCCGCGGGCTACCTCGCCCTGGGCGACGCGATCTGCAGCTTCAACCCGATCTACGGACAGGGCATGACCTGCGCAGCGCTGGAGGCCCAGGCCCTCGGCCGGCAACTCGACGCGCACGGCGCGGTGACCGCAGCCCTCGCCACCGACTACTACGGGGAGGCGGCCCACATCCTCGCCACCCCCTGGGGATTCGCCGCCGGAGGTGACTTCGCCTACCCGCAGACCCAGGGCGAGCGCCCGCGGGGCATCGCCCTGCGCAACCGCTACTCCCGCCGCATCCAGCTCGCCGCCCAGGTCGACCCGGAGATCCGCCGCATCTTCACCGCCGTCCAGCACCTGCTCACCCCGCCCGGCGTCCTCCGCAAACCCGCCATGGTCCTGCGCGTCCTGCGCCTGTCGCGCCGCGCGCCGGGGGCCCGCGCCCCGCGCTGACGCCGCGGCCACGCCGGAGTGTGCGGCAGTTTCGGGGAAACTGCGCCCTGGATCGCCGCGGTGGGCGCAGTTTCCCCGAAACTGCACGCAGCAGGGCCCGGGGGGCGTGCGTCAGATGCCGGCCAGGGCGGGTAGGAGGTGCTTCTCGGCGAAGTCGAGGAAGTCGGGCTGGCTGTCGCCGCCGATCTGGATCAGGGCGACGTCGGTGAACCCGGCGTCGGCGAACTGTCGTACGGCGGCCACGTGCCTGTCCACGTCCGGGCCGCAGGAGATCTTCTCGGCGACCATCCCGGGAGTCATCGCGGTGGTCGCCGCGGCGAACGAGCGCGGGTGCGGCAGCTCCGCGTTCACCGCCCAGCCCAGGTCGAACCAGCGGAACTGGTCGTGGGCGATCCGGGCGCACGCGTCGGCGTCCGGGCCCCAGCAGATCGCCACCTGCCCGTAGCGGGGCCTGGTGCCGCCGGCGTCGGCGTACCGCTCGATCAGCTCGCGCTTCGGCTCGATCGCGATAAGCGCCGCGTCATGGCGGGCGGCCAGCCGGATCGAGGACGGCCCGGACACCGCGACGCCGATCGGCACCCGCTCGTCGGGCAGGTCCCACAGCCGTGCCTCGGGCACCTCGAAGTACTCGCCGAGGTGGTGCACGACCTCGCCCGCCAGCAGCGGCTGAATGATCTCCAGGGCCTCGGACAGCATCGCGTGGCGCTGCACGGCCTGCGGGTACGCCCCCACCACGTGCTCGTTGAGGTTCTCGCCGGCGCCCAGCCCGAGCGTGAACCGGCCGCGCGACATGACGCCCACGGTCGCCGCCATCTGGGCCACCACCGTCGGGTGATACCGCATGGTGGGGCAGGTGACGAAGGAGACCAGCGGGATGCGCTCGGTGGCGTGGGCGGCCGCGCCCAGCACCGACCACGCGAACGGGGCGTGCCCCTGCTCGGCCAGCCACGGGTAGTAGTGGTCGGAGCAGACCGCGAAGCCGAACCCGGCCGCCTCGGCGCGTACCGCGTCGTCGACCAGTTCCCGGGGCCCGCGCTGCTCGGTCATGAGCGTGTAGCCGATATTGGTCATTCGCCCTGATTACCCGCGAGCGCGACGGCCGACACCCCCGCCGCCGCCGACCCGGCGGTTGACACCCCCGGCTGGTAGAACTGCGGGATGGCGGACGACAGGACGGAACTGCGCGAACGTGCCGAAACGGTGCTGCGGCGGCTCGCGGGTGACCATGCCGAGCTGCGGCCGGACCAGTGGCGGGCGATCGAGGCGCTGGTCGCCGACGCCCGGCGGGTGCTGTGCGTGCAGCGCACCGGCTGGGGCAAGTCCGCGGTGTACTTCGTCGCCACGGCGCTGCTGCGCGAGCGCGGCCACGGCCCGACGGTGATCGTGTCGCCGCTGCTGGCGCTGATGCGCAACCAGGTCGAGGCGGCGGCGCGGGCGGGCATCCACGCCCGCACCATCAACTCGGCCAACCTGGAGGACTGGGACCAGATCACCACGGAGATCGCCGACGGCGCGGTGGACGTGCTGCTGATCAGCCCGGAACGGCTCAACAACCCGGACTTCCGCGACACCGTGCTGCCCCGCCTGGCCGCCACCACCGGCCTGCTCGTGGTCGACGAGGCGCACTGCGTCTCCGACTGGGGCCACGACTTCCGCCCCGACTACCGGCGGCTGCGCACCATGCTGGCCGAGCTGCCCGCGGGCACGCCCGTGCTGGCCACCACCGCCACCGCCAACGAGCGCGTCACCACGGACGTCGCCGAGCAGCTGGGCGGCGGCCAGACGGCCGACCAGGAGCCGCTGGTGCTGCGCGGCCCGCTGGACCGCGAGTCGCTGCGGCTGGCCGCCCTGGAGCTGCCCAGCCCCGCGCACCGGCTCGCCTGGCTCGCCGACCACCTGGACCAGATCCCCGGCTCCGGCATCGTCTACACGCTGACCGTGGCCGCCGCCCAGGAGACCGCCCAGTTCCTCGCGAGCCGCGGCTACGCCGTGGCCTCCTACACCGGCCAGGCCGAGGACGCCGACCGCCGCTCCGCCGAGCAGGACCTGCTCGACAACAAGCTCAAGGCGCTGGTCGCCACCTCCGCCCTGGGCATGGGCTTCGACAAGCCCGACCTCGGCTTCGTGGTCCACCTCGGCGCGCCCGCCTCGCCCATCGCCTACTACCAGCAGGTCGGCCGCGCCGGCCGGGCCGTGGCCGGGGCCGACGTGATGCTGCTGCCCGGCCCCGAGGACGCCGCCATCTGGCGCTACTTCGCCTCGCTGGCCTTCCCGCCCGAGGACCAGGTCCGCCGCGTCCTCGACGTGCTCGACACCGCCGGGCGACCCGTGTCGACGCAGGCCCTCGAAGTCCAGGTCGACCTGCGCCGCAACCGCCTGGAGATGATGCTCAAGGTCCTCGACGTGGACGGCGCGGTCAAGCGCGTCCGCGGCGGCTGGGAGGCCACCGGCCGCCCCTGGGCGTACGACACCGAGCGCTACGCCCGCATCGCCAAGGCCCGCCAGGCCGAACAGGACTCGATGCGCGACTACACCACCACCACGCGCTGCCGGATGGAGTTCCTCCGCCTGACCCTCGACGACCCCGAGGCACGACGCTGCGGCCGCTGCGACAACTGCGCCGGCCCCGCCTACACCAGGGACGTCTCCGCCGACGCCCTCAACGCCGCGCACACCTTCCTCGGCCGCCCCGGCGTCCAGATCGAACCCCGCAAGATGTGGCCCACGGGCCTCGCCGCCGCCGGCGTGCCCCTGACGGGAAAGATCCCGCCGGCCGAACAGACCCTCCCCGGCCGCGCCGTGGGCCGCCTCTCCGACCTCGGCTGGGGCACCCGGCTCCGCGAACTCCTGTCCGAGGGCACCCCCGACACCACCCCACCCCAAGACCTGCTCAACGTGCTCGTCGAAGTCCTCAAGGACTGGTCCCACGGCACCGACCCCTGGCCCGCCCGCCCCACCGCCGTGGTCGCCGTCAACTCCCGCACCCGCCCCCGCCTGATCACCGGCGTAGCCGAACACGTCGCCCGAATAGGCCGACTGGAGTTCCTCGGCACGGTCGCGGGCGGCCCACCGCCGGACCAGCCCCGCGCCAACAGCGCCCAACGTGTCAAAGCCCTCCACGACGCCTTCACGATCCCCGAGGACATGGCTGACAGACTCCGCCACCTGTCCGGCCCCGTCCTCCTCGTCGACGACCAACTCGACTCAGGCTGGACCATGGCCGTCGTAGCCCGCCAACTCCTCCAGGCAGGCGCCCCAGGTGTCCTCCCACTCACCCTGGCCACCACCGCCTGACGCCAAAGCGGAGCGGGGTGGTGCCCGGCGGAGCGTAAAAGGGCCGCAGGCCCCCAGCGCAGCCGGGCACCACCCCGCGGAGCGCCCCCCGACGAACCGAGACCGGCCTAAACCGCCGGATCACCCCCGTGCACATTCGTCTCGACCTCGTCAGCGGCAGCCTCCAACAACCGGTGCGCCAACCCCGACAGCGCCCGCGCCCCCGCCATCTCCTCGCCGATCGAAGCCCGCGGCCGATCGACCGGGTTGCGGCGGGCCTGCCCCTCGGCGGTCAGCAACCGCCCCGACGGCAGCCGCATGGACGCGGTCGCCCTGGTCAGATCCGCGTCCTCCTCATACCGCAGCTCCACCATCCAGGTCGTGGTCATCGTCGCGGTGGTCATGACGCGCCTCCTCCCGTTCCTGCGATGCTGCTCTCATTGTCCCTCCGCAGGCGCGCCCCGGCCCCCCGCATCCGGCCCCGATGAGGCAGGCTCGGACCATGCAGGCTGTTCAGATCACGCAGTACGGCGGATCCGAGGTGCTCACCGCCGCCGACGTCGACCTGCCCGTGCCGGGTCCGGGTCAGGCGGTCGTCGAGATCGCCGCGACGGGCGTCAACTTCATCGACGTGTACCACCGCCTGGGCCGCTACCCGACACCCCTGCCGTTCATCCCCGGGGTGGAGGCCGCGGGGCGGGTCGTCGCGCTGGGGCCGGACGTGACCGGGGTGGCGCTCGGCGACCGGGTCGGCTGGGTGCTGGCGCCCGGGGCGTACGCGCAGGCCGCGGCCGTGCCTGTGGACCGGCTGGTGCCGCTGCCCGACGGGGTGTCCGACGAGACCGCGGCGGCGGTGCTGCTGCAGGGCATGACCGCGCACTTCCTGACCCACGACGTGCACCCGGTGCGGGCCGGTGAGACGGTGCTGGTGCACGCGGCGGCCGGCGGCATGGGGCTGCTGCTGACGCAGCTGGTCACGCACCTGGGCGGCCGGGTGATCGGCACGGTGTCCACGGAGGAGAAGGAGCGGCTGGCGCGGGGCGCGGGCGCCGCCGAGGTGATCCGCTACGACCAGGTCGACGACCTGGCGGCACAGGTACGCGCGCTGACCGGCGGCGAGGGCGTGGCCGCGGTGTACGACGGAGTGGGCGCGTCCACGTTCGACGCGAGCCTGGCCTCGCTGCGCCGGCGCGGGGTGCTGGCCCTGTACGGCGCGGCCAGCGGCCCGGTGCCGCCGGTGGACCCGCTGCGGTTGATGCAGGCAGGCTCGGCGGTGCTGACCCGGCCGACGCTCGGCGACTTCGTGGACTCGCGGCAGGAGCTGCTGGAGCGGGCCACGGACGTGCTCGGCTGGGTCGACGCGGGCACCCTGCACGTGTCGATCGGCGGCCGGTATCCGCTGGCCGAGGCGGCACGGGCACACGAGGATCTGACCTCGCGGCGCACCACGGGCAAGCTGCTGCTGATCCCGTGAGCTACTGGACTACCTCGAGGTAGTCGACGTTCGGGCCGCCCTCACGACCGGTGGCGGTGGCCCGGACGGTGTTCGCGCCCGCGGTCAGGGTGACCGTGACGGTGACCGTGTTCCAGGCGTCCCAGCGGGGCATCGGGTCGAAGCGGACACCGCGGTGCACGGTGCCGCCGTTGACGCTGATGTCCATGGTGCGGTGGCAGCAGCCGCCGTTGGCGAAGCGCAGCCGCAGCGTGGCCGTGCCGGCCTTACCCTGCACGTTCCACTGCAGGTATCCGCCGGTGGTGTTGTCGTAGTCGACGAAGCCCGAGCCGCTGTAGCCGGTGTGGTCGTTGGCGGTGCGGGCCTGGGACCGGCTCGCCGACTCGGCCTCGTAGCGCGTGGTGCGCTGCTGCGGTGGCACGGGCGGCGACGGCGAGGGCGACGGTGACGGCGGGGGTGCCGGGGACGTGGCCGTGATCGGTGACGGCGCGGTGCCTCCGGCCGACGGGACGGCCGACGCCGACGCGGTCGTCGCGGGCCGGGCGGCGGGCGTACGCGGTGCGGGGGTGTGCGCCGCCGGGGCGTCCGGGTTGACCGGCGCGACGACGGGCGCGGCGCTCGGCTGGTCCTCCCACGGCAGCGCGTCGTTCCAGGTCGCCGGCCGGTGGACGGTGGTGAGGATGAGCGCGATCAGCGCGGCGGTGAACACTCCGGTGGCCACCAGCGGCAGGGCGCGCAGCCGTTCCAGCAGCGGTATGCGAATCCGCCGCCGGCCCTCGTACCCGAAATCGTCCTCCACCGCCGGATGCCTGCCGTCTCTCGTCTGCCGTCTGCCACGGTTACGAGCGAGAAACGTAGTGGGCGGGTGCCTGTCGCGCACCGGCCGCTCGGTCAGCAAATCCGGAGCCGACGGTCAACCCGGCCCGCCGTGCGGCCCGCATGCCACGCCATATCGATCGCCGTCGTCCGGGAACCGGGGCCCGGCGCGGCGACTCGACCGGGCATGACGACGAGACGTGATGTGCTGGCCCTGCTCGGCGTGGGCGCGGCGGCGGCGCTGGCCGGGTGCCGCAGCGCGACGCCGACGGCGGGGACGGCCGTGCCGGACCTGCTGCTGGTGCGGGCCGAAGGCGGGCTGACCGTGCTGCGGCCGTCCGGGATGGAGCGGATCGGGGCCGGTCTGGCCACCCCGGACGGCGCGACCGTGTACGCGGCCGCCGCGGCGGGCGTGGACACCGAGCTGACCGCGATCGAGACCCGGACCGGGCGGCGCACCGCGGGCCCGCGGCTGGCCGGGGCGTGGACGCCGCGGGTCGCCTCCGCGGACGGGCGGCTGGTGGCGCTGGCCGCCCCGGGCTCCGGCGAGGTCACCCACGTGCCCTCGGGCCGGGCGCGCACCCCGCTGGTGGTCGCGGACACGGGCCGCGAGGTGGCCCGGCTGGAGCTGCCCGGCAACATCGTGCCGGACGCGTTCTCGACCGGCGGCGAGCGCCTGTACGTGCTGGACTGGCTGCCCGCCACCGCGCCGGACCGGTACCGGGTGCGCCAGGTCGAGGTGGCCACCGGCCAGAGTTCGGCGCTGCTGACGCGGGTGAAGTCGGCGGTCCCGCCGGGGGCCGAGGAGGAGATGAGCGGCGAGGGCCGGATGGCCGTGTACGCGCCGAACCGGCAGGTCCTCTACACCCTCTACACGCACCAGCCGGACCACCGGCACACCCGTGACCTGATCGCCGGACGGCCGGGCAACGTGCACGCGTTCGTGCACACGCTGCACCTGGGCGAGCAGTGGGCGTTCTGCGTCGACCTGCCCGCGCCGTTCGGGCAGGGGCCGGGCGCGGGGCACGCGCTGGCGATGTCGCCGGAGGGCGGCGAGTTCTACGTCGCCGACGTGACCAGCGGGCGGTTCGCGGTCGTCGGGACCGAGCAGCTCGCCGTCCGCGAGATCGTCGACGGGCCGAAGGGCGCCGGCACCGCGTTCGCCGCGGCGACGTTCCGGCAGGTGCTGGTGGCGGTCGGCGGCACGGTGCACGTGCTGCCGCGCGACGGTGCGCCGGTGTGGCGCACCTGGGAGGCCGGGGGCGTGGTACGCGGCCTGGGCGCCAGCCCCGACGGCAAGCGGGTGTATGCGGCGCTGCCCGACGCCGTGGCCTGGTTCGACGCCGCGACCGGGCAGCGCCTGGGCACCGTCGCCGTGCCCGGCCTCACCGCGCTGGATCGAGTGCTCTGAGCCGGGCCCGGCCGAACGGGGGGATCCGGGCGGCGACCAGGGCCAGCAGCCAGGCCGGGGCGAGCAGGGCCGTCAGCGCGGCATACCAGGGCAGGCGCCAGGTCCACGACGGGCCGGTGGCGGCGGTGACGTTGCCGCCGGTCCACGGCCGTGCCGCCAGCGACCAGGCCAGGAACGCGTCGCCGACGGGCAGCGCGCCGCCCAGGTAGCGGCGCGTGCCGTCCCACTGCACGGCCAGTCCGCTGCCCTCGGCCAGGCCGGTGAGCGCGGCGGCCGCCTCGGCGTCGCCGTAGACGACGGCGTCGCCGAGGGCGACCGCGCTCGCCGACGTGCTCAGCCCCCACAGCAGCGGCCCGGAGTCGACGTCGCCCGCGAGGTCGACGCCGCGCGGGTGCTCGCGGATGCCGGGCGCGCCCGGCACGGTCGACGCGAACCGCGCGCGGAAGGCGGCCCAGTCGCGGGCGCCGACCGCGGGGTCCACCTCGCGCAGGAAGCGCAGCACCATCACCTGCGAGGTGGCGCGCGCGCCGCTGGTCGGCCGGCCGGTCGCCGGGTCCACGGTGTGCGGGAGCAGCCCGGTCGCCGGGTCGCGGCGGGTGTCCGCGGCGGCCAGCCAGGCGCGGACCAGGCCCGCGCGGTCGACGCCGGTCAGCGTGCCCGCCAGCCGCACCGCGGCGATGCCGACGGCGCTGTCGCAGGGCCAGGCCTGCCCCGGGTATGCGGTCAGGAACGGCGACCCGGTCGCGTCGAGCTGCCGCCGGAACGCCGTGGCCAGCGCGTCGGCGTCGGCGGCCAGCCGGGCCCGCTCCGGCGCGCCCGGCCCGTCGAGCGCGACCACGCCACCCCGCAGCCAGGTGGCCCAGCCCTGGTAGAACACGCCGTACGGCGGGTCGAGCGAGGCGTCGAAGGCGGCGCTGCCCTCCGCGGAGTCCACGTGGGACAGCGCCCAGCGCGCCTCGGCCAGCGCCCGCGCCCGCAGCGGCGTGCTGCGCGCGCCGACGTCGAGCCAGGTCAGGCCGTAGAGCGTGTAGCTGAAGAACCAGCCCTCGGGGAACAGCTGCTGCATCCGCGCGGCGCTGCCGCCGTCGAGCGCCTCGCGCTGGAAGGCCAGGCGCGGCAGCGCGTCCGCGACGATCTCCGTGTCGGTGCGCGCCAGCGGGCTCGCCGCGTGCAGCCGGGACACCTCGATCCCCGCCACGCCGGTCAGTGCCAGCGCCAGCAACACGAGCAACGACCGCACCAGCCTGCGCATCGGGTGATCGTAGACGGGCGTGCATGCGTAGCGTCGTCCCGCGGGCCTACTATCAGTCGGTGACCCAGGGTGTGGAACCAGTGGATCTGTTGCGGCTCATCGGATCCGCGGCGCACGACTACGACAGCATGGACGAGCTGGAGCAGGTGCTGCTGCCCGCCGACGGCCTGCATCCGCTGGCCGCGCAGCTGGTCGCGCCGATCCTGGCGTTCGCCGCGGACCTCAAGACCCGCCTGCCCGACCAGCTGCTGATGCTGGTCCGCGAGCTGGCGGCGCACCCCGACGGGGAGCCGGTGCGCCAGCAGTTGCGCGCCTTCACCGTCACGCTGCGTAGTCTGTCCGATCTCGACGATCACAGCGTCGTCGAGGAGTCCACCGCCCTGCTCGGCTGGTGCGGCCCGGATCCGCAGCTGTCGGCCGTGCTGCTGGCCCGCGCCCGGGAGTATGCCGACGACTATCGCCGGGTGACCCCGCTGGTGACCGCGGCGCAGCTCGATCCGGCCGCCGCGGCGGGCTGGCTGCCGGAGTTCCTCGACCCGTCGCGGTCGTCCACGGTCCGGGTCGCGGCGGTGCTGGCGATGCGCGAGGCCGGGCTGGCGCCCACCGCGCAGGCTGCCGCGGCGCTGGCCGCGGGCTGGTCCGCCGACCCGGACGCGCTGCGCTGGACGACCCGCCGCGGCAGGCTGGCCGACCTGGTCGAGTACGCCGCGGGCGGCGACCCGGGGCGCGACGCCGAGCTGCTCACCACGATCGCGCGCGACGGCCAGGCGCAGGCCCGCCGCGACGTCGCGCAGACCCTGGCCGACCGCGCCGCCGGGCAGCGCCTGCCGGTGGCGCTGCAGGCCCTGCTCTGCTCGTTCCTGGACGACCCGGAGGAGCGGGTGCGCCGCTGCGCGTACCGGGCCGTGGTCGCCGATGACACGCTGACCCGACGCCAGGCCGACTGGCTGGCCGACGCGGTGGCGCGCGGGGCCCGCATGCGCCGCTCGGCGCTGGACGCGCTGATCCGCGTCGGTGACCCGCGCTGGCGCGCGCACGCCGAGGACGCGCTGCGCCAGGGCTGGACACCACCGCGCCTGCCCGGCGCGCTGGCGGAGCTCCCGCCGCCGGAGGGGTCCCTGCGGGAGGCGGTGCTGGGCCGGGCCGTCGCGCTGGCGACCACGATCGACGTGAACCGCTCGCCCAAGGCGACCGCCAAGGAGCAGCGCGAACTCGTGGGACTGCTGCGCGTGCTGGGTGCCGCCGCCGACCCGGCGGTGGTCGGCACGCTGGCCCGGCACCTGGCCCAGATGACCTGGCCGGCCCGGCTGTGGGTGGCCGAGTTCCTGGCCGAGGCGGGCCGCGGCAACCCCGAGGTGCTCGACGCGATCGGCGCGATGGCCAACGGCGAGGTCATCTACCTGCGGCTGCTGTGGCTGGCTGGGGGCGACGACGCGCCGCTGCGGGCCGCGATCGCGGTGGCCCCGCGCCGGGACGTGCTGGCCGCGGTCGCCGCCGCCGAGGTGTTCGGCGACGCCGATCCCGACGTGGCGGCCCGCCTGCGCGAGATCCGCGACAGCGACGCCGACCTCAAGGACCGGTTCGCGGCCGCGGGCGCGCTGTGGGAGCTGACCGGCGACCCGGCGCAGGCCGCGGCGACGGTCCGGGAGGCGCTCGACGCGCCGTGGCTGCGCACCCGGCAGCGCGCCCGGGAGCTGGCCGACCAGCTCGGACTTGAGCACGCCTGACCGGGAAAGCGCTCCATAGCACAGTTCCGACCGAGCTGCGTCCACTGAGGAGACATATGCATCTCGATTGTCGACGAATGGTTGCGATCTCGTAACCAGCGCTATGGTGCCGGTTCTACAAGCGCGCCATGTCAACGTCGCCAGTGCGCCCAGTGATCGGTCGAGCCACGGGAGTGTCCGCGATGGACCAGCGCGACCAGGAAAACTACGCGGCCCAGGCGCTCGCCGTCTTCGAGGGATTCGGCTCGGCCGAGGCGATCGTCCACGGGTCCCGCCGGCTGACCTACGCCGACCTGGCCACCGGGATCCGGGACATGGCCGCGACGCTGTACGAGCACGGCGTGCGCTCCTCCTCGGCGGTCGGCATCCTGGCCGGCAACCCGCCCGAGTCGATCCAGGTGCAGTTCGCCCTGCACCTGCTCGGCTGCCGCTCGGTGTGGCTGGCCCCGAACGCGCCCCCGCAGCTGTGCGCCGACTACCTGGCCCTGGCCGACGTCGACGCGTTCGCGTACGACGCGCGCACCCAAGCCGTGCTCGGCGAGCAGCTCGCGTCCGGGGCGGGTGACCTGTCGGTGTTCTGCTTCGGCGCGGGCGCGGGGGTCGACCTGGCCGCGCCGCGACGGCCCGGCGCGCCGCAGCTCGGCCTGCCGCCGTCGGTGCGCGAACCGCAGTCGCTGTTCCAGACCGGGGGCACCACCGGCCGGCCGAAGCTGGTGCACCACCGGCACGCCTTCTTCAAGGCGGTGCAGGCGGTCGCAGCCAGCTACCAGGTCACCGACGGCCGCCCGCTGCGGCACCTGGCCGTGGGCGGATTCTGGCACTCCAGCCAGCAGGTCGCCGCGATGATCACGCTGTTCACCGGCGGGGTGCTGGTGCTGCACGACCGGTTCGTCGCCGAGGACTTCCTGGCCACCCTGGAGCAGGAGCGCATCACCAGCGCCATCCTGCCGCCGCCGATGCTCTACCAGGTGCTCGACCACCCGCGGCTGGCCAAGACCGACACCGGCAGCCTGCTCACGCTGTCCTGCGCGGGCAGCGCCGCCGCGCCGTCGCGCCTGGCCGAGGCCGTGGAGCGGTTCGGGCCGGTGCTGCGTCCGGTGTACGGCATGAGCGAGGCCACCTTCATCGCGGCGTACCCGAACCTGGCCCACGACCCGGCACATCCGGAACGGCTCGGCTCGTGCGGGCGGCCCTACCCCGGGGTGCGGGTCGAGATCCGGGACGACCGCGGTGCGGTCGCCCCGACCGGGCAGGTCGGCGAGGTGTGGGTGTCCGCGGCGCTGATGACCGCCGGCTACTGGGGCCAGCCGGAGCTGACCAGCCGCACCATCGTGGACGGCTGGCTGCGCACGGGCGACCTGGGCCGCGTCGACGGCGACGGCTACCTGTTCCTGGTCGACCGCCGCAAGGACATGATCGTCACCGGCGCGACGTCGACCAACGTGTACTCCCGCACGGTCGAGGACGCGCTGATGCGCCACCCGCAGGTGCGGGGTGCCGCGGTGATCGGGGTGCCGCACCAGAGCATGGGCGAGGCGGTCTACGCCTTCGTCGTCCCCGCCCCCGACGCCACCGTCACCGCCTCCGAGCTGCGTGAATGGGCGGTCGCCGAACTCAACGAACTCTGGGCCCCGTACGCCGTCGAGTTCATCCGCGAACTTCCGCTCACCGACGTGGGCAAGGTCGACAAGAAGGCCCTCCGCGCCCGCCGCGTGGCCGGTGCCACCGGCTGACGGAAGGGCGCCTTCACCTCGCGGTGTCAGGGGAGGGCGGATTCGATGACGTCGGCGGCCAGGGTCGCGCCGCCGTAGGTGCGGATCTCGGCTTGCCGGCGCGTCAGCGCTTCGCGTACGCCCTGGTCGGTGGTCATGTTTTCGACGGCGGCGCGGAGCGCGCCGGCGGTCGGCGCGGTGGAGCCGAGCGGGCGGCCGACGCCCAGCTCGGCCACGCGCAGCGCGTTGACCTCCTGCTCGGGGGTCTGCGGCACGGTCAGCATCGGCACCCCGGCCCGGATCGCCTCCAGGATGCCGCCCATGCCGGCGTGCGTGACGAAGGCGGCCGCGTGCGCCAGCACGTCCAGCTGCGGCACGGTCGCCGCCACGGTCACGTTGCCGGGCACGGGACCCAGCTCGGCCGGGTCGGTGCGCTCGCCCACGGCCAGCACGGCCTGCCAGCGTGTGCCGGCGAACGCCTCGACGCAGGTGCGGTAGAAGCCGGGCAGCCGGTTGTAGACCGTGCCGAGCGAGATCAGCACGACGGGCCGGTCCCGGTCGGCCGGCGCCCACCGCGGCTGGAACGGCCGCGGGCCGGTGCACGGCCCCACGAAGTGGCACCGCTCGCCGAACGTGTCCGCGCGGAACTGCATGAACCGCGGGTAGAGCAGCAGTTGGGCCGACGGCGCAAAGGCGCGGACCGCGTCGGGCTCGATGCCCTGGGCGGCCACGAAGTCGTCGAGCTGCACCTGGTGGTCGGGCAATCCCGGGCGGGGGGTGACGGTCAGCGCCAGGTGCCGGGCGATGGACCAGTGCTCGTTGGCGGCCTGGAAGCTCTGGAACTGCACCGCGGGCAGGCCGTCGCGGATGGCGATGAGCCGCCCGGCGAGGCTCTGCATGCCGAAGACCATGAGGTCGGGGCGGTCGTCGCGGAAGTACGGCGCGAGCTGCGGCAGGGTGGCGCGGGCCTCGCCGAGGAAGCCCTCCCGCACGGCGGTGATGTAGTCGGCGCGGTCGGGCCGCCGCAGGTCGCGGTCGCTCTCGGCGGGCAGGCTCGACGTGTACGGCACCACCAGCGCACCGGCCGCCGACACCGCCTCGGCGCGCGCCGCCACGGTGGCATAGCCGACCCGGTGGCCCCGCCGGACCAGTTCCGCCACGATCGGCAGGGTCGGGTAGACCTCGCCGACCGTCGGCGCGTTGACGAAAGCGATGTGTCGGCCCATCCGCACAGCGTCGGGGCGGCGGAACGCCCGCTCAAGCGACCATCGGACCGTCTACTGTGGCGTAACGGTCGATGGACGTCGATCAGACCTTGAGGCCGAGGTAGGTCAGCGGGCCGGCGTCGGGCACGTCGACGACGTGCATGCCGATCCGGTCGTAGAAGGCCCGCGCGGCGGTGTTCTCGGTGGCCATGCCCAGGTGCACCGCGGGCACGCCGGCTTCCTGCAGCGCCAGCACGAGCCGGCCGATCAGGGCCCGGCCGTGGCCCTGCCGCTGGTGCTCGGGCAGCAGGTCGATGTGCAGGTGCGCCGGGTACGCCGCGAGCGCGGGCACCACCATCCGCTCCGGCCGGTGCAGCAGGTCTCGCATGAGCTCGTCGCCGTCGCGGGGCTCCGCGCCGTCCGGCGGCGGGTAGCGGTCGGCCACCAGCGGCAGCCACTCGTGCCGGAACCGCTCCACGAACGACTCGGTGTCCCCGGTGGCCAGCACGTATCCGACGGCGTGGTCGTCGGCGTCGGCCAGCACGAAGGCGAACTGCGGCTCCAGGTGGACGTACGGGAGCGCGAAGATCTCCGGGAGGATGCCCGGGTCGCGGTAGTGCGGCCGGGCGTCGCCGCCGTGGTGGGCGGTGCGGATGCAGATGTCGTACACCGCGTCGTGGTCGCTCGGCCGGTACGGACGGATGATCGTCATGCGTGGCAGAGTACCTGGAAGCGCTCCCACGTGCGCGCCCGTCGATCGCGGCCGGGGTCCGATGTAGCAGAGTGCAGGTATGACCGCACGACCCGAGGACTACGCGCCCGCGCTCGACCACGCCGTCGCCCATACCCTCGCCTGGCTGTCCTCGCTGCCCGACCGCCCGGTGCGGCCACGCGCCGACGCCGACGAGCTGGCGGCCGTGTTCGGCGGCCCGCTGCCCGACGCTCCCACCGACGCGGCAGAGGTCGTCGACCAGCTCGCGCGCCAGGCCGAGCCCGGCCTGATGGCGATGCCGTCGGGCCGCTTCTTCGGCTGGGTCATCGGCGGCACGCTGCCCGCCGCGCTCGCCGCCGACTGGCTGGTCAGCGCCTGGGACCAGAACGCCACG
Source organism: Catellatospora chokoriensis (assembly GCF_011297315.1). Lineage (NCBI taxonomy): Bacteria > Bacillati > Actinomycetota > Actinomycetes > Micromonosporales > Micromonosporaceae > Catellatospora > Catellatospora chokoriensis. Next base: position 123,352 of record NZ_JAAOTI010000015.1, read on the forward strand.
CTGCGGTACGCCACGCCCGCCGTCGCGGCGATCGAGGAAGCCGCCGCGGCCTGGGTGCTCGACCTGCTGGGCCTGCCCGGCGACGCCGACGTCGGGTTCGTCACCGGCGCGACCATGGCCAACTTCACCGGCCTGGCCGCCGGACGCCAGCACGTGCTGGCGCAGGCCGGCTGGGACCTCGACACGCTGGGCCTGACCGGCGCGCCCCGGGTGCGCGTCATCGCCGGAGCGGAACGCCACGCCACCCTCGACCAGGCGCTGCGCTACCTCGGCCTGGGCGCGCCGATCCTGGTGCCCGCCGACGGCCAGGGCCGCATCCGCCTCGACGCCCTCGCCGACGAACTGGCCCGCGGCACCGGGCCGACCATCCTGTGCCTGCAGGCGGGCAACATCCACTCCGGGGCGTACGACGACATCGGCGCGGCCTGCGCGCTCGCCCGGCAGCACGGCGCGTGGGTGCACGTCGACGGCGCGTTCGGGCTCTGGGCCGCCGCCTCTCCGGCCACCAGGCACCTGCTCACCGGGCACGAGCTGGCCGACTCCTGGGCCACCGACGCGCACAAGATCCTCAACGTGCCCTACGACTGCGGCATCGTCGCGGTCGCGCACCCCGCCGCGCTGCGGGCGGCCATGGGCACGCAGGCCAGCTACCTGGTACGCGCCGTAGCCGGCCCCGCCGACCCGCAGGACAAGGTCCCCGAGCTGTCCCGCCGCGCCCGCAGCGTGCCGGTGTGGGCGGCGCTGCGCTCGCTCGGCCGCACCGGCGTCGCCGACCTGGTCGAGCGGCTCACCCGGCACGCCCGCGCACTGGCCGACGGCATCGGCGCGATCGAGGGTGCGACCGTCCTCAACGACGTCGTGTTCACGCAGGTCTGCGCCGCCTTCGCCGACGACGCCCGGACCAGGGAGGTGACCGCGCGCCTGCTGGCCGAGGGCACCGCCTGGATGTCCGGCTCCCGCTGGCACGACCGTGACGTGCTGCGGGTGTCGGTCAGCAACTGGTCCACCGACGACGCCGACGTGGCCGCCTCGATCGCCGCCGTACGGCGCGCCGCCGCCCGATGACCACCCCCGCCGTGCCACCGGCGCACGAGGCCGGCAAACGCGCGGGCCCGGTCACACCCGCCTGGACGCCCGAACACGAGGTCGACGCCGAGCAGGCGGCCGCGCTGCTCGCCGAGCAGTTCCCCGCGCTGCGCGCGGCTTCCGTGACGCTGTTCGCCACCGGCTGGGACAACACCGTGCACCTGGTCGGCGGCGAGTGGGTGTTCCGGTTCCCGCGCCGCGCGATCGCCCTGCGGCTGCTGGCCCACGAGACCGCGGTGCTGCCACAGCTCGTCGGGAGGCTGCCGCTGCCGATCCCGTTCCCCGAGCTGATCGGCGTGCCGTCGGCCCGCTTCCCGTGGCCTTTCTGGGGCGCTCGCCTGGTGCCGGGGGTGGAACTGGCCGACACCGGCCTGCCCGACGACCGGCGTACCCGCGCCGCCGTGGACCTGGGTGGCTTTCTCCGCGCACTGCACGACCCGGCCCTGGCCGCACTGGTCATGAGCGCGTCCGGTCCGGCAGCGGTGTTGCCGCACGATCCGATGCGGCGCGGGGACCCCGCTGTGCGGGGGCCGCAGGCGCGGGAGTGGCTGGCCCGGCTCGCCGCGTCGGGTGTGTGGCAGCCCGACCCGGCCGTGTTCCGGCTGCTCGACGAGGCGGAGCCGCTCGGCCCGGCCGACGGCCCTCCGGTGCTGGTCCACGGCGACCTGCACCAGCGGCACCTGCTGCTCGGCGACGACGGGCAGGCCACCGGCGTCATCGACTGGGGTGACGTGTGCCTGGCCGACCCGGCCGTGGACCTCTCTCTGGCATACAGCGGCTTCGCCGGCCCCGCCCGAGCCGCTCTGCTCGATGCCTACGGACCCGTTTCGCCCGAGCGCGAGGCACGGGCGCGGGTGCTGGCGGTGAACCTCAGCGCGGTGCTGGCCGAATACGCCCACGCCGAGGGCCGCGCCGCGCTGCTGCGGGAGGCGCTGGCGGGAGTCTCCCGCGCGGTCCGCTGACCTGATCACGCCGTTTTCCGCGGCCGGCTGGTCGCTTGTGGGACGTGGACGCGGGTCGGTGCGGCCTAGACTGGGGCAATGGCGATTCTGGGTATCGACATCGGCGGCTCCGGCATCAAGGGGGCCCCGGTGGACATCACCACCGGCAGCCTGGTCGAGGAGCGGTTCCGGGTGGAGACACCGCAGCCGTCCGACGTGACGAGCGTGGTGGCCGCGGTCGCCGAGGTGGTCGCCCACTTCGACGCGACCGAGCGGATCGGGGTCACCTTCCCCGGCGTGGTGCTCGGCGGGGTGACCCGCACCGCCGCCAACGTGGACAAGTCCTGGCTGGGCGCCCCCGCCCGCGACCTGTTCAGCCAGGCCGTCGGCGCGCCGGTGACCGTGCTCAACGACGCCGACGCGGCCGGCGTCGCCGAGATGACCTTCGGCGCGGGCCGCGGCCGCAAGGGTGTCACGATCATGCTCACGCTGGGCACCGGCATCGGCAGCGCGATCTTCATCGACGACCGGCTGGTGCCGAACACCGAGTTCGGGCACCTGAAGATCAAGGGTGAGGACGCCGAGGAACGGGCGTCGGCGCACGCGCGCGAGGTGGACAAGCTCGGCTGGAGCAAGTGGGCCAAGCACGTCGAGGAATACCTGCGCGAGATGGAGAACCTGTTCAACCCCGACCTGTTCATCATCGGCGGGGGCATCAGCAAGAAGTCCGAGAAGTTCCTTCCGCTGATCGACATCCGCACCCCGGCGGTGCCCGCGGTCCTGCTCAACGAGGCCGGCATCGTCGGCGCGGCGCTCGCCGCGGCCGGAGCCGAGTTCGCCGGCGGGGCATGATGCGTATCGGCAACACGGAGATCAGACCGGTCGGCGGGGCGTGGGGCTGCCTCGCCATGATCGCGGTCTCGATCCTGTTCTCGGTGGTCTGCACGATCGGGCTCAACCTGATCGGCCGGTGACCGGAAGACGCATACCTGCCGCGCGCGGGGCCATCGCTGTTGGACAATGTGCGCAGTACCGGTGCCCTGCCGCCGGGCGAGGCAAGGAGTCGCGATGGCCTTTCAGGACCGCATGACCCTGCGCAACATGTACCTGTACCTCGTCTGCCTGATCACCCTCGTGATCTCCATCTTCGCCGCGGTGAACCTGGTCCGCAGCACGGTCGAGCTGCTCTACCCCGACCCCGGCTACTACGGCTACGTGCCCCGCTGTGCCGAGAGCAAGCCGGGTCAGGCATGCACGCCCGCCGAGGAGGCGGCGTTCGCCGTGGAGCAGAAACGCATCGAGAAGCTGACCCGCGACTCGCAGCGCCGCCAGGCGGTGCTGAGCATCGTCGGCTCGGCGACCACGCTGGCCATCGCGGTGCCGGTCTACATCTACCACTGGCGCCGCATCCAGACCGAACTCCCGCCGCGCCCCCCGGTGACGAGCGGCGAGCCGCCGGCCTGATCCGGCGTCGCGGCCGGTGGCGGCCGTCCACCACGGCGGGCCTGGTCAGGCCAGGGTCAGCCACAGCTGCTCGTGGCCCCGCAGCATGAGCTGCCGAGGCGTACCCGGTGGCGCGGCGAGCCGGATGTCGCCGAACCGGTCCAGCAGCATCGCCAGCCCGCGCTGGCCCTCCAGCCGGGCCAGCGCGGCGCCCAGGCAGTAGTGCGCTCCCGCCCCGAAGCTGAGCGTCGCCGGCTCGGTCCGATCCGGGTCGAACACGTCCGGCCGGTCGAACTGCGCCGGATCCCGGTTCGCGGCCGCCAGCAGCACCAGCACCCAGCAACCGCCCGGGATCGGCACCCCCGCGACCTCGGTGTCCTGCGCGACCCACCGTACGGAGAAGTGCGTCGGCACCTCGTACCGCAGGATCTCCTCGACGTACCGCGGCGCCAGCGACAGGTCCGCGCGCAGCCGCGCCAGCTCGTCGGGCCGCTCCAGCAGCAGCGTGAGCCCGTTGCCGAGCAGGTGTGTCGTGGTGACGAACCCGGCATTGAACACCACGATCAGGTTGGCGAGCAGTTCCTCCTCGCTCAGCGGCGTCCCGTCGGACTCCAGCGCCTGCACCAGCGTGGTGATCATGTCGTCGCGCGGGTCCCTGCGCCGCTGCGCGGCCAGGTCGGCGAAGAACGCCGTGATCTCCTCGGCCGCGGTGTCGGCGGCGGCCACGTTGTCGGCGGTCGCGCCGCCGAGTTCCAGGATCGCGCCGAGCGCCAGCGCGCGGGGGCGATACCAGGCGCGGTCGGCCTCGGGCACGCCGAGCAGCTCGCCGAGGACGTTGGCGGGCAGCGGGAACGCGAACTCGCTCATGAAGTCGACCTTCGCGCCGCCGGCTGCCTGTGCGGCGAGCCGGTCGAGCAGGTCCGCGGTCATCCGGTCGAGCGCCGGTTCGAGCGCGTTGATGCGGCGCGGGGTGAAGGCCTGGTTGAACATCTTGCGCATGCGGGTGTGCCGGGGCGCGTTGGTGAAGAAGACCGAGTTCATGAACACGGCGTGCGCCCGGTTGCCCTCCCAGGTGGGCTTCGCGCCGAGCAGCGTGGAGTCCATCACCTTGAACGTCGCCGAGTCCCGCAGCACGGCCGCCGAGGCCTCGTAGCCGTGCACCACGTAGCCGTACCGGTCGCCCGGCGCGACCCGGCAGACCGGGCCGTGGCGGTGGAGTTCGGCGTAGAACGGGTAGGGGTCGCGGCGCACCTCGTCGGTGTGCAGCGCCGCCAGCGAGACCTCGGCGGCCACGTCAGTCCTCGTCGGCGTCGTCGGCGAGGAGCAGGTCGAGCGGCACGGCCTTGGCCATCGCCTCGTTGCCGGCGTCGTTGGGGTGGATGTGGTCGCCGCTGTCCCACTCGGGGCGCAGCTTGGTCGGGTTGGCCGGGTCGCGCAGCGCGGCGTCGAAGTCGATGATCCCGTCGAACTCGGTGCTGGTGCGGATGTACGAGTTCACCTGCAGCCGCACCGAGTCCAGCGTCGGGGTGTACGCGACCACGCCCGGCGCGGACTCGAAGGCGTTCCACGGGCTCAGCGTGCACACGATGACCTTCAGCCCGGACTGCCGGGCCACCGACGCCATCTGCTGGATGCGCGCGATGATGTTGTCCGCGGTGTCCTGGCTGAGCCAGACGTCGTTGATGCCCAGGGCGAGGATGACGGTGCGCACCCCGGTCTGCCCGAGCACGTCGAAGTGGAACCGGGACGCGCCGTTCATGCCGAGCTCGTTGACCCCGAGGTCGGCGCCGTTGAGGGTGAGCCGGTTGCCGGACAGGCCCGCGTTGAGGATGCCGGGGGCCCGGCCCTCGGGCGCCTCCTTGACCAGCCGCGCGCCCAGGTAGTCGGTCCAGCGGCGGTCGGCGTTGACGGTCGTCTTCAGCCCGTCGGTGATCGAGTCGCCGAGCACCACGATCGAGCCCTGCCCGCTGCGGTTGAGCACGTCCAGGCCGGCGAGGTAGTACCAGTTGTTGCGGGTCTCGGCGAGCTTCGCGCCGCTGGCCTCGCTCGCGTGGTCGCCGGTGCCGATGTAGGTGGTCTCCCGGGAGTAGATGTGCCAGGTGGCCGGGTTCGGCTTCGGCTGGGCCGGCACGTAGAGGGTCACCGCGACGTCCTGCGAGGCCGGGACCTCCATCGGCACCGGGTCGCTGACCGCGCTGCCGCCGGAGGGGATGGTCACCTGCTTCTGCCCGTTGAACGTGGCGTCGACCACCGAGCCGGGTTTCAGGTCGCCGGGACCGGCCTCGGGCCACGGCAGCGCGAGCGTGGCGCGGCCGATGGTGAGCGGCGCGGTGCCGTAGCGGTTGGACAGCCGGATGCGGGCCTGGGTGCCGCCGACCGAGGTGTGCACGAACATCCGGATGGTCTGGTCGGAGAAGCCGTCCTTGGACTTGCCGGCGCCGGCCGGGGTCAGCGCCGCGGACCAGGAGCCCGTCCAGGCCTCCGGCTCGGGGGCGACGGCCTGGCTGTTCGCGGTGGCGACCAGCAGGGTCGAGCCGACGGTCACCAGGGTGACCAGTGCCATCAGGAATTGCCGTTGCCGGGGGCTGTTCATCGGCGCGAAGCTCCTCGGTCGCTGAGGGGTGTGTCGACCATCGGTCACCGGGATCCGGGCGTCGCCATGCGGCCGCAGGCGCCGGCGGCGCACCGGGCTCGGTGGTGTTCAGGTCGGCAGTCTAAGCCGATCGAAGCGCCGTTGGCACCATCGGAATCGATGGACCGTCCGCTCAAGACGTCTGCATACGCAAATGTCCCGATTGGAAAATGACGGCTGTACGAATCGACGACCCTAGGTGGTGGCTGATTCATCCCGGCGGCGGTATCGTCCCCGCGTAGGCCGCTGCCACACTCCCGGAACCGGCCTGCCACCAGCGAATCCGCTGTCTCCTGACCGAACTGGGGTGACTCGACCGTGGGCGATCGGACATACGATCCGGCAGACAACTACGCCGCGAAGGCATTGACGCTATTCACCGGATACGGTGACGCCGAAGCGCTCGTCGCGGTCGACGGCCGGCGCTACTCCTACGCCGAGGTGCGCGCCGAGGTGATCGCGATGGCGGGGGCGCTGTGGGCGCACGGCATCCGTCCCGGGCAGGCGCTGGGCGTGCTCGCCCGCAACCCCGCCGAGTCGGTCTTCCTGCAGCTCGCGGCCGGGCTGATGGGCTGCCGTACCGCGTGGATCGCCAACAACGCCCCGCCGCGCTTCCGGCGCGGCTTCCTCGACCTGGCCGAGGTCGACGCCTTCGTCTACGACGCCGGCAAGCTGCCCGAGATGGGCGCGGAGCTGGCGGCGCTCGCCGCGCCCCGCCCGGTGTTCTGCTTCGGGCCGGGCGGCGCGGGGCCGGATCTCACCGCCGGGCCGCCCGCGACCGAGCTGCCGTTCGACCCGGCCGCCGTCACCGACGAGCCGTCGTCGCTGTTCCAGACCGGCGGCACCACCGGCTCGCCGAAGCTGGTGCACCACGGGCACCGCTTCTTCGCCGCGCTGCACGCCCTGTCGGAGTACTACCTCAGCGGCGGCCAGCCCACCCTGCGGCACCTGCTCGTCGCCGGCACCTGGCACGTCAGCGCGCAGACGGCGGTGTTCATGACGCTGTTCACCGGGGGCACCGCGTTCCTGCACGACGGCCTGGACTACCCGCTGTTCTACGACACCGTCGAGCGAGAGCGCATCAACAGCACCCTGCTCGCCCCGCCCCTGCTGTACGTGCTGCTCGACGACCCGAAGTCGGCCGGGGTCGACTTCAGCAGCCTGCACACGCTGACCGTGTCCGGCGCGGCGGCCTCCCCGGCCCGGCTCACCCAGGCCATCGAGCGCTTCGGCCCGGTGCTGCGCATCGTGTACGGCATGAGCGAGTCCCCGTTCATCTCGGCGCTGCCCGGGCTCGACCACGACCCGGCGCACCCCGAGCGGCTGTCCTCGTGCGGCATCCCGTACGGCGACGTGCGCGTGCAGGTCCGGGGCGAGGACGGGGCCGTGCTGGCGCCCGGCGAGGTCGGCGAGGTCTGGATCACCGGCTCGCTGCTCATGCGCGGCTACTGGGGCATGCCCGAACTGACCGCGCAGACGCTCGTCGACGGGTGGCTGCGCACCGGGGACGTGGGCCGGCTGGACGCCGACGGCTACCTGTACCTGCTGGACCGGGTCAAGGACATGATCGTGACCGGGTTGAGCAGCACCAACGTCTTCTGCCGCCCGGTCGAGGACGCGCTGGCCGCCCATCCCGAGGTGGTCGCCGCGACGGTCATCGGCGTGCCGCACGAGCTGGAGGGCGAGGCGGTGCACGCGTACGTGGTGCGCACGCCCGACGGCACGGTCACCGCCGCGGAGCTGATCGCGCTGGCCACCGCCGAGCTCAACGCCATGTGGGCGCCGCAGCAGGTCGAGTTCATCGACGAGTTCCCGCTGACCGAGTCCGGCAAGGTCGACAAGAAGGTTCTGCGGGAGCGGTACGCCGCCCGCACCGGTCCTGGAGGGCACTGATGACGATCAACGCCGCACCCGCGGTCGGCGACCCGGCACCGGAGCAGGCCGAGCAGGCCGCCGCGCTGCCGGTGCTGGCCGCCGAGGCGGTGTCGACCCTGGCCACCCGGATGTCGCTGCTGGTCGTGCCGTGGCTGATGCTCGCCGCGGACGCCGACTGGCGTGCCGTCGGACTGGTCTCGGCGGCGCAGGTGCTGGCATACCTGCTGGCCGGGCCGGTGGGCGTGGCCCTGGCCGACCGGCTGCGCCCGGTGCGGCTGGCGGTGTCGGCCGACCTGCTCAGCGCGCCGGCGCTGGCGGGGATCGCGTACTTCGCGCTGCCGGACTCGGCCCTGGCGGCAGCGCCGGGACTGCTCGGCGCCGCCGGGCTGGGCGCGCTGGCGGCGCTGGCCGGCGCGCTGCGCGCGATCGGTGACCGGGCCCGGAACGCGGTGCGCCGCGACGCCGGTGACGACGGCGTACGGCCACCGCGGTCCGGTGTGGTCCGTGCGCTGCAGGTGATCGTGGTGCTCGCGGGCGGCGCGGCGGCGGGTGTGCTGGCGGTGCGCCTGGGCCCGGCCGGGGTGTTGTGGCTCGACGCGGTGCTGTGCGCGCTCGGCGCGGCGATGCTGGTGCAGGCGGTCACGGTGCGGCCGCGGCCCGATGCCGCGTCGCCGCCGTCCGAAGTGCTCAGCGGCGAGGTGCTGCCCGCCGAATCCGGCTCGGGGAGCGCGGCGGGCGCCACGCAGGGTCCCGCCGCGACCCGCTCCGATGAGGGGGCGCGCACGGCTGACCGCGACACCACGGCGTCCGATGCGGACGATGCGGCGGGCGGGGGCCGTGTCGCCGTCGCGTCCCGGGCCGCGGGCGACGCGCCGCTCAACGGCCGGGTGACGGCCGCGCCGCGGACGGACGACGCCTCGGCGGCCACCGGCGGGGCCGACGACGCGTCGACGGCCACCGGCGCGGATCGGGCGGGCGACGCCTCGGCAGCTACCGCCACCGATCGGGCGGGCGACGCCTCGGCAGCTACCGCCACCGATCGGGGCGGCGACGCCTCGGGCACGCGTGGGCGGCATGCAGCGGAGGAGCCGCGCCCGGCCGGGGACGGTCGGCAGGCCCTGCCGATCGCCCGCACCCAGGCGCGTGACCTGCGGCGCAGTGCCATGGCCGAGCTGCGGGCCGACGGGCTGGTGCGCCGCCTGGCGGCAGTGCTGTTCGTGACCAACCTGATGGTGCAGGGCGGGGCGGTGCTGCTGGTGGCGGCGTGGATGGCGCACGTGCTGGGCGAGCCGGACCTGCTCGGCCTGGTCGGCGGGGCGTTCGCGCTGGGCGCGGTCGCCGGGTCGGTGGTGCTGACCGGGCTGACCCGGACACCGTCGCGCCACCTGCTGCCGGCGCTGGCCTTCCTCGCCGGTGGCGGGGCCGCCGCCGTCGTCGCCGGGCTGCCGCCCGTGCAGCTGATCATCGCCGTGGTCGCGGCCGTGTGCGGGGCGACCCTGTCGTCCGTGACGCCGCCGCTGGGCATGCTGCTGTCGCAGCGGGTGCCGGTGCCGGTGCGCAGCCGCGTCGGCGGGTTCGCCGCCGGCTTCGCCTACCTGGGTGTGCCGCTCGGCACGGCCGCCGCGGCCTGGGCGCTGCCCCGGCTGGAGCTGCGCTGGGCGCTGGCCGCCGCGGCCGGGGCGTACCTGGTGGCGCTGCTGGCCCCGGTCTTCGCGTACCGCACCTGGCGGCAGCTGAGCGCGGGCGCGCCGGCCGTGCTGACCGGCGCGGCCCGGCTGCCCGCCCGCCTGTCCGTGACACTGGCCTACGCCAACGGCCAGTGGCTGGTCGAGGTGCGCAAGGGCCGTGCCCTGCTCGGCTCGCGACACCTGGTGAAGAGCTCCGAGGCGCTGAACATGCTGGCCCTGCTGGACGTGCCGGGGGTGCGCCGCAGCGTCGAGGAGGCGCTCACCGTCGATCAGACCGAGGCGTCCCGGCAGGCCGAGCGGATGCGCAGCGAGCTGGCCGAGCTGGAGGCGAAGCTGGCCGGGCTGTCGGAGATGGCCGAGCTGAGCGAGGTGCGCCTGCCGGTGCAGCAGAACCCCAACAGCAAGGCGACCAGCCATGGCTGACGGGTACGCCGCCACCCTGGAGGCGGCCGACCCGTACTGCCTGCGCCCCGGCGAGGCGGCGGCGCTGCTGGCCGGGCATCCCTGGAAACGTTTCGTGGTGCTGGGCGACAGCGTCGCCTCCGGCGTCGGCGATCCGGTGCCCGGTTACGTGGCGCAGGCCTGGTGCGACCGGATCCGCAGTGAGCTGGCCGAGCAGCAGCCCGACCTGTGTTATCTCAACCTCGGGGTGCGCGAGCTGCGCGCGGCGGAGATCCGTGCGCAGCAGCTGGACCGCGCGCTGCGTTTCGCGCCGGATCTGGCGCTGATCTCGGCGGGCGGCAATGACGCGATGCGTCGCTCGTACCAGCCGGACGCGGTGGACGAGGAACTGGCCGCGATGATCATCGCGCTGCGCGCGGCCGGTGCGGATGTCATCACGGTCGGCATGTTCGACGTGTCCTTCGCGCCGTCCTTCCCGGAGCCGGTGAAGCAGCAGGTGGGGGAGCGGATGCGGATGCTGTCGACGCGCACCGCGGCGCTGGCCCGGCGGCTCGGCGCGATCCACGTCAACTGCACCGGTCATCCGGCCGAGCGGGACCCGGCCAGCTACAGCGCCGACGGCGTACACGGCAACCTGCGCAGCCACAGCATCTGCGCCGCGCTCACGGTGCGCCGCCTCGGCCTCCACCTGGGCCGTGACGGCACGGCCTGACCGGGGGACGGTCAGAGGTAGTCGGCGGTGGTGCGGACCCGGCCCAGGCGGGGGAAGGTGCGGTGCACCGCCATCTCGTGCTCGTCGGTGGCCAGGCCGGACATGGCGTCCTCGACGAACTCCAGGTCGTAGCCGAGGTCGCCGGCGGCCCGCGCGGTGGACTCCACGCCCATGGTGGTGACCAGCCCGGCCAGCACCAGCGTGGTCACGCCGCGCCGCTGCAACTGCTCCTGCAGGTCGGTGCCCTGGAACGCGCCGATGGTGCGCTTGACCACGACGACGTCACCGGGCTGGGCCAGGCCCTCGACCAGGTCGCTGCCGGGCGGCTGGACGGTGACGTCGGGCCGCTCGACGCGCACCAGCACCACCGGCCGGTCCACCGCCCGGAACGCGTCCGCGAGCCGCGTGCACCGGCGCAGCACGTCGTCGCCGGAGTGGGGCTCGACGGGCAGCGCCACGATGCGGGGCATCAGGTCGATCAGAACGAGAGCGGTGGTCACGAGTCGATCTTACTCCGCCGTGACGTGCCGCGATCATTCGTGGCCGTGGCGGGACGCTCCCGGAGCCGTCAGGGTTGCACGCTGAGCAGAGTTGGCACATCCATTTAGCAAGCTAAATATTGAAGATTCTTGCAACGTTTGGCATCGTGTTCCAGGACCGAGCGCCCCAACCGGGCAACCCGGTCACCTCCGGCATGTCACCACATGCCATAACCCCGAGGAGGAACCATGCTCCACACCGGATCCCCGTTCCGGCGTATCGCCGTGCGCGCGGCCGCGGCCGCCCTGCTCGCCGCGGGTCTGCTGGTCCCGGCGACCGCCCAGGCCGCCCCCGCCGGCGGCACCGGGCCCGCGCTGACCGCCGACACGGCAACCGCTCTCGCGGCCGAGGTCGACTCGGCCGGCGTCTACCAGGACAACGCCGGCAAGATCGTCGTCACCGTCACCGACAGCGCCTCCGCCGACCGGGTCCGCGCCGCGGGCGGTGTCGCCCGCCTCGTCGCCCGCAGCGCCGCGCAGCTGAACGGCGCCAAGGCCGAACTCGACCGGCTCGCCCGCATCTCCGGCACCTCCTGGTACACCGACCCGATCAGCAACCAGGTCGTGGTCACCGCCGACAGCACCGTCACCGGGTCGAAGCTGGCCAAGCTGAAGGCCGTCACCGACCGTCTCGGCGATGCCGTGCGGGTGGAGACCACGGCCGGCACGCTCAGCCCGACCATCTCCGGCGGGAACGCCATCTACGGCGGCGGCTCGCGCTGCTCCCTCGGCTTCAACGTGCGCAGCGCCAGCGGCGTCTACTACTTCCTCACCGCCGGCCACTGCACCAACCTGGCCACGAGCTGGTACGCCAACTCGGCCCGCACCCAGCTGATCGGCACCCGCGTGGGCACCAGCTTCCCCGGCAACGACTACGGCATCGTGCGCTACGACAGCTCGATCTCCCACCCGGGCGACGTCTACCTCTACAACGGCAGCTACCAGGACATCACCAGCGCCGGCAACGCCACCGTCAACCAGACCGTGTACCGCAGCGGCAGCACCACCGGCCTGCGCAGCGGCCGCGTGCTCGGCACCGGCGCGACCGTCAACTACCCGCAGGGCACCGTCACCGGCCTGATCCGCACCAACGTGTGCGCGGAGGGCGGCGACAGCGGCGGCTCGCTGTTCGCGGGCACCGTCGCGCTGGGCCTGACCTCGGGCGGCAGTGGCAACTGCAGCTCCGGCGGCACGACCTACTTCCAGCCCGTCACCGAGCCGCTCAGCGTCTACGGCGTGAGCGTCTACTGAGGCCTCCTCCTCAGGTGAGGCAGCCGCCGGATCCCACCCGGCGGCTGCCGTCGGCGTCAGCGGCTGGACTTGTAGACCTCCTGCACGGCGGTGAGCAGCTGATCCTGCTGCGGCTGGACGGCGAGGTCGAGCTCGCGGGCGAACGGCAGCACCGCGCCGTCGGGGCGGGTGACCCGCTTGGGTGGCACCGTCAGCCGCATCTGCTCGGCGGCGGTGGCCAGGATCTCCCCGGCGATGCCGCACATCCGGTTGGAGTCGTCGATCACCACGAGCCGCCCGGTCTTGGCCACCGAGGCCGCGAGCCCGTCCCAGTCGAACGGGTGGAGCGTGCGCGGGTCGAACACCTCCACCGAGATCTGGTCGGCGAGCTGCTCCGCGACCGCCAGCGCCGACTGCACGAGATGGCCGACCGCGACCACGGTGACGTCCGTGCCCTCCCGGTGCACCCGGCCGACCCCGAGCGGGACCGGGCCGAGCGCGTCCATGTCCACGTCGGCCCGCACCCCGAGCGCCCCGGCCGGGGCGAACAGCACCACCGGGTCGTCGTCCCGGATCGCGGTCAGGAACAGCCCGTACGCGTCCTCCGGCGTCGCCGGCACCACCGTCTTCACCCCGACGTGGGCGAACAGCCCGTACGGGTGGTCGGAGTGCTGGCCGGCCCAGCCGCTGCGGGAGCCCGAACCCGGCACGAAGTAGGTCACCGGCACCTTCGCCTGCCCGCCCGTCATCAGCGAGAACTTGTGCGCCTGGTTGGCGATCTGCTCGAAGACCAGGAACAGCAGCGACGGGATCTGGAACTCGATGACCGGCCGCAGCCCGGCCAGCGCCGCGCCCGTCGCGAAACTGGTGAACGCCTGCTCGGACAGCGGGGTGTCGACGACCCGCAGGGGACCGTGCTTGGCCAGCAGGCCGGTGGTGACGTTGTTGACGCCCACGCCGATGTCCTCGCCGAGCACGCACACGGTGGCGTCACGGGCCATCTCGTCGGCCAGCGCCCGCTGCAGGGCCTTGAGGTAGGACAGTCGTGCCATCAGCGCACCGCCGTGTCGAGGAGTCCGATGCCGTCGCGGCCGCGCAGGCCGGTGGCGTACAGGTGGTCGAGCGCGCCGGCCGGGTCGGGGCGCGGGCTGTCCAGCGCGAACGCGACCGCCTCGGCCATCAGCGCCTCGACGTCGGCGTCGATCCCGGCCCGGGTGTCGGCGTCCAGGCGGGAGCCGTGCACGTCCAGCGGGTCGCGGGACCGGCCGGCCGCCACCTCCTCGTCGCTGCGGTAGCGCACCCGGGCCTTGTGCTCCCAGGTGTGGTGGGCGTCGAAGCGGTACGCGGTGGCCTCGATGAAGCTCGGCCCGGCCCCGGCGCGGCCGCGGGCCACGGCGTCGCGGGCCGCGTCCAGCACCGCCGCCGCGTCGACCCCGTCCACGCTGACCGCCGGGATGCCGAACGCCTCGGCGCGGCCGGTGATCGACCCGGCGACGGACTGCGCCACGGTGAGCGTGGTGGCGTACCCGTTGTTCTCGCAGACGAACAGCACCGGCAGCCGCCACAGCGCGGCCAGGTTGAACGTCTCCAGCAGCACGCCCTGGCTGACCGCGCCGTCGCCGAAGAAGCTGACCGCGACCCGGTCGCTGCCCTCCCTGACCGCGGCCCACGCGGCACCGGTGGCGATGGCCCCGCCCGCGCCGACGATGCCGTTCGCGCCGTAGATGCCCTTGCTGAAGTCGGCGGCGTGCATCGAGCCGCCCCGGCCCTGGTTGAGGCCGGTGGCCCGGCCGGTCAGCTCGGCGAGCATGCGCACCGGGTCGGCGCCCTTGGCCAGCACGTGCCCGTGCCCGCGGTGGGTGCTGGTGATGACGTCGTCGGCACGCAGGGCCGCGCAGACACCCGCGGCGATGGCCTCCTGCCCGATGTACGGGTGGATCCCGCCGATGATCTCCCCGGCGTGCACCAGCTCGATCGCCCGCTCCTCGAACCTGCGGATCAGCCGCATCGTCCGGTAGAGCCCGGTGTCCATGTCGCCTCGCTCGCGCATGCCCTCTCCTTTCTCAAGATCGCTCGACTTGCCAGGCAGGTGGGTGAAAGCGGGCTCAAGATACGCACGTGTGCCGGGCAAGTCCGGCGATCTCGAGCGGTCCGGTCATGCGACGCGGGCCTCCAGGACTCCCGCGCGGGCTGTGACGACCTCGAACCCGGCCTTGCCCAGCAGCTCCCGGTACTCGTGCTCGGTGCGGTCACGGCCTTCCAGGGTGACCAGCATGAGCAGGTCGACGAGCCCGGCGGCGGAGCGGCCCGCCGGATCGGCCTCCTCGGGCAGGAACTCCTCCAGCACGATCACCCGGCCGTGCGGTGGCAGCACCGCATGCACCCGGCGCAGGATCGCGACCGCGTTGTCGTCGTTCCAGTTGTGCAGCACCCGGGCCAGCGTGTAGACGTCGCCGCCGTCGGGCACCCCGTCGAAGAAGCTGCCCTCCACGCACGCCGAGCGCCCGGCCAGGCCCGCCTCGGCGAGTTTGGCGCGGGCCGCCGCGGCCGCGTCGGGCAGCTCCAGCAGCACGCCTTGCAGGTCCGGGTAGCGCTCCAGCAGCTCGACCAGCAGGCTGCCGTTGCCGCCGCCCACGTCGACCACGATGCGGGCCGCGCTCAGGTCGCAGCCGGCCAGCGCCTCCGGCGGGCGCTGGTCGCCCATGGACTCGTTGAACACCGCCGCGGCCTCGGGGTTGTCGCCGAGGTAGTCGTAGAACGGCCGGCCGTACACCGCTTCGAAGGCCGGGCGGCCGGTGCGCAGCGTGTGCATGATCTCGGCGAACGAGCGGAACACCTCGTCGCCCTGCATCAGCGCGTTGAGGCGCACCGAGCCGGGCACGTCGGCGCGCAGCAGCTCGGTGGTGGGGGTGAGCCCGTACGTGTCCGGGGCGGGGCGGGTGAACAGGCCCGTCAGGGCCAGCGCCCGCAGCAGGCGGCCCAGCGCGCGGGGATCCGCGCCACACCGGTGGGCCAGGTCGCCGACGTGCACCGGCCCGTCCGCCATCAGGTCCGGAACGCCGAGCCGGACCAGCGCGTACACGCCCTGGGCGACCCAGCTGCCGGAGAGGATGCCGAGGAGTTTGCGTCGGGCCAGTGCTTCGTTCATGGTGCTCTCCGAGCCGGGGTGAGGGTGTGCCGAAGTCGCGGCTCACAAGCGGACGACGCCGGTTGTGAGCCGCGACTGAAAAAAGAGAGGCCGGTCAGCTCGCGTTGATCGCGGAGAGGATGCCGGTCCACAGCTTCTGCCGGGCGGCCAGCGCCGCGTTGACCGTCTGCGCCGCCTGCGCCCACTTCTCGTCGTCGTCGCCGCACAGGTCGGTGACCATCTGCATGGCCATCGGCGTGTGGAACTCACCGTCGACCTCGATGTGCCGGGCCAGGTAGTCGACGAAGGTGTCGAGCTTGCCGCCCTCCTGGTTGACCTTGATGACCTGCTGGAACATGTCCGGGATCAGGTCCTCGCGGCCGAACGCGAACGCCGCGGCCTGGCAGTGGATCGGCAGCGTGTCGATGAACCGGAAGGTGGTGCGCACGAAGTCCGCCGAGACGGGGTTGACGTCCGCGCCGACCAGTGCCTGCTCCACCGTGCTGCCCTCGCCCAGCAGCTTGATCAGGTGGTTGATGACGCCGGTGTCCGCGCCGGCCTGGTCCATGCCGCCGACGTACAGCTCGAAGTGGCTGATGAAGCCGCCCTGCAGCTCGTCGCTCTCCTCGACCAGCACGATGTCGTTGATCAGGCGCCGGCTGCCGGTCGGGCCGCTCGGGATCCACGGCACGTTGACGCTGGTCAGGTGGCGCTGCAGCGACTTCAGCAGGGACATGAAGTCCCAGACCGCGAAGACGTGGTGCTCCATGAACGTGACGATGGCCTCGTGGTTGTCCAGCGCGGCGTACAGCGGGTGGGTGACGACCGCGTCGCGGGCCTCGCTCACCGCCTCCTCCAGCCGGGTGATGCCCGGATGCGTCTGACCCCAGTCGTAACGCGACATTGCTCTCTCCTTGTCGATCGGGTGGTCGTTCAGTGCTGAGCCGAGGTCCAGAGCACCGGGCAGTAGTCGGGGTCGGCGTAGTCGGGGCGGCCGTCGGGCGTACGGCGCACCAGCTCGTCGTGGTTGTAGCCGACGACGGAGCCGTCGCTGAGGGTGTACGGGCGGTACTGGTTCTCGCCGTCCTGCAGGTGCAGCGAGACCGCGCGGCGCGGACGGTCGCTGCGGTTGCCCGCGCTGCCGTGGTAGGTGCGGCAGTGGTGGAAGCTCATGTGGCCCTTGGGGATGATCATCGGCACCTTGGTGACCTGGGTGCCGTTGAACTCGGCGTTGCGGGCCAGCAGGACCTCCAGGTCCTCCTTGTCGCGCTCGGCGAAGTGCTTGGCGGTGGAGTCGTCGTTGCCGGTCTCCTGCCAGGCGTGGCTGCCGTCGACCATGGTGATGGTGCCCATCTCCTCGCCGCAGTCGTGGAAGGGGATGAACGCGGTGAGCATGCGCTCCGAGGTCGACGACGCCCAGTAGTGCCGGTCGAAGTGCCACGGCACCACGTTGGTCGGCTCGTCCGGGCGCGGCGGCTTGAAGATCAGGGTCGACTGGAAGATCCGGATCTCGTCGGCCTGGGCCAGCCGCGCCGCGACCGCGCCGATCAGCGGCTTGCGCAGCAGCTTGGCCAGGCCGTCGTGCTCGTAGTGCACGTAGTCGTTGTGCCGCTGCACGTCGCCGTGCTGCGGCTCCCAGTAGGCCAGGCGGCGCGGCCGCAGCGGCAGGGAGCGGCTGCGCTCCCCGGCGTAGAAGCGCTCGCTGGCCTCGACCAGCTCGTCGACCTCGGCATCGGTGAACAGCTTCTTCGTCAGGTACCAGCCGTGCGCGGCGTAGAACGCGACGTCCTCGTCGGAGGGCAGCAGCTCCCGCTCCTCGTCGGTCAGATGGAACTGTTCGGCCATGGGGTGACTCCTCGCCAGGGTGGGGGTGGGGGTGTGGTGGTGCACGGGGGTGTCCCGGTCTCAGGCGGCGGCCAGGCCCGCGGGGCGGGCGTCCTGTGCGGGCGCCGGCACCGCCTCGGCGGGGGCCGCCAGCTCGCGCTCCTTGGCCTCGTACAGCGCCTTGATGTTGCTGCTGCCGAAGGTCAGCGCGCCGTGCCGCTCGATCAGCTCCAGGAACAGCGTCCGGCGCACGTGCATGGACTGCGTGAAGATCTGGTACAGCTCGCCGTAGTGGTCGGTGTCGACCAGCACCCCGAGCTGGCGCAGCTCCGCGATGGGCAGGTCGACGCTGCCCAGGCGCTGCTCCAGCGCGTCGAAGTAGGTGCCCGGCGTGCTGAGGAAGCCCACGCCCCGCTCGGCGAAGGTGCGCACCGCGGTGACGATGTCGTTGGTGCGGAAGGCCACGTGCTGCACCCCGGCCCCGGCGTGCCAGGACAGGAAGTCGTCGATCTGACCGGGGCGGCGCGACAGGTCCGGCTCGATCAGCGTGAACGTCACCTGCCGCGACGGGCTCTGCACCACCTTGGAGTCCATGCCCTGCCCGCCGACCTCGATGTACTCCTCGAAGATCTCGGCGAAGCCGAAGACGTCCTGGTAGTAGCGCGAGGTGGCGGCGATCTCCCCGGCCGGCACGCAGATCGCGCAGTGGTCGATGACCTGCAGCAGGTCGTCGGCGTGCGACTGCTCGGGCACCGTCATCTCGATCGTGCCCGGCAGGAACTCCCAGCGGGAGCCGTGCCGCTCGACGAGGCGGTGGGTGACGTCGCCGAAGCCGGAGACGCTCGCCTCGACGACCCGGCCCGCACCGTTCTCGTGCACGGTCGGCGCGGACAGCGCGGCGGCTCCGCGCCCGACGACGTAGTCGTACAGGCCGGCGGCGTCGTCGGTCTCGAAGGCGATGACGGCCACCCCGTCGCCGTGGCGGCCGACGTAGAGCGTGGCCGGATGGTCGGCGACCAGGCCGGAGGTGAGCACGATGCGGATGTCCCCGTGCTGCAGCAGCAGCGAGCGCTGCCCGGCCAGGCCCGTCTGTGGCCCACCCTGCCCGCAGATCCGGAACCCGAATGCCGTGCACAGATAGTAGGCCGTCTGACGGGCGTCACCGACGTAGAACTCCAGGTGGTCGATGCCGAGAATGTTCATTTGCTACCTACCCCTTGGCGTACGATGTCCTGTTTTGCACTGACTGCTAGGACTCGCTCCTCGCCAGGTGGTGGGCGCGGAACGGGTCCACGGAACATGACTCGTCCCGGCGCTGCCGCTGTCGCGGCGCACGCCAAACGAACTCACCACGCTCCGATTGGCCGTCGTGCCCCTGTGACGTCCGTTGTTCACGACCCTCCCGCCGGAGCCGAACGCTCCGGCGAGGGCCGTCTGACTGTCACGCTAGCGGGTTATGCTGATGTCCCTCAATACCTAACTACGCAAATATTTAATTGCGACAGTATGTTGTCAGTCGCAAACGATTCGGTGACACCTCACTCGGTAAAACGGCTGAGTGACGTGGTGGGTCGACCCAGGACAAGGCTCACATTATGTCCGCCGAATCCGAATGAATTGGACAGTGCAAAACCGATGGGACTTTGCCGAGCCTTGCCGCGAATATGGTCGAGATCGCACGCGGGATCGGGGTCGTCGAGGTTCACCGTCGGCGGCAGCAGCCCGTGGCCCAGCGCCATGATCGTCGCGGCGGCCTCGATCACCCCCGACGCGCCGAGCATGTGCCCGGTAACCGCCTTGTTCGAGCTGACCGGCGGCATGGCCGAGGCGAACACCGTGTTCACCGCCAGCGACTCCGCCACGTCGCCCAGCTTGGTGCTGGTGGCGTGCGCGTTGAGGTAGCCGATGTCGGCCGGGGACAGCCCCGCGTCGGCCAGCGCCCGCCGCATGCATTCGGCCTGTCCCGCGCCGTCGGGCCGGGGGGTGGTCGGGTGGTGGGCATCGGTGGTCGCCCCCCAGCCGTGCAGCGTGGCGTACGCCGGGCGGCCCCGCGCGTCGGCGTCGGCGGCCCGCTCCAGCACGAACACGCCCGCCCCCTCGGCCAGCACCAGCCCGTTGCGCCGCGAGTCGAACGGGCGGCTCGCCGCCGCCGGGTCGTCGGCCCAGCCCTTGGCCAGCGCCCGGGTGTTGCCGAACGTGTCGGCCAGGGTCGGGAACAGGGGGGCCTCCCCGCAGCCGACGAGCACCACGTCCGCCTCGTCGTTGCGCAGGATGCGCATGCCCTCGGCGATCGACTGCGCCCCCGCCGCGCAGGCGGTGCCGATGGAGGAGCTGTAGCCGCGCAGGTCGTACTTGATGGCGATGCGCGCGGTGGCCATGTTCGGCAGCATCCCGGGCAGCAGGTACGGGCTCACCCCGAGCCGCCCCTTCTGCGTGCGCGTGATCACCTGCGCCTCCAGCGTGGCCAGCCCACCCGTGCCGGACACCACGGTCGCGGCCCGATACGGGTCCACGTCGCGGCCCACCACCAGGTCGGCGTCGGCCATCGCCTGCGCCGCGGCGACCAGGGCATGCACGATGTACCGGTCCAGCGTGCGCGCCTCCGGCCCGGGCAGCACGCTGGCCGCCTCGATGTCCGGGCCTTTGCCCATGACCTCCAGGGAGCCCTGCGCGGAGTGCCCCTCGGGGGTGGCGACGATCCCGGACCGGCCGGTGCACAGGGCGTCGAAGATGTCGTCGAGATCCTGCCCGACCGGGGTGACCAGGCCGATACCCGTGACGACGATGTCAGGACGGACGCTGGTGGGGAGTCCTCGGGAGTCTGCCGTCCAGGCAGGCCGACGGGAGCCGGTCATCGGGACGCACCCGCCAGGGCGCGCTCGCGCAGCACCAGCTTGCGCACCTTGCCGGTGGCGCCGGTGGGGATGTCGTCGTCGTGCACCGCGTTGACGTCGCGCAGCGTCGGCGCGGCGTGCTCGCCCAGCGCCGCGACGACGGCGTCCCGGCGGTCGGCCGCGGCGTCGGCGCCGGCCTTGAGCACCAGCAGCACGTCGGTGACCACCGTGCCGCCCTCGCGCACCGCCACGACGGTGCAGTCGAGCACGTCGGGGCAGCTCGCCAGGATCTTCTCCTCGGTCAGCGACGTGTGCAGCCACTGCCCGCCGTCCAGCACGACCGAGTCCACCGCCCGGTCCACGTGGTAGTAGTAGCCGTCCTCGTCGTAGTACACGAGGTCACCGGTCAGGTAGTAGCCCGACTGGCGGGTGCGGAACTCGGTGACCGAGTCGTTCCAGTACATCAGCTTCACCGTCGGCGACTTCAGGCCCAGGTGCCCGACCACGCCCGCGGCCACCGGCTCGCCGTGCTCGTCGAGCACCGCCACGTCGGCGAACACGTGCGGCCGCCCGATGCAGCGGTCGTAGCGCTCGGTGTCGACCCGGTGGGTGATGTGGAACGCGGAGTGGCCCATCTCGGTCGAGCCGATGCCGTCGATGAACATCGAGCCCTTCACCCGGGTCACCCCCTCGCGGGTGACCGTGTTGTGGCTGCCCACCGCGACCAGCGGCCGGATGTGCGCCTCGTGCGCGCAGTCGCCGGTGTTGAACCAGATCGCCACCGAATCGAGGTCGCGCTCGCCCAGGTCGTGGCGGGCCATGTCGGCCCAGGTCACCGCGAAGCCGAAGACGCCCGTGGGCTTGAACCGCTCGATCGCGTCGAGCACGTAGTCGCCCCGCTGCGAGGACAGGAACACCAGCTCGGCGCGGTTGCACAGGGCCTGGTTGATGGACAGGATGCCCGCGGTGTGCGCCGACGGCAGCGCGCACACGACCCGCTCGGTGCCCTGCGCCCGGGGGCCGGACAGCCGGATGCGGCGGGTGGCCGCGAACAGCGTGGTGTGCGAGTGCACGATCGCCTTCGGCAGGCCCGTGGTGCCCGAGGAGTGCGTGATCGAGATCGGGTCGTCCGGGTGGTGCCGATACGGCGGGGGAGCGGCGGCCGGGTCCGCGGAGCCCATCTCGGTGATGTCGCCGAGCAGGCGGGAGCCGAAGTCGCGGCCCTCCAGCAGCGCGGCGTGCCTGGCGTCGGTCAGCACCGCCTCGGCCCGCAGCCGGCGGATGTACTCGGCCGCGATCTCGCCGCTGAGGTTGCCGTTGAGCAGCGCCGGGATCGCCCCGATGCGGTTGAGCGCGAGGAACGACAGGATGACGTCGGCCGACGTGCTGGCGTACACCGCGACGGGATCGCGCCAGCCGATGCCGCGTCCGTGCAGCCACGCGGCGCGGGCCGCGACCCGCTCGTCGAGCTGCCCCAGGGTCAGCGGCTCCCACGCGGGATGGCCGTCGACGTCCACGTCGAAGGTCAACCCGGGGCCGGCCGGGTCCGCGCCGTGCGCCAGCAGCCGGGTGATGACGTTGCCCGCGCCGAGGTCGGCGTCGGCGGCGAGGATCGCCCGCAGGTTGGTTCCCATCAGCTGCACTCCTTCGGTCGGTTCACTTCGCTGTCACGTACGAGCACGGCCAGCGCGCGGTCGCGCCCGCCGTCGCCCAGGGCCTGCTCGGCCACCACGATCAGGGCCTCGTCGGCGTCGCCGTCGCGGATCAGCAGCGACGCCATCGCCAGCCCCTCGGCCAGGGACTCCGCGACCGGGTCCGGTCCGCCGCCGGGGCTCAGCGAGACCACCGGCCCGCCCAGCTCCCACCGCGCGGCCACGTACCCGGCCACCGCGTTGGGCACGGCCTGGAAGAACAGCAGCGGACCCAGCCGCCGCCCGCCGTCGACGGCCCTGGCGACCTCCGCCGCGGTCGCGGCGTCTCCGGTCGCCGAAGAGACGATCACCGCGGTACGCAGGCCGCGCTCCGCCGCCACCGGCGGCTGCCCGTGGGCACGGGTCAGGCAGCGCTTCGCGACCTCCGCCACCAGCGGACTGAACGTCGACATCACGAACCCCGCCAGCACCGGCGGCTCCATGTCCACCTCGGACTCCGGCCACGCCCCCCGCGCGAGTTCCACAAGATTGGTCATGCGCCCTCCGCCCATTTGTGCCCACCCGCCCCGAAGGCCCCCACCGCGCAACTCTTGAAGAGGTGCGGCTTCGAGGGCGGCTGGTGGCCCCAAGTCTTGAAGCGTTGCGGCGGGAGGGGGCGGGTCACGGCGCACCGACCACGAGGGCGGTGTTCGCGCCGCCGAAGGCGGCGTTGAGGCTGAGGGCGTAGGCCGGGGCGGTCGCGGTCGTCTCGGTGAGCACGCGCAGGGGGCAGTCCGGGTCAGGGCCGAGATAGCCAGCGTTGACCGGCAGGCAGCCTTCGCGCAGGGACCGCACCGTCGCGACCAGCTCCAGCAGCGGCGATGCTTCGAGGGCCTGGCCGTGCAGGGACTTGGTCGAGCTGATGGCGACCTCCGGCGCGTGCGGGCCGAGGGCGCGCAGCAGCGCGGCCGACTCGGCGGCGTCGCTCTGCGCGGAGCCCGAGCCGTGCGCGTTGACGTAGCCGATCTGTTCCGGAGCCAGCCCGGCACGGCCGAGGGCGGATGCGATCGCCCTGGCCAGGCCCGCGCCGTCGGGGCGCGGCTGCACCACGTGGTAGCCGTCCCCGGCGCGGCCCCAGCCGAGCAGCCGGGCCAGCGGTGCCGCGCCCCGGGCCGACGCGGCGCGGGCCGACTCCACCACGACCGCGGCCACCCCGTCGCCGAGCAGCAGCCCCTTGCGTCCCGCGCTGAACGGGCGCACCGCGCCGTCGGCGGCGAGCGCCCGGCCCGCGTCGAACAGCGCGAACTGGTCCGGATCGACCAGGTATCCGGCGGCCACCAGCAGCCGGTCGGCGTCGCCCGCGGCCACCGCGGCAGCGGCGTCGGCGACCGCGGTGCTGGCCGCGACGCAGGCACTGGTGTACGTGCGCACGGACCCGGACAGCCCCGCCTTCTCGGCGACGGTGAGCGTGAACGCGCCGGTGCGGCCGGGCCGGTCGGGCAGGCCGCGGGCCCCGTCGGGCTCGCCGTGCACGGCCAGCAGCAGGGGAGTCGTGGCCCGCTGCGCCGCGGACAGCCCGGCTGACGCGGCCGCCTCGTCCACCACCGCGAGCAGCTCGTCCAGCAGCACCGGCGCGCCGGGCAGCAGCGCGCCGACGCCCACCCGCCGGCCGCTCACGTCGAAGCGGGTGACCGGCGCGAACGCCGGCCGCCCCGATCGCAGCCCGGCCGACAGCGCCGCGACGCCCCGGCCGTACGCGCTGACCGCCGACAACCCGGTGACCACGACCTGCGCGCGGTCACCGGTAGGGCGCGGTTCAGTCACCGGCAGGCTCCGCCAGCACCTCGGCCAGCACCTCGACCGCGCCCGTCACCGTCGTCATGCGCATGAGCACGTCGTCGTCGAGGTCGAGCATCCGCCCGTGGCGCTGCTCGACCTGGTGCACCAGCCAGGCCAGCTCCAGCGAGTCGATGCGTTCGCGCACCTGCTCCGGGCTGCGCTCGCCGTAGCCGGCCAGCATCGCCACGACCGCCGCCCGGTCCGGTGCGGCCGGCTCGCCCGCGCGCTGGCGCGGCACGCCGAGGGACCCGGCGGCAGCGACAGGGGCGTCCATCACGCGCTCGCCAGGTTGCCGCGCTCGCGGATCGCCTCGGCGAACTCGCCGACGGTCATGGCCGCCATCTGCTCGGCCTCCTCGTCGCTGAACTTCACGCCGTAGGTGTCCTCCACCCGCACCGCGAGCTCGGCGACGGCCAGCGACTCCAGGTCCACGCCCGCCGAACCCAGCGGCGTGTCGGCGTCGACGTCGTCGATCGGGTAGTTCATGTCCGCGATCGCGTCGATGATGAACTGGCGTACGTCGGTGCTCATGTTGACTTCCTTCCATGGTGGAACGGCCCAACGGGCCCGGATCGGGATGGCAGTCGGGGGACGGGCGGCGCGTGCGCTAGGGGGCCGACGTCGGGTCCGCCGTGCGCAGCACCGCGCGGTCGCGCACGAGCTTGCCCGTCGCGGTGCGGGGCAGTTGCTCGACGATGTGCAGCACCCGCGGCCGCTTGTACGGGGCCAGCCGCACGGCCAGCTCGCCTTCCAGCGCCGCCGCCGCGGCCGGATCGGGCACCACCGCGAAGGCCTCGATGCCGCTGTCGAAGACGACCACCGCGCTCTCGACGCCGGGCAGGGCCGCCAGCGTGTGCTCCACCTCGGTCAGGTCGACCTTGAGGCCGCCGACCGACACCTGCGAGTCCAGCCGGCCGAGCACCGTCATCAGGCCGGTCGCCGGGTCGACCCGGCCCGCGTCCTTGGTGTGCAGCCAGCCGTCGACCCAGCGGGTCGGGTCCGACAGCCCGATGTACGGGCTCGCCGGCGTCGCGATCAGCAGCTCGCCGTCCAGCTCCCGCACCGTGATGCCGGGCGCGGGCAGGAGCGACGGGCGGTGCTCGCCGAACAGGTCGGTGGCGATGACCCCGACCTCGGTCATGCCGTACATGTTGCCCAGCACGATGCCGTAGCGGTCGGTGAAGCGCTGCGCCACCTCGGCGCGCACCAGCTCGCCGCCGGTGGTCATGCGCTTGAGCTGCGGCAGCTTCGGCGGGTTCGGGTTGGAGGCCAGCAGCTCGGTGTGGAACGGCACGCCCAGCAGCGTGGTCGGCGCCTCTCCGGCGGCCACCGCGCGCAGGATCGCGTCGACGGTCAGCCGCTCCGGCAGCACCAGCTCGACGCCCGCGTGCAGGCAGTAGAGCAGGCCGCCGACCAGGCCCAGCACGTGGACCACGGAGGCCAGCAGCACCACCCGCTCGCCGGGCAGCGGCACCCCGTCCATGCGGGTGTAGCGGTCGATCTCGGCGACCAGCTGCGCGGCGGTCCGGGCGATGACCTTGGAGGGGCCGGTGGAGCCGGAACTGAGCTGCACCACGGCGTGCCCGGTCTCGGCGGGACGGCCGTCGCGGGCCTCGGCGATGTCGGCGACCTCGTAGAAGGCGCGCAGCCCGCCCGGCAGGGTCCCGCTGAAACTCACCACGACCTGCGGCCGCAGCCGGTCGAGAGCCCGGTCGGTCTCGTACGCGGTCAGCCGGTGGTCCAGCAGCGCGACCTGCGCCCCGATCCGCCACGCGGCCAGCAGGTTCGCCGCGTATGCCAGGGACGGCGGCAGCCGCAGCACGACCGAGCCGCCCCGGGCCAGCCCGAGCCGGCGCAGGGTGTCCTCGCGGTCGGCGACGGCGTGGCGCAGACCCGCCCGGTCGACGGGGGAGCCGAAGTGGAGGCAGACGTCGCGGTCGTCTCCGGCGAGCAGGAGCTCGTCCACCCAGTCGGGGGTCGCCGTCAAGGGCGCGCCGGTCGCCCATCCCGAATTGCTCATAATTGCTCCGCCAGGGTGTCGCAAGGGTGCTGGAACCTGGGCCGTGCGCCCCCGACGGACCCGGTGAATCCGGAGACTAGCAAGCAGATCGATGTACTTGCAATGCTCGCTTTAAGTCTGTCGATACGTGAATGGACCAGCCAAAATTCGGGCTTTTCATGGCAGATGAGAGGGCCGCAATCCGACATTTATCTGACTCATCGTGAATTCCATCCGGGCGAGTTCCGCACGCAGCCGGGCCGCCTCGTGCCCGGTCCCGTCGTGCTCGCGCCGCGCCAGCTCGCGCACCGCCTCGTGCACGGCCGGGGCGTCGAGCTGCGCCAGGGCGTGGGCCGCCGTCTTGGCGCGCAGCGCCCGCCGCGGGGCCAGCCGGCGCAGTCCCGCCCTGGCCTGCAGCGTCCACTCGCCGTCGGTGTAGCGCAGCGTGACCCGGGGGCCGAGTGCCGTCGCGGCCAGCCCGTACCCCCGGGGCAGCGCCGCTGCCGGGTCGGCGGTCGGCCCGCGGGCCCCGGCGTCGTTGAGCTCGCGCCAGACCCGGTGCCGGACGACCGGGGTGAGGGTGACCGCGAAGTACAGCAGCGAGGCCAGCAGCACCCCGTTGACGAAGCCCAGCCGCTCCACGACGACCCCGGCCAGCACGCCGCCGAGCGGGATGCCGGCCATGGCCACGGCCATGATGATGCCGCCCGCGCGGGCCAGCATCGGGCCGGGCACCCGCTGGTAGATCACCGCACCGATGGTCGGGTTCACCGAGCACATCACCATGCCGCTGAGGAACGTCACGATGACGATCACGGTCAGGTTGTCGGTGAGCGCGAAGACCAGGAACCGGGGCGCGCCGCCCACGAAGTAGCCGAAGACCAGCGCGCTGTAGCGCGGCAGGTACGGCGCCAGGGTCGCGAACACGACACTGCCCACGATCATCCCGATGGCGTACGCCGCCGACACCGACCCCAGCGCCACCGGCGAGTCCAGCACCGTCAGCACCCACATCGGCACGAACACCACGGAGCTGGCCTGGTTGAACAGGTTCGTGAAGAACAGCATCCCGGTCACCGCCCGCAGCAGCGGCTCCCGGGTGAAGTACGTGAAGCCGCCGCGCAGCGCGGTCAGGTAGGGCTCGGCCGGAGCGGGTGTCGCGGGCTCGCCGTCCTTGCGGGCCGGGTCCGGCACGAAGAACGCCACCAGCGCCGCCCCGACGAGGAAGCTCGCCGCGTCGACCCAGATCGCCCCGATCGCGCCGAACGCGGCGATGGCGACGCCGCCCACCGAGGCCCCGATCAGCCCGGAGGTGCGCAGCACGCCCTCGCGGGCCGCCGACACCCGGGTGAAGTCCGTGCCCGCGGCGTCCATCAGGGGCTTGAGCAGGTTGTTCTTGGACCGGTCGGCCTGAGCCCGGAGCATCCCGGCCAGGCTGGACAGCACGATCAGCACGCCGAAGCCGAACTGCCCGGTCACCGCGATCGCGCCCATCACCACGGCGCTGCCCGCATCGGACAGCAGCGAGGTGGTCCGCGAGCCGATCCGGTCCTGCAGCGGCGCGGCCAGCACCCCGCTCAGCACGTACGCCAGCGTCTCGGCGCCCGCCACCACGCCGACCTTGACCGGGCTGCCCGTGGTCACCAGCACCAGCCAGGGAATGGCCAGGAAGGACATCCGGCCGCCGATGACCGAGATCGCCTCGGCGGCGACCAGGCCGGGGATGGCGACCCTGCTGCGCCAGGGCGACGGCGATGTCGCGATGGACAACGGAACTCCTTCTCAAGCCGGTCGCGTTCTTTGTACCAGCAAGAAAGGTCGCCATTGAAGTATCCGTAGGTATCGAGTGGTGAGGCTCTGGACACCCACCGTCGTCGTCGATACGGTGACCTTCGATCCGCGGGCGGTCAGCCCCGTCCGTCGGCGTGGAGAGGCGGTCGGTCGATGCGGTTGCTCATGGTCGGAGCGGATCTACCCGCCATCGCCGCGGCCGGTCCCGACGTCGAGGTGACCGTGCTGCTCGGCGCGACCACGAAGGACGGCTGGCTGCCGCTGCCCGCGGGCGTCCGCACCGTCTTCGTCGACGACCACAAGAGCATCGACGCCGCCGTCAACGGGCTGCTGCGTGCGGGGTTCGGCCCCGGCTCGTTCGACGCGGTCTACGCCTACGACGACCCCGCGCTGATGACCGCCGCGGCGCTGGCCGCCATGCTCGGCGCGCGCGGCGTCCCGCCGCGCACGGTCGCCCTGTTCCGGGACAAGTCCCTGCAGAAGCAGGCGCTGCGCGCGGCCGGGCTGCCGGTGACCGCGTGCACGGTCGTCGAGGACATCCGCGAGCTGCCCGCCGGCTTCCGGCTGCCGTACCCGAAGGCCGTGGTCAAGCCGGTCGCCGGGATGGCGACGCAGTCCACGTTCGTGGTCTCCAGCGACGCCGACCTGGCCCGGATCAGCGCCCAGTGCCGGGCGAACAGCACCGCCGCGCGCACCTTCGTGATCGAGGAGTTCGTCGCGGGCGAGGAGTGGTTCGCCGACGGCCTGCTGTCCGATGGGGAGCTGCGCTTCCTGAGCCTGGGCCGGTATGCCCAGCCCTGCCTGAGCGCGGTGCTGGAGAAGGCGCCGGTGCAGACGTTCTGCCTCGACCCGGTCGCCGACAAGGGAGCGTACGACCTGGCGGCGCCGCTGGTCGCCGACGCCCTGCGGGTGCTGGGCCTGACCGACGGCGTGTTCCACATGGAGCTTTTCCACCAGCCCGACACGGGTCGGCTGGTGTTCAGCGAGTGCGCGGCCCGCCGCGCGGGCGGCCCGATCAGCGACCAGATCCGCTACAAGTACGGCGTCGACCTGGCCGCGGACGGGGTGCGCGCCCTGCTGGAGCCGGTGGGCGAGCCGGACGTGCGGGTCCGCGATGGCGTGGTCGCCTCCACGTTCCTGCCGCTGCGCCCCGGCATCGTGCTCGGTTACCCGACCGCCGAGCAGGTGCTGGCGCAGCCCGACGTGGTGCACGCCCGGATCTTCGTGCCCAAGGGCATGCGGATCCAGGGCGGCGCGGCCAACACCTTCGCCCGGATGGGCGAGGTCACCGTGCACACCGCCGACGCCGAGACCGCCCAGCGGCGGCTCACCGAACTCGCCGACTGGTTCCGCCGGCACATCGAGGTGCTGCCGCTCGCCCCGACGCTGCGGGAGCTGTTCGCGGACCCGCGCAACGCCGACTTCGCCCACGCGGCCGCCGCGGACGGCTGACAGCAGCTCCGCGACGACGCGACACCCGCGGCCCGCCGAGCTGCCTCCGGCACGGTCGCCCAGCACGATCAGGAGAGTCCGATGCCACTGCACCCGCAGGTCCAGGCGATGCGCGCGCGCCGCGAAGCCAGCGACACCCCGCAGCTGTACACGCTGTCGGTGGACGAGGCCCGCGCCGCCGACCTCGCCTCGATCCAGGCGTCCGGGGGCGACCCCGAGCCGGTCGCCGAGGTCGTCGACCGCGAGATCGACGGCCCGGACGGTCCGCTGCCGATCCGGATCTACCGTCCCGTGCCCGGCGACGAGCTGCCGGTGCTGGTCTACTTCTTCGGCGGCGGCTGGACCCTGGGCACCATCGACACCTCCGACGCGGTGTGCCGCAGCCTCGCCAACGCGGTCGGCTGCCTGGTCGTCGCGGCGGGCTACCGGCTCGCCCCGGAGCACAAGTTCCCCGCCGCGGTGCACGACTGCCACGCCGCGGTCCGCTGGGTGGCCGCGAACGCCGCCTCGATCGGCGCGGACCCGGCCCGGATCGCGGTCGGCGGCGACAGCGCGGGCGGCAACCTGGCCGCCGCGGTCACCCTGCTGGCCCGCGCGGACGGCGACCTGCCGCTGGCCGGCCAGCTGCTGGTGTATCCGAACACCGACCACCGCTCGCACACCGCCTCGCTGCGCGAGGGCACCGACCCCTACCTGTTCAACGCCACCTCGGTCGCCTGGTACTGGGCCAACTACCTGGCCACCCCCGAGGACGGCCTCAACCCGCTGGCCTCGCCGCTGCGGGCGGACAGCCTCGCCGGGCTGCCCCCGGCCCTGGTCGTCACCGCCGAGTACGACCCGCTGCGCGACCAGGCCGAGGAATACGCCCGCCGGCTCGGCCGCGAGGGCGTGCCGGTGACGCTGACCCGATACGACGGCATGGTGCACGGCTTCTTCTGCATGGGCGGCGAACTCGACGCCGGCCGCCGCGCCCTGGCCCAGGCCGCCGACCAGCTCCGCAAGTGGTTCACCACGTGACAGGGGCTCCGCCCACGACGTGAGCGGAGCCCCTGGCGACGTCTCTCACGCGTAGACGCCCTGCAGCCACTCCTCGAGCGCCTTCTGCTCGGCGGCGGCGTCGGCGTTCGCGTCGAAGTGGTGGACGGCCACGCCGACCGGGGCGCCGAACGCGTTGCGGCCGAAGAAGCGGTACAGCGCGTCCTGGGTGCGCAGCCCGACGAAGTTCGGGTGGAGGTAGTCGACGACCGCCTCGGTCTGCCCGCCCGGCAGCGCGACCTGGACCGTGTCGTCCTGCCTGGTCTGGCCGGTCAGGCCGAGCGCGCCGCGCAGCGTGGTGAAGCCGTCGGGCGAGTTCGACGACGCCGGCGCGTCGGTCGAGGTGTAGACGACCGGGCGGCGGCTGAAGTGGGCCAGGTACTGCCCGAGGGTGTGCAGGTAGAAGTCGGTGTGCTGGCCGGCGCCGTCGTACTGGTTGTCCCAGTCGTCGGTGAACACGCCGCTGTGCACGTAGCGGAACCAGGTCCTGCCGCCGTCGCGGCCCTCGACGGTGTGCTCGACCTGGTTGAACCAGCCGTTGTCACCGTCCATCCGGGAGGTGAGGTGGTGCGGCGGCTCCCACGCGGTGACGGTGCCGCCGAACGCGGCCGCCCCGCCGACGCGCGGCTCGAACTCCATCGGCCACAGCCAGCCGCCGTTGCCGGTGGTGATGGCGTCCCAGTACTCCTCCGGGGTGGTCCGCAGCTCGCCCTCGCGCACGATCTCGAACTTCTTGCCCATGGCGCTACTCCTTCTCGGTGTCTTGCTCAGTGGAATGGGTGCCGTCCGCGCGTGGCAGCAGCAGACTCGGGTGCAGGCCGACCACCAGCCGGTGCCGGCGGCCGCCGGTGGCGCTCCCGTCGTGATAACGGCCGACCAGGGCGGCCAGCGTCTCGGTCAGCTCGGCCGCGAACGCGGCCCGGTCGCCCGCCGAGGCGAAGCGGATCTCGGTGTCCACCGCGAACGTGGCCAGCGGCCGCCGCGCGGCCCGCGCTCCGATGATCAGCTCGCCGACCTCGCGGACCAGACGCGAGGCCAGCGCCAGCAGCCAGCGGGCCGACTGCTGGTCGGGGGAGCGCTCCGGGTCGGGCGCGACCGCCGCGAACGCCGCGGGGGAGATGACGTAGGACGCCGCGGTCGCCCGCAGCACGCGCTCGGTGCAGTTGCCCTTGCGCCGCTCCTCGACCAGCTCGATGAGCCCGTGGGCCTCCAGCGTGTGCAGGTGGTGGTTGACCTTCTGCCGGGTGAGCCCGGCCTGCGCGGCCAGCGTGGTCGCCGATCCCGGTTCGGCCAGCGCGGCCAGCAACCGCGCCCGAACCGGATCGAGCGACACCTCGGCCACCGCCGCGTCTTCGATCACACCGACTTCAAACATGCCTCCACCCTCCCACCGACAACAAAAGTTGTCAAGGAGGCAACCCCGGTCGGCACCCCGCGCGACGATCTTGCGCGAACCGTGGGTACGACACGGGTGAATCGGTCAAATGAGCAACAGTTCGCGCAAGATCGTCGGGATCTTGGCGCGGGGTGGGGTGGGGCGGGGCGGGGTGGGGTGGGGGGCATGGAGACGCACCGGCCGCGTGGGGCGGGCCGGGGTGTGGGGTGAGCGGGGGTCAGGCTAGGGAGTCGCGGAGGAGGGCGGCGAGGCGGCGTACGCCCTCTTCGAGGGTGTCGGGGTCGAGGCCGCTGCAGGACAGGCGGAGCGAGTGGTGGCCGCCGTCGGTGTAGAAGAAGCTCATCGGGGTCCAGAGGACGCCGTGGCGGGAGGCGGAGACCTCCAGGAGTTTCTCGTCGGCGGGGATGGGCACGTCGACCACGGCGAAGAAGCCGCCGGCGGGGACGTTCCAGGAGATGCCCGCCTCGTCGCGCCAGGGCGCGGGCAGGTGCCGGTCGAGGGCGTCGAGCAGGCGCAGCAGGTTCTGCCGGTAGAAGGCGATCTTGTCCACGTTGGCGGCCTTGAGGCTGCATCCGGACTCGACCAGCAGGCCGCCGACCACGGCCTGGGCGATGGGCGAGGTGTTGACCGTGACCATGCTCTTGATCGCGGACAGTTCCTCGGCGAGCAGGGTGCGGTTGCCGGTGGCGTCGATGACGGTCTGGTCGGCGACCAGGAAGCCGATGCGGGCGCCGGGGAAGCAGGACTTGGCGAACGAGCCCAGGTAGATGACGCGCTGGTCGCGGTCGAGCGACTTCAGCCGGGGCCGGGGGCGGTCGTCGAGGCCGAACAGGCCGTACGGGTCGTCCTCCAGGATCAGCAGGTCCTCGGCGGCGGCGACGTCGAGCAGCGCGTGCCGGGCGGGCAGGTCCAGGCAGCGGCCGGACGGGTTGGCGAAATCGGGCACCAGGTACAGCGCGCGGGGGTGGCGGCCCTGGGCGCGCACCGCGCGGGCGACCTCGGCGACCCGGGCCGGGTCCAGGCCGTCCGGGCCCTCCGGCACGGGCACCACGTCGATGTTCAGCACCCGGGCCGCGCCGGTGATGCCGACGTAGCACGGCTCGGCCGCCAGCAGCACGTCGTCGGGTCCCGCGCACAGGCCCCGTAGCGCGATGATCATCGCCTCCTGGCAGCCCGCGGTCACCGAGATCGCCTCGGCGGGCACCTCGATGCCCTCGTCGACGGCGAGCATGCGGGCGATGAGCCCGTGGATCTGGCCGTTGGTGCGGCCGTACTGCATCAGGGCACGGCGGATCTGCTCCGGCGTGCTGCCCTGGTCACCGAGGTACGCGACGTACACGTCGAGGTAGCGGGCGATGTCGGCGGTGTCGTAGAAGCCTTCGTACGGCCGGCCGGCGGCCAGCGAGATCGCCTCCGGGTAACGCCCGGCGACCTCGTTGAGGAAGTTCATCGAGGCGGCGACGGGGTCGCTCACCGAGGCGTGCATCGCCTCCTTGACCAGCTCCACCGGCCCGCCGGCAGTGCGCGGCCGCGGGGCTCGCTCCGCTCGCTCCACCATGGACACGTGCTCCGTTCAGCCG
Organism: Catellatospora chokoriensis; assembly: GCF_011297315.1. Taxonomy (NCBI): domain Bacteria; kingdom Bacillati; phylum Actinomycetota; class Actinomycetes; order Micromonosporales; family Micromonosporaceae; genus Catellatospora; species Catellatospora chokoriensis. The sequence goes on from NZ_JAAOTI010000015.1 coordinate 156,408, forward strand.
TCTCGCCAGTCGGGCAGCAGCACCGCGTCACGGCCGATGTCGCCCAGTCGCGGCCGCCCGGCCAGCGCCATCGTGTGTTCCAGCTCGCCGGTGAGCATCGTCAGCACCCGGGCCACGCCGTCCGCGCCGTCGACCGCGAGCGCCCACAGCGCCGGGCGGCCGATGAGCACCGCGCTCGCGCCGAGGGCGAGGGCGGCGAAGACGTCGCGGCCGTGGCGTACGCCGCCGTCGAGCAGCACCGGGCAGCGCCCCGCGACCGCCGCGACCACCTCGGGCAGCGCCCGTAGCGCGGGCACCGAACCGTCGAGCTGGCGTCCGCCGTGGTTGGACACGACGATCGCGTCGACGCCGTGCTCGACGGCGCGGTCGGCGTCCTCGGCGGTGAGCACGCCCTTGAGCACCAGCGGCAGGTCGGTGAGCCCGCGCAGCCAGGCCAGGTCGGCCCAGGTGACGCTCTGGTCGAAGGTCTGCGCGGCGTGCGCGGCGATGGCGGACACGCCCTCGTGGCGCTCGTGCGCGGCCGCCATGATCGCGCCGTCGAGATTGACCGCGCGGATCCCCGGGTCGACGGCGAAGCCGTTGCGCGCATCGCGCAGGCGCTGCCCGATGCGCGGCGCGTCGACGGTCAGCACCAGTGCCCGGTAGCCGGCGTCCTGGGCGCGGTGGGCCAGCTCGGCGAGCGCGGCGCGGCGGCGCAGCCAGTACAGCTGGAGCCAGAGCGGGCCGGTCGCGGCCGCGGCGATCTCCTCCAGGCTGCGGCTGGCGAAGATGCTCACCACGAACAGGGCGCCGCGGGCGCCGCGGGCCGTGGCGACCTCGCCTTCGGGGTGGGCCAGCCGGTGGTATGCCGTGGGCGCGATGCCGACCGGCGTGGGCAGCGACAGGCCGAGCAGCGTGCCGGCCGTGTCGCAGTGGGACACGTCGACGAGCACCCGGGGCCGCAGCTCGATGCGGTCGAACAGGCGGCGGTTGGCGTGGAGCGTGAGTTCCGCGCCGCTGCCCCCGTCGATGTAGTCCCAGGCGTCCGCGGGTAGCAGGGGCCGGGCGAGGGCACGGTAGTCGTCGGCGCACAGGATCGGCAACGGACCTCCACAGCTTCGTACCCGTCCGCGGCCCACGCTAAAGGAGTCGATCGACGCCGCACAATAGCCGGCGATCTTTATAAGTGATTGTCGTAAGAATGATTTAGGTGCCGATTTCAATGGATGCCACCCGTGATGTGTCGGCACAGTGACACTCATTGCCGTCTATTGGGACAGTTCACGACGAGTTTTCAGAAGATCAATATTGAGGGACTTCACTGCGGAGTCAACAATCGCTACAGTCCCTAACGCGCCACTAGGGCGCTCCGGTGACAGACCATGCAGACATCGGAGCGTGCTGTGCCGCGCCCTTCAAGGTCCGAGGAGGAGGTGTGATCATGGAGGTTGCAAAGAAGGAGGTTGCCAAGCGCGAGGTTGCCAAGCGCGAGGTTGCCCAGCGTGAGGTCGACGGCGTCATCGCCTGACCTGATCTGTGAACCGGGGCGCGGCCTGGCGCCGCGCCCCGGCCACCGCGGCCGCTGCCCCTGGCGGCCGCGGCGCCCCCTGCCCGGCGGCTACGCTCTGACGCCATGAGCAGGGCGGGACGCGGGCAGGACGCGCTGACGCTGCTGCGCCGCGCCGAGCACGTGCTCTTCGCCGCGCTGCTGGCGATCGGCGCCGGCGAGGCCTGGGCCGACGGCGGTCACCGCGTGGCGGTGCTGCTCACGACGCTCGCGGTCGCCGCCTGGTACGCCGTGGGCATGGCGCTGTCGCGCCGCGCGGCCGGAGTCCGGATGGCGCTGCTGTGGCTGGTCGTGCTGACGGCCGGCTGGACCGCGCTGCTCGCCCTGTCCCTGTCGTTCGTCTGGCTCGCGTTCGCGCTGTACCTGCTCTGCCTGCAACTGCTGCCACCACGTGCAGGCCTGCCCGGCGTGGCCGCGCTGACCGCCATCGCCGTCGCCGCGGCGGGCGCGCACCGCGGCGGGCTGGACTCCGGCACCGTGCTCGGCCCGGTCTTCGGAGCCGCCGTCGCGATCGTGATCACCGCGGTCTACCGGCGGCTGCGCCGGGAGAGCGAGGCCCGCGCCGAACTGGTCCGCGAGCTGACGCGAGCGCAGGAGCGGCTCGCCGCGACCGAGCGCCGCGAGGGCATCCTCGCCGAGCGCGAGCGCCTCGCCCGCGAGATCCACGACACCGTCGCGCAGAACCTGTCCAGCATCATCCTGCTGCTGCGCTCGGCTCGCGACGCGGCCGATCCCGGCCCGCAGCTGGAGATCGCCGAGCATGCGGCCCGGGGCGCGCTCGAGGACACCCGGCGGCTGGTGCGCGCGCTGGCCCCGGCCGAGCTGACCGGCCGCTCACTGCCCGAGGCGCTGGCGCGGGCCGTCGCCGACGCCCGGCACTTCGGCGTCGAGGCCCGGTTCGTGGTCGACGGCGAGACCGGGCCGCTGCCCACCCCGGTGGCCGTCGCGCTGCTGCGGGTCACCCAGGCCGCGCTGGCCAACGTGCGCGCCCATGCCCGTGCGGCCACCGTCGTGGTCACCCTCGCCTTCCAACCCGCGGCGGTACGCGTGGACGTCGCCGACGACGGCGTCGGCTTCGACCCGCGGCACCCGGCCGCGTCACCGTCCTCGGGCACCGGCCTCGGCCTGTCGGCGATGAGCAGCCGCCTCGCCGAGGTCGGCGGCATGCTGGTCGTGGAGTCCACCCCCGGGGAGGGCACCGCGATCAGCGCCACCGTTCCGCTGCCCGTGACCGGGGCGGCGGGCGCGCCGGCGGTCGCGTCGCCCGCGGGGGAGGCGGTCCGGACTCCCGGCACGTCATCCGTCGCCGCCGGGGAGGCCCGGCCGTGATCAGCGTGCTGCTGGTGGACGACCATCCCATCGTGCGGGCCGGGTTGCGCGCCACGCTGGAGGCCGATCCGGGGCTCCGCGTGGTCGGCGAGGCGTCCGGCGGTGACGAGGCGGTGCGCCTGGCCCGTGCGCTGCGCCCCGACGTGGTGCTGATGGACCTGCAACTCGGCCCGGGCGGCGACGGCGCGGCCGCGACCGCGCGGGTGCGCGAACTGCCCGATCCGCCACGTGTGCTGATCCTGACCACGTACGACAGTGACGCCGACATCCTGCGGGCGATCGAAGCGGGTGCCATCGGTTACCTGCTCAAGGACGCCGAGCCGGCCGACCTGCTGCGGGGGCTGCGGGCGGCAGCGGCGGGCGAGACGGTGCTGGCCCCGTCGGTGGCCACGCGCCTGGTGTCGCGCGAGCGCGCCCCCGGGATCAGCCTGACCCCGCGCGAGGCCCAGGTGCTCCAGCTGGTCGCGGGCGGGCACTCCAACTCCGCGATCGCCCGGCAGCTGTTCATCAGCGAGGCCACCGTCAAGTCCCACCTGGTGCAGGTCTTCGCCAAGCTCGGCGTGGACAACCGCACCGCCGCCACCGCGGAGGGCCGGCGCCGCGGCGTCATCCGCTGAGCGGCGCCGACCGCACCACAGGTCACGGCAGCTCGGCCTTCGCCGCCACCTCCAGCGCGATCTTCTTCGCCTGGGCCGGCGTGAGCGGCGGCAGCTCGCCGGTATAACCGGTTCGCTCCATGGTGTACTGCGAGACGTCCGGATACCGGGTGATCTCGGTGGCGTTGTCGACCTGCACCGTCACCATGATCCGATCCGCTGGTCGGACGACGAGCACGACGACGGCGCGGTTGCGCTTGCCGTCGCTGCTGCCGTCGCCGGTGGCGGGCACCGACAGGATGCGCTCGCCGTCCGGCCCGGTCGACTGCGTACAGCCGGCGGCGACCTCGCTGGCACAGGTCTCCTCGCCGGTGGCGCGGCGCGCGGCGACCACGAGCGTGCCGGTCCGGCCCGCGGCGGTGAGCAGCTGGATCGCGCCGTACTCACCGCTGAACGAGTCCTGGAAGCGCAGGTCGCCGATGAGGTTCGCGCCGGGCGCGGCCCGGTGCAGCGCGTCGCGCGACGCCGCCTCCAGCCGTACTTCCACGGTCTTCGGCATCTCTGGTAACGCCGAGCGCGACGGGACGGTCGACGGCGAGACCTCGGCGGACGGAGCGACGACCGCGGACGGCGACGGCACGAGCGGCGACGGGCTGCCGGACGACGCGACGCCGAACGGCGACGAGCCGCCCGGTCCCGTGAGCACCAGGCCGGAGGCGGCGGCGGCCAGGGTGACGGCGAACGCGGCGGTGACCGAGGCGTGGCGTACCCGCTGCGCCCTGGCCCGGCGCAGCACGGACGCGAGCCGGTCCGGCGGCGGCGGCAGCGGCGGCACCGCGGCGAGGACGATCCGGGCGATGTCCTGTTCGGTCATGCGGGTGCTCCTTCCAGCACGAGGGATTGCATGTCCGGATCGGCGCGCAGCGCGGCCAGCGCCCGTGACGCCAGCACCTTGACCGCGCCCGGGGTGCTGCCGAGCAGCGCGGCGACCTCGGCCACGGGCCGGTCCTCGACGTAGCGCAGCACCACGACCGCCCGCGCGCGGCGCGACAGCCGCCCCAGCGCCCGGGTGACCGCGTCCTGCGCGGCGACCGTGCCGGCGTGGTCGGCGTGCGACGCCCGCTCCGGCAGGTCCCCGCTCGGTGTCTCGGCCCGCCAGCGCCGCCGCCACCAGGAGACGTACGTGGTGAAGATGACCCGCCGCACGTACGCCTCGGGGCTGTCGGCGCGCTCGACCGCGGCCCAGCGCCGCCAGGCCTTGGCCAGCGCGGTCTGCAGCAGGTCCTCGGCCCGGCCGGCGTCGCCGGTCAGCAGCCAGGCACTGCGCAGCAGCGCGTCGGACCGGGCCGCGACGAACTCCGCGAAGGCGCGCTCGGTGTCAGGTGGCGCCATGTGTGCTCCCCATTCCCATGCTCCCCATGACGCTTCGGCGCCGCCCCGAGGTAACACCCGATGCGACCGCATCAGCCGATCATGGGAGGGTGGATCCGCGGCGGCGACCTCGCGGCCGGGAACGGAGCGCAACATGCGGGTCAGCATCGCCAGCGAACCGGCCACCCCGGGCGCGGTCAACCTGGACTGGGCCGGGGCCTTCCCCCGGCTCGCCGTGGTGCTCGACGGGCTGACCGAGAGTCCGCAGACCGGTTGCGTGCACGGCACCGCCTGGTACGTGGCCCGCCTCGGCGCGCGGCTGCTGCGCCGGCTCGACGGCCCGACGCCGCTCGCCGACGGCCTCGCCCTCGCCATCGAGGAGGTGGCCGCCGAGCATCCGCGCTGCGACCTGCGGCACCCCGGCTCGCCCGGCTCGACGGTGTCGATCGTGCGGCAGACGCCGCAGGGTGCGGAGTACCTCGTGCTCGCCGATTCCCCGGTGGTGCTGGACACCGCGGACGGGCCGGTCGCCGTCATCGACGACTCGTGGAAGGCGCTCGCCACGCCGCACCTGGCCGCCGCGGCCGACCGTGGCACCCGGGACGACCTGGCCCGCTTCATCGCCGACCAGCAGTCCCAGCGCAACACCCCCGGCGGCTACTGGATCGCCCGCACCGAACCGGAGGCCGCCGCGCACGCCCGCACCGGCACGGTCCCCGGCGTACACGGCGCGGTGCTGGCCTCCGACGGCGCGGCCCTGCTCGTCACGGACTACGCCCTACTGGACTGGCGCGGTTACCTTGACCTCGCCTACCGCGAAGGCCCGGCGGGCATCATCGCCGCGACCCGCGCCGCCGAACACACCGACCCCGACCGCACCCGCTGGCCCCGCCAGAAGGTCAGCGACGACGCCACCGCCGCGGTATGCCTGTTCGACACCACCGGGCAGAAAGGCACCCACCCATGACCGACAACCGGTACTCCGGCGAGAAGTTCACCGACGAGGAATCAGCCTTCCTCCGCCACGTCAGATTCGGCGAACTCCCACCCCGCCCCGCCCCCGAAGACCTCACCACCACAACCGAGTCCGAAACCACCCCCCACCGCCCCCCCAACGTCAACCCCCACCTCCAGGGCTGACCCCCCCCACCACGACGATCTTGCGCGGGCTGTGGGTACGACACGGGTGTAACGGGCATATGGGCAACAGTTCGCGCAAGATCGTCGCGATCTTGGGGGGTGGGGGTCAGCGGCCGTGGGAGGTGCGGGAGCGTTGGACAAGGGCGTCGATGACCACGGCGGCCAGGAGGACGGTGCCGGTGACGATGAGGCGTACGTCCGAGGACAGGCTCAGTAGTTCCAGGCCGTTGGCGATCGAGCCGATGACGAGCGCGCCGAGCAGCGGGGCGTAGCGGCGGGTGCGGCCGCCGAACAGGCTGGTGCCGCCGATGACGGCGGCGGCGATCGCGTTGATGAGCGTCTCGCCGCTGCCGGACTGCTGGTTGGCGAAGCCGAGCCGCATCGCCGCGACCACACCGCTGACCGCCGCGAGGGTGCTGCACAGCGCGAACACCGAGATGCGGATCCAGTCGACGTTGATGCCCGCGCGGCGGGCCGCCTCGATGTTGCCGCCCACCGCGAAGATCTTGCGCCCGTACGCCGTCCGCCGCAGCAGCCAGTCGAAGAAGACCACCACCAGCACCATGAATACGAAGGTCCACGGCACCCCGCGGTCCAGGTAGAGCTTCGCGACGACGAGCTGGAGCAGCACGAGCAGGATCACCGCGACCGCGATCGGCAGCCACAGCGGGGTGACCGGGAGCTCGGCGGCGGCCCGGCGACGCCGGGTCAGCAGGCTGAGCAGCAGGTAGAGCAGCGGCGCCAGGGCGGCCAGGGTGATCGCCAGCCAGCGCGGCACGAAGGAGAACTGCGCCCAGCGCACCAGCGTGCCGGCCGGGGGCAGGTTGATGGTGCCCTGCTCGCCGAGCACACGCAGCTGCACGCCCTGCCAGATGAGCAGGCCGGCCAGCGTGACGATGAACGACGGTACGCCGATCTTGGCGAAGATGGAGCCCTGGATCAGGCCGACCAGCGTGCCGACGAGCACCGCGACCAGCACCGCCAGCAGTGGCGCGTAGCCGTGGTTCACGTGGGTGACCAGCAGCACCGCCGCGGCCAGGCCGCTGACCGAGCCGATGGACAGGTCGATCTCGCCGAGCATCAGCACCAGCGTGATGCCGGTGGCCATGATGCCCAGCGCGGCGATCTGCAGGCACAGGTTGACCAGGTTGAACGCGTTGAGGAAGGTCGGATTCAGGCTCTGGAACACGATCACGATGAGGATCAGCCCGATGATGATCGGCAGCGAGCCGATGTCGCCGGTGCGCAGCGTCTGCAACCAGCCGCCGACCGCCTCCTTCGGGCTGCTCAGCTCCGTCGCCGGAGTGGGCGGGGGCACGGCCGGTTCCGTCACGGGGTCGACCATCAGGCACCGCCCTCCGCCGAGCCGGCCGCCAGCGGGTCGTCGCCGGCGGACTGCTCGCGCAGCCGGGCCACCCGTTCGGAGACCACGTTCTGGGTCGCTCCGGTGATCGCGGCGATGATCTGCTCGTTGGTGACCTCGTGGATGCGGAACTCGCCGTTGTTGCGGCCGAGCCGCAGCACCGCCACCCGGTCCGCGACCGCGCGCACGTCGACCATGTTGTGGCTGATCAAGACCACGCCGAGGCCGCGGTCGCGGAGCCGTTCGATGAGGTTGAGCACCTGTGCGGTCTGCGCCACGCCGAGCGCCGCGGTGGGCTCGTCGAGCAGCACCACCTTCGGGTCGCCCAGCAGCGAACGGGAGATCGCGACGGTCTGCCGCTGCCCGCCGGACAGCGACGCGACGGGCAGCCGCACGCTGGGGATGCGCGCGGCCAGCTCGCGCAGCAGCTTGCCGCTGCGCCGCTCCATCTCGACCTCGTCGAGCGACGCGCCCCGCCGCAGCTCCCGCCCGAGGAAGAGGTTGTTGACCACGTCGAGGTTGTCGCAGAGCGCCAGATCCTGGAACACCGTCGCGATGCCGAGCTCCTGGGCCGCGTGCGGGGACTCGACGCGCACCTCCCGCCCGGCGAACGTGACCGTCCCGGTGTCCGGGGGACTCACCCCGCAGATCGCCTTGACCAGGGTCGACTTGCCCGCCCCGTTGTCACCGACGAGCGCGACCACCTCACCCGCGTACACGTCGAGATCCACCTCGGACAGCGCCTGCACCGCGCCGAACCGCTTGCTGACCCCCCGCAAGGCAAGAATCGGCTCCCTACCCCCACTCACCGCCCACCCCCTTGGAAAGGAAGGGCACCTTCACATCGCCATGCGTAGCGGAAGGTGCCCTTCTTAACGTCTGTCAGGTCAGGCCGGCGGCTTTGCAGGCGGCGGCGTAGGCCGAGGTGCAGATCTGCTCGATCGTGTAGAGCTTGTCCGCTACCACGGTCTGCTTGACGTTGTCCTTGGTCACCGACTGCGGTTCGAGCAGGAACGACGGCACCTCGGTCGCGCCGTTGTTCACGGTGCGGTCGGTGCTGGGCTTCTCGCCCTTGAGCAGCGCGACCGCCACCTCGGCGGCCTTGTCCGCCTCGGGCTTGAACGCCTTGTAGACGGTCATGTACTGGTCGCCGCCGACGATGCGCTGGATCGCGGCGAGCTCGGCGTCCTGACCGGTGGTGGGCGGGACGGGCGTGATGCCCGCGGCCCGCATCGCGGAGATCGCGCCGCCGGCGGTGCCGTCGTTGGCCGCGTACACCCCGACGAACCCGTCCTTGCCGAGCTGGGCGATCTGCCCCTCCATGAACTTCTGCGCGTTCTCGGGCTTCCACTCGGGCGTGAAGAAGTCGGGCGTCGGCACGGTCTTGAAACCCGAGGTGTCCAGCGCCGAGTGCGCGCCCTTGTTGAACAGCTTCGCGTTGTTGTCCGTCGGCGAGCCGTTGATCATCACGATGTCGCCGGAGGTCTTGCCCAGCTCCTTGAGCCGGTTGACCAGCGTCTCGCCCTGCAGCTGGCCGACGCGCTCGTTGTCGAAGGAGATGTAGTAGTCGACCGGCGCGTTCTGGATGAGCCGGTCGTACGAGATCACCGGCACGTTCTTCGACTTCGCCAGCGACACGATGGTCGCCGCCGCCGCGCCGTCGACCGGGTCGAGCACCAGCACCTGTGCGCCGTTGTTGAGCGCGGCCTCGGCCTGCTGCTGCTGGCGGCTCTGGTCCTGCTGGGCGTTGCTGTAGATGATCTCGCAGTTGGCACACAGTTCCTTGACCTTGGCCTCGAACAGCGGCCGGTCGTGCTGCTCGTACCGGGTGGTCTGCGATTCGGGCAGGAGCAGTGCGATCTTGCCGCCGCTGGCCGAGCCGCCGGAGTTGCCGCTCTCGCAGGCGGTCGCGCCGACGGCGAGCAGGAGCGCGGTGGTGACGGCGACTGCCAGGCGCCGCGAGGACATGGGTACCTCCTTCACGGCCGGCTCGCCGGGCGTGTCGGCACGGAATAGGTGAATACGAGTGATCGTATAACTCACCTATTCCGTGTATGTCCCACTTCGCGAATTCTCAGCTGATCGTCAGACTTGCCGGGCACCTGGGCGAATACGCGCTCAAGATACGCACAGGTGCCGGACAGGTTCGATGATCAAGGGCGGGTCACCTCGATCTGGAGTTCGGTCACGCCGTTCTCCGGGTGGTCCGGCAGGTAGTCGAGGTAGACCTCGCGGTGGTAGCCCACCATGCGGTAGCCGTTCTGCTCGACCCAGCGGGCCAGCGCCTGGAGGCTGTACAGCACGTCGTCCATCGGACCGCGATGGATCACCGTGGCGGCGTGGATCTCGGGCAGGTCGACGACGGCGAAGTCCTGGCCGGGCACCGGGCCGGCGGCCACCGGCAGGGCCGCGTGGACGAGCACCCCGTCGCCTTCGGGCTCGTAGTACGCGATGGCCGGTGCGCCCAGCGGGCTCACCCCGGCCTTGTCCAGGCGGCGCATCAGCTCGGGGTAGAGCGGGGAGATGGCCGGCCCGATGTGCTCGGGGCTGTAGCCGGCGGCGACGGCGGTGAGTTCGGCGATCCGCAACGGGGCGACCTGCTTGAGGGTGATGTCGTGGGTGGCCATGCGGCCCTCCTTCTCGATCATCCGGAGCCTCGCCTCGACCATGGCCAACCGCGCGGTGTCCGCTGCGACCTGCGCGGCCAGCTCCTCGCGGCGCAACCGCAGCATCCCGCGCAACTCGGCGACGGGCACCTGGTCGTCCAGGATCGCCTGCACCTGCTGCAGGGTGAAGCCGAGGCCCTTGAGCGCGACCAGCTTGTTGAGCCGCCACAACTGCTCGGCGCGGTAGAGCCGGTATCCGCTGACCGGGTCCACCGAGGCCGGCGGGAGCAGCCCGAGCGCGTCGTAGTGGCGCAGCATGCGGACCGACACGCCGCCGAGCTTGGCGAAGTCTCCGATGGTGAACATGTCGAGAACCACCCTGGGGGCTGACACGGTGTCAGGGTCAAGCCCATCCTGCCCGGCCACCGGGCGGGCGGCCGGACGAAGGGTCCGTCGCGGCGTACCCCGGACAGGCGAGAGGCCCGGATCAACGCTGATCCGGGCCTCTCGTCGGGGGGAGGGATGGGGGTATGGGGACGGGCGGGTCAGCAGGAGGTCTGGATCCCGCGGTCGGCCAGCCAGCCGTCCGGGTTGATCTGGTTCCACATGCCCTTGTGCACCTCGAAGTGCAGGTGCGGGCCGGTCGAGTCGCCGGTGGAGCCCTCCAGGCCGAGGATGTCGCCGGCCTTGACCTCATCGCCGACGGACACCTTGTCCTGCGACATGTGGGCGTAGTGGGTGAGGTAGCCGTTGTGGTGGTCGACCACGACGGAGATGCCGTATCCGCTGTACGCCCAACCGGCGCTGACCACGGTGCCGGCGCCGACGGCGCGGATCGGGGTGCCGCTGGGCATCGCGAAGTCGATGCCGGCGTGCAGCACACCCCAGCGCTGGCCGAAGCAGGACGTCACCTGGGCGCCCTTCATCGGGATCAGCCAGGCGGGCCGGGGGGCGGCGGCGGGCTTCGGCGCGGTCTTGACGGTGGCCGGCTTCGGCTGGGCCGCGGCTGGCTGCTTGGGCGGGGTGGCGGCGGGCTTGGTCGTGGTGGGGGCGGAGCGCTGGTATCGGCTCGCGTCGTCCGCGACGGCCTGCCGTTCGGCGAGCGCGTCGAAGGATGCCACGCTGGTGATCGCCTTCGCGGCGTCCGCGGGGGTGGGGTCGTTGTCGTTGGCGTTGGCGGCGCCGCTGATCAGGCCGAAGGCGCTGACACCCGCGAGTGCGGTGACGGCCAGTGCCTGGCGGGAGTGCCGGGCGAGACCTCCGCGAACCATTCCGCCGGTCTGGGCGAGGCGGTCACGGCTCTTGTCGAGGGTGCCGGGGACGCTGTGCTTGCCACGTTTGAAGTAAGTCACGGGGGTTGGGGGCCTTTCCGTCATCACCTTTGATTCGGGAGCGCCCATACTGCCTGCTCAGTGACTGGACTCACCAACGCGACCAGGAATCATCTGCCCTGATGGGTGAACTTTCCTCCCCTTCTGGTGGCTTACTGGTCGGTTCATCACGTCTTGCGATGCTGTGATGTGCATCACATCATGTCCGAATTGCTGTCATTTTCCCCTACGGGATCGCCTCAGGGTGGGGTCTTTTTATGCCATCAAAGCTCCACTCGGATGCCCAAATCGGCACTAAGTGGAGCTTTGATCTTGGGGGAATTTTCAGTTCACCATGACCGGCAGCCGATCGAGGCCGCGTAGCAGCGCTCCGGGACGCCAGATCAGCTCGTCCAGCGGCTGCGTGGCGCGCAGCTTCGGGAACCGGTCCAGCAGGCCGTTGAACGCGATCTCCCCCTCCAGCCGGGCCAGCGGCGCGCCGAGGCAGTAGTGGATGCCGTGGCCGAACGCCAGGTGCTGGTTGTCGGTGCGCGCCGGGTCGAAGCGTTCCGGGTCGGCGAAGACCTGCGGGTCGTGGTTGGCCGACAGCAGGCTGACCATGACGATCGCCCCGGCCGGCACGGTCACCCCGTCGAACTCCACCGGCTCGGTGGCCAGCCGGAAGGTCGCCGTCTTCACCGGGCTCTCGTAGCGCAGGAACTCCTCGATGGCGGGGGAGACCAGCTTGCGGTCCGCGCGCAGCCGGGCCAGCTGCTCCGGGTGGTTCAGCAGTACGAAGACACCGTTGCCGATGAGGTTGACGGTGGTCTCATGGCCGGCGATGAGCAGCAGGAAGACCAGCGAGGTCAGTTCGTTCTCGGTCAGCCGGTCGCCCTCGTCGGCAGCCGTGACGAGCGCGGACAGCAGCGCGTCGTCCGGCTCGGCCCGCTTGCGTTCGACCAGGGAGCGCACGTACGCGTTCATCGCCGTCGCAGCGGCCAGCGGGTCGCCCTGCACCAGCGCCCCGGCGATGATCGTGTTGGACCACTCGCGGAAGCTGTCCCGGTCGTCCATGGGCACCCCGAGCAGCTCGCAGATGACCTGCAGGGGCAGCGGGAAGGCGTACTCGCCGATCAGGTCGACCTCGTCGCGCCCGGTCAGGCCGTCGAGCAGTTCGTCGGAGATGCGCTGCACGTCGGGGCGCAGGTCGGCGATGCGCCGGGCGGTGAACACCGAGGAGACCAGGCGGCGCAGCCGGGTGTGCTCGGGCGGGTCGTTGCTGAGCATGTGCGAGTCCATCGCGGCCCGCAGCTCGTCCGGCCAGCCGCCGCCGGACCGGATGGGGGTCCCGGCCATGTTCTTGCTCAGGCGCGGGTCGTTCAGTGCCCGGCGGGCGTCGTCATACCGGGTGATCAACCAGGCGGTGAAGTTCTCGGCCAGCGGGATCTCGTGCGCGGGGGCCTCCTCGCGCAGCCGCGCGTAGATCGGGTGAGGGGCGGACGTCGCTTCAGGACCGAACGGATGCATGCTCGAACGTTAGCAATCGATGTCCGGTTCAGCGGTCCCTTTCGGGTCTCGCCGAATGACGCCCGTTCGTGGCGGGATGCGCGGTACTGCGCATGGGAACGCTCCCCGAAAACCGCACGAACGGCACATCCGTCGATACCTGTGCCATCCGTCACCAGCTCCTCCTAAATTCCCTGAGCGGCCGTTAAGGTCCCGCGCAAGACTGGTTGTCGAGGTCACTACGCGGGAGGTCGCAATGACGAAGTACGTGTACGACTTCGCCGAGGGCAACAAGGACCTCAAGGACCTGCTCGGCGGCAAGGGCGCGAACCTCGCCGAGATGGTGCGGATCGGCCTGCCCGTGCCACCCGGGTTCACCATCACCACCGAGGCCTGCCGCGGGTACCTCGCCGCGGGCAGCCCGCCCGCCGAGCTGGCCGAACAGGTCGGCGCGCACCTCGCCGCGCTGGAGCAGACGATGAGCCGCCGCCTCGGCGACCCTGCCGACCCGCTGCTGGTCTCGGTGCGCTCCGGAGCGAAGTTCTCCATGCCCGGGATGATGGAGACGGTGCTCAACGTCGGGCTGACCGATGCCAGCGTGCACGGGCTGGCCGCGCGCAGCGGCAACGAGCGTTTCGCCTGGGACTCGTACCGCCGGCTCATCCAGATGTTCGGCAAGACCGTCTGCGACGTGCCCGGCGACGCCTTCGAGCACGCCCTGGACCAGGTCAAGGGCCAGCGCGCGGACGTGGAGCTGGACGCCGCCGAGCTGCGCGGCCTGGTGGACACCTTCAAGGCCATCTTCGCCGAGCACACCGGGCGCGAGTTCCCGCAGGACCCGCGTGAACAGCTGCGCCTCGCCGTCAACGCCGTCTTCGAGTCCTGGAACGCCGAGCGGGCCGTGCTCTACCGCCGCCAGGAGCGCATCCCGGCCGACCTGGGCACCGCGGTGAACATCGTGGCGATGGTCTTCGGCAACCTCGGCCCCGACTCCGGCACCGGCGTCGCCTTCACCCGCGACCCGGCCACCGGCGCCCGCGGCGTGTACGGCGACTACCTCGCCAACGCCCAGGGCGAGGACGTGGTGGCCGGCATCCGCAACACGGTCCCGTTGCAGGAGCTGGAGCACCTGGACAAGAAGTCGTTCGACGAGCTGATGGAGATCATGTCCACGCTCGAAGGGCACTACCGCGACCTGTGCGACATCGAGTTCACCATCGAGGCCGGCAAGCTGTGGATGCTGCAGACCCGGGTGGGCAAGCGCACCGCGGCCGCGGCGTTCATCATCGCCTCGCAGCTCGTCGACGAGGGCATGATCGACCTGGACGAGGCGCTGCGCCGGCAGAGCGGGGCGCGGCTGGCCCAGCTGATGTTTCCGACCTTCGACGCGGCCGCCGTCGACAAGCCGATCGCCAAGGGCATCGCGGCCTCGCCCGGAGCGGCCGTCGGGCACGTGGTGTTCGACAGCGCCCAGGCGGCCGAGCGGGCCGCGAAGGGGGAGAAGGTCATCCTGGTGCGCCGGGAGACCAACCCCGACGACCTGCCCGGCATGATCGCCGCGCAGGGCATCCTGACCAGCCGGGGCGGCAAGACCTCGCACGCCGCGGTGGTGGCCCGGGGCATGGGCAAGACCTGCGTGTGCGGCGCCGAGTCGGTCGAGGTGGACGTGGCCGGCCGGCGGTTCACCGTCGGCGACGTCACCGTCGGCGAGGGCGACCTCATCTCGATCGACGGCACCAGCGGGGCGATCTACCTCGGCGAGGTGCCGGTCGAGCCGAGCCCGGTCGTGCGCTACTTCGACGGCGAGCTGTCCGCCGACGCGGACACCCTGGTCACCGCCGTACACCGGATGCTCGTCCACGCCGACCAGCGGCGGCGCATGGCCGTGCGCGCCAACGCCGACACCGGCTCCGACGCGGCGCGTGCCCGCCGCTTCGGGGCGCAGGGCATCGGCCTGTGCCGCACCGAGCACATGTTCCTCGGCGAGCGCCGGGCCATGGTGGAGCGGCTGATCCTGGCCGACGGGCCGACCGAGCAGCAGCAGGCGCTGGACGCCCTGCTGCCGCTGCAGCGCGACGACTTCGTGGAGATCCTCCGTGCGATGGACGGGCTGCCGGTCACCATCCGGCTGATCGACCCGCCGCTGCACGAGTTCCTGCCGCCGCTGGAGGAGCTGGCCGTCGAGGTGGCGACCGCGAAGGAGCCCGACCCGCACCGGCAGGCGCTGCTGGCCGCGGTGCACCGGATGCACGAGCAGAACCCGATGCTGGGCCTGCGCGGCGTACGCCTCGGCCTGGTCATCCCGGGCCTGTTCGGCATGCAGGTGCGGGCCATCGCGCAGGCCGCGGCCAAGGTCCGCGCCGAGGGCGGCGACGCCCGGCCGGAGATCATGGTGCCGCTGGTCGGCGCGGTGCAGGAGCTGGAGGCGGTACGCGCCGACGCCGAGCGCATCCTCGCCGAGGAGGGCATGGCCGGCACCCCGATCGGCACGATGATCGAGGTGCCCCGGGCCGCCCTGACCGCGGGCCAGATCGCCGAGGCGGCCGACTTCTTCTCCTTCGGCACCAACGACCTGACCCAGATGGGCTGGGGCTTCTCCCGCGACGACGTGGAGGGCTCGTTCTTCAGCCGATACCTGGAGCTGGGGGTGTTCGGCGTGTCGCCGTTCGAGACGCTGGACCGCGACGGCATCGGCCGACTGGTGCGCATCGCCGTGCAGGAGGGCCGGCAGGTCCGGCCGGACCTGAAGATCGGCGTCTGCGGTGAGCACGGCGGCGACCCCGAGTCGGTGCGCTTCTTCCACGAGGCGGGATTGGACTACGTCTCCTGCTCCCCGTTCCGCGTCCCCGTCGCCCGCCTGGAGGCCGGCCGCGCCGTCCTCTGACCGCGGAAAGGAAGGGCATCGTCGGCTCGCGTCAGTGAGACGAGCAGCGGCTCGGCACAACGTATAGCGATGTGAAGGTGCCCTTCCTTTCCGTCAGGTTTACGGGTGGTGGCAGACGGGAATCCGGGGGCGTACGCTTTCGGCACTCTGTCCACACCGGCAGGAGGCGGCGATGGGGCTGCGCTGGCATGGCACCGCAGTGGACGCCGGGGATCCGGCGCGGCTGGCTCGCTGGTGGGCTGAGGTCCTCCACTTCCAGATACTGGAGGAGCGGCCCGACGCGGTGGCGATCGCCCCCGACCAGGCGAGCTATCCGGGCATGCTGTTCGTGCAGGCGCCGGCCGCGAAGGTGGGCCGCAACCGGCTGCAGGTCGAGCTGGACTGCGACGATCTCGTGTCCGACATCGAACGCCTGATGGACATGGGCGCGCGCCACGTGCCGGCGCAGACGCCGAGCACACCGTGGACGCTGCTGGCCGACCCGGAGGGCAACGAGTTCCGGCTGCGCCCGCGCCGGTGACCGCCACGCGGCGAAAGTTCCATTGCGGACCGTCCATCGTCGTGGGAGCGCTGCCAGCACCATCCGCATGTCGGGGCCGTTGCCGGGCAGTCCGCGACACGCACGGGATAGATCATCGGATAACTGCTGGTCATTGACGCTTCACATGTGCGTTACATCCGGCTACATTGGTCCGCAGTTGTGGGAGCGCTCCCGCAAACTTCCGCCCGATCACTCACCGCGCCTGGTCGCCACGCCGGGCGGGGCCGGATGCGCCCACGTCCGATCCCGCGCCGTCCCGTCGTGGACCGCACCGCGTGCGGCTCCACGTACGAGGAGTTCCGCCATGCCCGACGCACGACCACACTGGGGACGCCGGCTGGCGGCGACCGCCGCCGCGGCGCTGACCGCGGCGAGTTTCGCCGTCGCGGTCAGCCCCGGCCCGGCCGCCGCCGCCCCGTCCTTCAACTACGCCGAGGCGCTGCAGAAGTCGCTGTACTTCTACGAGGCCCAGATCGCCGGCCCCAAGCCCGCCTGGAGCCGGGTGTCCTGGCGCGGCGACTCCGCGCTCAACGACGGCTCCGACGTGGGCCTGAACCTGACCGGCGGCTGGTTCGACGCCGGTGACCACGTCAAGTTCGGCTTCCCGATGGCGTTCACGACCACGATGCTGGCCTGGGGCGCGGTCGAGTACCGCGCGGGTTACGCCGCCTCCGGGCAGCTCACCCAGCTGCTGAACAACCTGCGGGTGCCCAACGACTACTTCATCAAGGCGCATCCGTCGCCCAACGTCCTCTACGGACAGATCGGCAAGGGCGACGACGACCACAAGTGGTGGGGTCCGGCCGAGGTGATGCCGATGGCGCGGCCCGCGTACAAGATCGACGCGAGCTGCGGCGGCGCGGACCTCGCCGGTGAGACCGCGGCCGCGATGGCCGCCTCGTCGATGGTGTTCCGGCCCACCGACCCGACGTACGCCGACACCCTGGTCACGCACGCGAAGCAGCTCTACACGTTCGCCGACACGGTGCGCCAGACCTACCACTCCTGCATCACCGACGCGACGAACTTCTACAAGTCGTGGAGCGGCTACACCGACGAGCTGGTGTGGGGCGGGATCTGGCTGTACCGGGCCACCGGCGACGCCTCCTACCTGGCCAAGGCCGAGGCGGCGTACGACAGCCTGGGCACCGAGCCGCAGACCACCACCCGCTCCTACAAGTGGACGCTGGCCTGGGACAACAAGCAGTTCGGCGCGTACGTGCTGCTGGCCAACCTGACCGGCAAGCAGAAGTACGTCGACGACGCCAACCGCTGGCTGGACTACTGGACCGTGGGCGTCAACGGCGAGAAGATCCGCACCTCGCCCGGTGGCATGGCGGTGCTCGACAGCTGGGGCGCGCTGCGCTACGCCGCGAACACCTCGTTCGCCGCGCTGGTCTACAGCGACAACACCACCGACACGGTGCGCAAGCAGCGTTACAAGGACTTCGCGCTCCGGCAGATCAACTACGCGCTCGGCGACAACCCGCGCAACTCGTCGTACATGATCGGCTTCGGGAACAACTCGCCGAAGAACCCGCACCACCGCACCGCCCACGGCTCGTGGTGGGACAGCATGACGGTGCCGGTCGAGACCCGGCACGTGCTGTACGGCGCGCTGGTCGGCGGCCCGTCCTCGCCCGACGACGCGTACAAGGACGAGCGCAACGACTACGTGATGAACGAGGTCGCCACCGACTACAACGCCGGCCTGACCTCGGCGCTGGCCCGGCTGTCCCAGGAGTACGGCGGCACCCCGCTGGCGGGCTTCCCCGGCGTGCAGGCCCCGGACATGGACGAGATGACCGTCGAGACCACGCTGACCGCCGACCTGCGGGAGACCCGGGTCAAGGCGATCGTCTACAACAAGTCCGCGTTCCCGGCCCGCGCGCTCACCACGGCCAAGTTCCGCTACTACTTCACCCGTGACGACGCCAGCGCGGTCGTGGTGACCTCCGGCTACACCCAGGGCTGCCCGTCGCCGAGCACCGCCAAGCAGGCCCAGGGCAACCTCTGGTACGTCGAGGTCGACTGCACCGGATACACCATCGCGCCGGCCGGGCAGTCGCAGCACCGGATGGAGGTGCAGTTCAAGGTCGGCGTCGGCGAGGGCGGCACCTGGAGCCCCGCCAACGACCCGTCGTACCTGGCCACCGCGGGCGTCAACCCGGGCGTGCCGCTGTACCACGGCGGCGTGCGGATCTGGGGCAACGAGCCCAGCACCACGCCCGACACCACCGCGCCCGGCGTGCCCGGCACCCCGAGCGCGTCCGGCGTCACCGCCACCGGGCTGACCCTGGCCTGGGCGGGCTCGACCGACACCGGCGGCAGCGGCCTGGCCGGCTACGACGTCTACCGCGAGGCGGGCACGACGGACGTGCTGGTCGGCTCGCCGACCGCGGCCACCCTGCCGCTGACCGGACTCACCCCGAACACCTCGTACACCTACTACGTGGTGGCCAAGGACGGGGCGGGCAACCGCTCGGCGGCGTCGCCCCCGGCGACCTTCACCACGCTGATCGCCGACCCGGTCGACACCACCGCGCCGAGCACGCCGGGCACGCCCGTCGCGTCCGCGGTGACCTCCAGCGGGCTCACGCTGACCTGGACCGGCTCCACCGACAACGTCGGCGTCACCGGCTACCGGGTCTACCGCGAGGCCGGGACGACGGACGCGCTGCTGACCACGGTCACCGGCACCACGTACGCGGTGACCGGCCTGACGGCCGCCACGGCGTACCAGTTCTACGTGGTCGCGGCCGACGCGGCGGGCAACGCCTCGACGCCGTCGAGCGCGGTGTCGGTGACGACGCTGCCGAACAGCCCGGCGGGCAGCTGCCAGGTGACCTACGGCAGCAACGACTGGAGCACCGGCTTCACCGGCAACGTGACGATCAGGAACACCGGCACGGCCACGATCAACGGCTGGACGCTGCGGTTCTCGTTCACCGCCGGGCAGCAGATCACCCAGTCCTGGTCGTCGAAGTACACCCAGACCGGGGCGGATGTCGCGATCACCAATGAGAGCTGGAACGGCACGCTCGCCGCCGGGGCGTCCACGTCGTTCGGCTTCAACGCCACGCACGCCGGCAGCAATCCGCGGCCGGCGGCGTTCACCGTCAACGGCGCCACCTGCACCATCGGGTGACGTCCTCCGGCCCGCGCCGCCGCCAGGGGGTGGCGGCGGCGCGGGCACACCGGTCCGAGCCCAAGCGGACCGTCCGGGGGTACGCGAGTGCGGCGCGTACCCCCTTGACGTGTCCGCCCTGGACACAGCAAGAGGGGGTACGCGGATGCGGTCGCGTACCCCCTCTTGCTCGTCCCGGGTCAGCAGCGGCGGCCCCGGTTGATGCAGTCGGTCGCGAACGTGATCAGCTGCGGCGGCATCACGTTGGCGAAGTCGGCGTGGTCGGTGAGCGGGTTGTGGTTCTGCTCGGGGAACGTGTCCAGCGCGAACGACCGCCCGCGCGGGACGCTGTAGGTCAGCGTCATGCGCAGCTGCGCGACCGGCTTGGTGCCCTCCGGGCAGCGCCCGTCCGAGGCGGGGAAGACCACGTGCGCGCGGTGGTTGGCGCTGTCGGTGTTGACGCCGTCCCAGCAGCTCGGGAAGTCCAGGATGCGCTGCACCTGGCTGCCCTGCGGGCACAGCGGGTACTTCGCGACGCGGCGGTTGGTGAAGCCGGTGCAGGTCCACTGCGCCCTGGCGTTGGCCGGGCCGTTGGTGACGGCCTTCGCGTCACCGGTGATCAGCCGCAGGAACTGCGGCATCGCGGTGACCTTCGCGAACCGGTTGCCGCGGAACTCCAGCCGCACCGACGCCGGACGCAGGATGCGGCCGATGTTGCCGTCGTTGCCGCCGCCGTCGGCGGTCGCGTCGTTGCCGACGGTGCCGCGCTGGCGCAGCACCGGCCAGTAGTACGTGGAGCGGTCGTCCCGCCGGCAGGTGGTGCCCGCGGCGGCGAGGCTCTCGTTGGTCGAGTTGCCGTCGGCGGACAGGTTGCCGACGTAGTCGTGGGTGTGGTGGGCGCCGTTGAAGACACCCGGCGCGACGATGAAGTTGTCGGGGTTGCGGTGGTCGTTCAGGTTGCGGCCGCACAGCGAGGTGAACGTGCCGGACGAGCCCGCCGCGGTCGCCCGGCGCTCACGCACGTTGGGCTCGACGGAGCGGATGTCGACGAAGTCGCCGGCGACCGGGGGGCCGGTCGGGGCGTGGCAGCGCGCGGGCGCGCGCGGCTTGGTGCACTCGGCGTCGGGGCCCTGGTCGTTCGGGATGCGGGCGGCCGCCGCGAGTGCCGCCGGGACCTGGGCGGCGGGTTTGGCGCCGTCGCCCGTCGCGGCCTGCGAGACCTGGCTGATGGTGGCCAGCACGGTCGCGGCGATCAGCACGATCACCGCGGCCAGTAATCGCACTGCGCGAGGCTCCATGCGGTGCCGGGGGGAGTGACTGCGTGCCATGGGGTGTCCTTCCGGGGAGGTGGGTTCCGGGTGCGCCGATGTCGGCGGCGGGCGCACCGGGTCAGCGGGGGTGCCTGATGCGGGCCGCGGTGACCGCGCCGGCGGCCAGGGCGGCGGCCAGGATCAGCCAGATCAGCGGGGCGGGCGGGCCGCCGGTGCGGCGGGCCGCGGCGGCGACGGGTGTCGGCGGCGCGGGCAGGGACGTGTAGTCGACCAGCCCGGTGCTCTCCAGGTACGTCATGTGCCGCATCACGATCGTCACGGCCTGCTGGGCGAACTCGCGGATCACCTCGTTGCGGGTGCCCGCGCGGACCGCCGCGACGACGCTGAAGACCTTGCCGTGCGCGACGCGCAGGCGGGCGGTGAAGACGTTGTCCCACGCCGCGCCGCGCAGCCCGTTCAGCTCGTCGAGCCAGCCCTGCTGCTCGGCGTTGGGCCGGTCGGGCAGCGGCACCCCCAGCCGGTCGGCGACCTTGAGCACCTCGGCATCCAGCGCGATGTGCTCGCCACTGATGTGGTGGCCGATCTCCTTGACCTTCTCGCTGCGGGCGCGGTCCTGGGCCTGCTTGCCGGCGGGGGCCTCCCAGAGCCCGGCGAGGCGCACACGGACCAGCAGGTCCCGGTCGGCGGGACCGAGTGGCCCGAACTCGGTGACGGTCCACCCGGGTTCGAGGCTCTCGGCATGGGCGGCCGGCGGCGGGGTGAGCACCACCGCGACGGCGAGGGCCGCGAGCGCTGTGACCGCCGCGGTCCGGGCGAGGCGAATGTCCATCAGACACCTTTCCGTGTTCGCCCGAATACTTGATGCGACTACCTATTGGTAGCGACTGGAGCCTAGGCGTGACACGGGCTCCGGAGTCAATCCCCGGAGGCTTTGTTAAGCCGTTTTTAGGGTCCGCATAGGACGGACCTAAATTAGTGTGCCCAGTTCGCACCGGGCGTCCGCGATGTGGTCCCAGGCATTGACATTGCGCCGCAAAGGGTTGAAGGTGTCGTCCCAAAGGGATCGTGGAACTTATTCACGGTGCCATTCACGCTTATTCGAGCAGAGTAGCGGGACGGTTATGGAGAGTGCTCATGTCATCGCCGCGACGGTGGGATTCACCTCGTTCGGGCTGCTCTGGCTGGCAGTGCTCGGCGGCGTCGCGTTGCGCAACGGATGGGGTCTGAGCCGGATCCGCCGGTCCGTGGCGTACGCCGCCCATCAGGGCATCGCCCTGATCGGGTTGACGTTGGGCCTGGTGCACGGGATCGCCCAGCTCGCCGTGCCGAACGGCACCATCAGCGTGGTCGAGGTCATCGTGCCGTTCGTGGACACGCACGACCCGGTCGGCGTGGGCGCCGGCGTGCTGGGCCTGGAGCTGGTGCTGGCCGGTGCGATCTCGATCGTCATCCAGCGCAAGCTGGGCTTCAGCCGGTGGCGCGCCGTGCACATGGCCACCTACGTCGGGTTCTCGCTGGTCTCGGCACACGTGCTGATCTCCGGCACGGACACCGGCCCGGCCTGGGTCTGGGGTCCGGTGTACACCGCCTGGCTGGCGACGGTCGCGCTGTGGTTCACCACCTGGCCGCGCCGCAACCGCCGGATCGAACCCGACAACGTGCTGGCCACCATGCGGCCCGAGCAACCGCGCGACAGCCTGGTGGTGGACGTGGACCCGGTGCGCTGCGCCCGGTTCGGCTTCTGCGAGCAGGAGTCGCCCGCCGTGTTCAGCCTGCGCAGCGACGGGCGGCTCGACTACACCGCGGCCCCGCCCGCATACCGCCTGGAGGAGGTGGTCCGCGCGGTCGAGGTGTGCCCGGCACGGGCCATCAGCGTCCGGCGTCCGGCCGGGACCGCCCCGGCCGCGCCGCCCGTGGCGCCCGCAGCGCCGGTGACCCCGCTCATCACGCGCCAGCGCGAGCGTGAGCGTGAGCGCGTCGCCACGCCGCCGGCCGACTACGACGACGACGATCGCCGCCCGGCCTTCGAGCCCGCCACCGAACTCGACGAGTTCCGGCAGCGGGCCCGGCACAGCCGCGCCCAGCACCGCCCCGCCCGCGACCGCTTCCATGTCGCCGACCTGACGAGCGAGGACCAATGAGCGAGCTCTGCGAGCGAATCGGCGGGCTGTGTGACGCCGGTGACGAGCGAAGCGAGGAGCGGGCATGAGGCACCGCACATCAGACCTGGACAGGGTCGTCGTCGTCGGCGGTGGACGCGCCGCGGTGGCGGCGGTGGAGGAGATGGAGCGCCTCGGATTCACCGGCGCGGTCACCGTGCTGGCCGGTGAGTCGCGCCCGCCGTACCACCGGCCCGCCTGCTCGAAAGGCCTGCTCACCGGCCAGCGGCCCGCCGACGTGCAGCTGCCCACCAGCTCCTCCGCGCGCTGGCTGACGGGCCGGGTCGCCGCCGAACTCGACGCCAAGCGCCAGATCGTCTACGCCCAGACCGGCGAGATGTACGTGTACGACGCGCTGGTCGTCGCGACCGGCGCCCGGCCGGTCATCCCGGACGGCTGGCCGGTCGGCGAGCCCGGCCTGCACAGCCTGCACAGCATCGACGACGCGCTGAGCCTGGCCGCCGATCTGCGCAAGGCGCAGCGAGTCGCCGTCGTCGGCGCCGGGCTGACCGGCTGCGAGGCCGCCTACGTGGTGCGCTCGCTGGCCCGCGAATGCATCATGATCGACTCGAATCCACAGGTCATGACGCGTGCCGTCGGGTCCGTCACCGGTGGGCTGATCGCCGACACGATGCGCCACGAAGGCGTGCGCATGCGCCTCGGCCGCCGGGTCAAGAACCTGTCCCGGTGCCGCCGCGGCTGGCGGCTCGACCTCGACGACGGCTCGCACGTCGACGCCGACGTGGTCATCGCGACGCTCGGGGAGCGGCCCGACACCGACTGGTTCACCGCCCGCCACGCCGACACCAGCGACGGCCTGCTCTGCGACGAGAGCCTGCGGGTGCAGGGCGTCGACCACGTGGTCGCCGCCGGCGCGGTGGCCCGCTGGCCCAACGCCTGGTACGGCGACAAGCCCGGCCGCGTCGACCAGTGGATCGCCGCCATGGAGCTGGGCCAGGCCGCGGCCCGCACGCTGCTGTCCGGCTCGCGCGCCGCGCCCGCCGTCGGGGTCCTGCCGCGCTACTGGTCCGACCTGTTCGGGCTGCGCATCCAGGTGTGCGGCCGGATCGACCAGACCGAGGAGGTCGCCGTCACCGAGCTGCGCCCCGGCCGCCGCGACATCGCCCGCGGCGGCGTGCTCGCCGCCCACCGCCGTGGCGGGGTGACCTCCGGAGTCGTCGCGGTCAACGCGCCCCGGCAGTTCACCACGCTCGCCCGCGCGATGCGGGAGGCGGGTCCGGCCCGCCCGCTCGTGTCGCTGCCCGCCGTCATCCCGAACCAGCGCCGCCTGAGCCTGGTCGGTTGAGCCGAGAGAAGGGAAGTCCTCCGATGCTGCGAAGTGTTCGTGTCGTACTGGCCGCCACGCTGCTGCTGGCCCCGTTGGGTGCGATGACGGCTTGTGCGGGCCTGCGCGACGGGCCCGCACCGATCGACCAGGCCGCGCCGTCCCCGCTCGGGCCGGCCGAGAACGAGCCCGCCGCCGAGGTGGTCGCGGCCGTCGGCAGCCCGACCGCGGAGCTGCGCGGCAAGAAGATCCCGAAGATGGGCGACATCGTCACCGACGCCGACGGCTTCGTGCTCTACCGGTTCGACAAGGACACCGCCGATCCGCCGGCCAGCAACTGCTCCGGCGACTGCGCCGCGGTCTGGCCGCCGGTGCTCGTCGACGAGAACCTGAAACTGACCGGGCTCGACGCGAAGCTCGTCGGCACCGTCGAGCGGGAGGACGGCGCCACCCAGGTCACCCTGGCCGGCTGGCCGCTCTACCGCTACCTGGGCGACAAGAAGGCCGGGCAGTGGAAGGGCCAGGCCGTCGGCGGAGTCTGGTTCGTCGTCGCGCCGACCGGCAAGAAGAACCTGTCCTGCCTGCCCACGGCCACCCCGGTGCCGGTGCCCCCGCCGGGCACGGCCGCATCCCCGGCCGCGGCTCCGCCCGCCTCGCCCGCGGCACCCGCCGCACCGAGTCCGGACGAGACATACACCTACTGACCAGGTCGTACGCGGTGCGGCGGGAGGGGCGGTTGCCGCCCCTCCCGCCGACCACACCGGGCAGGGTCTGCCGGCTCAGCGCCGGAACCGGAACCAGTCGATGTTGACGTAGTCGTTGGGCTGCCCGCTGGTGAAGGTCAGGTAGACCGTGTGCGTGCCGGTCACCGAGCCCACGTTCGCGGGAATCTCCCGCCAGCTCGTCCAGCCGCCGGTGTTGGCGATGGCGAAGCTGCCTATCGGCGCGTTGGACAGGCTGTCCAGCCGCACCTCGACCAGGCCGCTGATGCCGCCCGCCGCGCCTGAGGCGGCCCGGGTGACGAAGTCCAGCGGCGTCGGCGAACCGAAGTTCACGCCGTCGAAGCGCAGGTTGTCGCCGTTGCCGATGCTGCCGACGTAGTAGCCCTCGTAGGTCGTGGTGCCGGTCTGGGCGTTGCGGCTCTCGGCCTGGATGTTGGTGTACGCGTCGCGGTTGCCCCCGCCCGGCGGCGGGCTGGCGGGCGGCGACGACGGCGGCGTGGTGCCGCCCGTGGTCTGGTAGACGGCCACGTAGTCGACCCGCATCGGCTGGCCCGAGACGGTGCTGCCGGTCGGCGTCGCCGAGCCCGCCACGCCGTTCGGGAACGCGCCGCCCATCGCCACGTTGAGCAGCAGGAAGTAGCCGGCGTGCGAGGTCATCGCGGACCAGTACGAGCCGACCTGGCTCTGGTTCACGGTGTGGTACAGCGTGCCGTCGACATACCAGCGCAGCTGCTGGGCGTTCTCGTTGGTGCGGTCCCACTCGAACCGGTACGTGTGGAACGCCGACTGGCAGGTGCTGCCGGGGCAGGCGCGGCTCGCGCCGATGCCGTTGAACTCGTTGCACGGCCCGCCGGGTGCGACGCCGCAGTGCAGCACGCCCCACACCGAGTTGATGCCGTTGACGTTCTCCATGATGTCGAACTCGCCGACGCCCGGCCAGTTCTGGTAGTTGCCCCGGTAGGGCGCGCCGAGCGCCCAGAACGCGGGCCAGTAGCCGGCGGCCGCGGCCCCGGTGACGTTGGGCATCTGGATGCGGCCCTCGATGCGCAGGACGCGCCCGGCCGCGGGCTTGAAGTCGGTGCGGACCGTCTCGATGCGCGAGGAGGTCCAGCTGGAGCCGCTCTTGATCGGCGTGATCAGCAGGTTGCCCGCGCCGTCGTGGCGGACGTTGTTGGTGCTGTTGGTGTAGGTCTGGATCTCGCCGGTGCCCCACTGGGCGGGGCCGCCCGGGTAGGACGTGCCGGTGTCGATGATCCAGTTGCTGGACGAGGGCAGCGTGTTGTTCGCGCCGTTGAAGTCGTCGCTCCACACCAGCTGCCAGCCCGAGGGCGTGGACGGCAGCGAGGCGTGCGCGGGGATCGCGTTGACCGCGGCGGCCGCCGCGGCGACCAGGACGGCCAGGCCGGCGGCGAACAACGCCGGGCGGCGGCCGGAGAATCGCGTGCTCATCAGGGCTTTCTCCTCCTGGGGAAGAGGGTGGCCCGCGCGCCTTGGGCTCGGCATGGGCGGCGGACCGGGGGACCGTGGACGGTTGTGAGAGCGCTCTCTTGTCCCATCACTTAACGTCCCCGCAACATGAATGTCAATAACCATCGATGCCAACGGGCGTCGACGGAGGATCGCTGAACCGTGTGCCATGTACCCGGAGTGGGCGATGAGCGCGAGGGGGCAGCCGCCGTTGATTCGACCGGCCGCCACTCGCGGCTCCCGCAAATCGCCCAAATCGTCCGCAAGCCGTGGCGGGGCCCTTCCATGACCAGCGACCCTGCGACGCCACCTGGCGGCGGGCGCGACAATTTAGAACGATCAGCGCATCACGGCCAGGCGATGCGCTCCGCCGGTCGAACCAAGCCCGTTCCGCCTCGCACCCCGGTCATGATCGGTGGGACGCTGCTGGACGGTGACTGAGAACTGACAATCAGCCGCTCGACGTTCACCGTTACGTGCACGAGGACGACGGTCGAGGTCAGTAGTCTTGGCAGATGGTTGATCCCAGCGAGCGGTTCATCCCCGAGCCTTCGAAGGACACCGGCTTCGGCCGCAGCCCGTACGAGCGCGACCGGGCGCGGGTGCTGCACTCGGCCGGGTTCCGGCGGCTGGCCGCCAAGACCCAGGTGCACACCGCGGGCAGCGGCGACTTCCTGCGTACCCGGTTGACGCACTCGATCGAGGTGGCGCAGATCGCCCGTGAGATGGGCGCCCGGCTGGGCTGCGACCCGGACGTCGTCGACGTCGCCGGGCTGGCCCACGACCTGGGGCATCCGCCCTTCGGACACAACGGCGAGGACGCGCTCGACGAGGTCAGCCGGGCCTGGGGCGGGTTCGAGGGCAACGCGCAGACGCTGCGGGTGCTCACCCGGCTGGAGGCCAAGGTGGAGGGCGCGGGGCTCAACCTGACCCGGGCCTCACTGGACGCGACCTGCAAGTATCCGTGGCCGCGCCGGGAGGGCACCCGCAAGTTCGGGGTGTACGCCGACGACCGCCCGGTCTTCGACTGGGTGCGGCTGGGCGCGCCCGACGACGACCGGCGCTGCCTGGAGGCGCAGGTCATGGACTGGTCCGACGACGTGGCGTATTCGGTGCACGACTTCGAGGACGGCCTCTACTCCGGGTTCGTCGAGCTGCAGCCGCTGCTGCTGGACGCCGACGAGCGGGCCGCCCTGTGCGCGGACGTGGCACAGGTGTACTCACCCGAGTCGCCGGCGCTGCTGCACGAGGCGCTGATCGAACTGCTGGCCGACCCGGTCGTCGCGCCGCTGGCCGGATACGACGGCTCGTTCGGGGCGCAGCTGGCGCTCAAGCGCTGCACCAGCGTCCTGACCGGACGGTTCGTCGCCGCCGCGGTCGACGCCACCCGCGAGAAGTACGGCGACGGCACGCTGCGCCGCTACGACGCCGACCTGATCGTGCCGGCCGCCGCCCGCATTCGCTGCGCCCTGCTCAAGGGCATCGCGCTGCGCTACGTGATGCGCCGTCGCGGCATGGAGCCGTGGTACGACCAGCAGCGCCAGATCCTGCGCGACCTGGTGCGGGTGCTGGCCGAGCGGGCCCCGGACGAGTTGGACCCGGTCTTCGCCCCGCTGTGGCGGGAGGCCGCCGACGACACGGCGCGCTGCCGCGTCGTCGTCGACCAGGTCGCCTCCCTCACCGATCCCGCCGCCCAAGCCTGGCATCAGCGGCTGACCGGCGGCTCCTTCGCGGGCTGACGTGCCGTCGGAATCGCGGCGGGCAGGTCCAGGGTCCGCTGGGCGAGCAGGCGCTCGCGCTCGACGACGTTGCGCCGGACGGTGCGGCTGACCCACCACAGGTGCGCGGCCGCCGCAGCGGCGAACAGCGCCAGCGCGAGCGCGACGACCGCCCAGCCGGGAAGCCGGGCGGCTGCGCCGAGCAGGCCGCCGCCCATGGCGTACAGCGCGCTGTTGATCAGGCCGATGGTGGAGGCCAGGCCGACGGCGTCGCGCTGGCGCTGGCGGCGGCTGTCGGCGGGCGGCGGGAACAGCCCGTCGTCGTCGAGGGTGGGCAGCAGGACGAAGGGGGCCACCTCGGGGGCCCGCCGCACCAGGTAGGTGCGCAGTGCCTGTTCGGCGATGCCGTAGCGCTGGGACGCGCCGGTGTAGCGCAGCTGGCGCAGGAACACGGCCGGGCCCATCAGCAGGACCAGCGTGCCGAGGGCGGCCACGGCGCCGACCCGGACGTTCTGGTCGATGGCGCTGCCCAGCAGGCCGGCCGAGACGGCGGCCACACCGGTGGCCAGGACCAGGAAGAAGTTGTACCGGTTGTGGGCCTGGTCGCTCACCGCCCGGCGGATCTCGATGATTTTGGTGTACTCGGCCAGCGCGACGGTGAGCTCGATGTCGTCGGCGGCGCGGCGGGCGGCGTCGGGCGCGGGGGTGGGATGGGCCACGAACGCACGGTATCGGCTGTGCGCCCGTGTGGTGTGCCCTGGCAGGATGTAGCGCATGGCCGGGGGTCGGATCCGTGATGAGGACATCGCGCTCGTACGCGAGCGCAGCTCGATCGTGGACGTGGCCGGTGAGCAGGTCACTCTGAAGAACGCGGGCGGCGGCAACCTCAAGGGGCTGTGCCCGTTCCACGACGAGAAGACCCCGTCGTTCACCGTGTCCCAGGCCCGCAACGTGTGGTTCTGCCACGGCTGCGGCGAGGGCGGCGACGTGATCAACTTCGTGCAGAAGATCGATCACCTGAGTTTCATCGAGTCCGTGGAGCGCCTGGCCGACCGGGCGGGCATCCAGCTGCGCCGGATCGAGGGCGGCCCGGCGGTCGAGCGTCCGCAGCACGGCCAGCGCCAGCGCCTGGTCGCCGCGCACGCCGCGGCCCAGGAGTTCTACGCCGAGCAGCTGCTCACGCCGGGGGCGCGGGCGGCCCGGGAGTTCCTCGCCCAGCGGGGCTTCGACCGGGAGGCGGCGCAGCGTTACGGCTGCGGGTTCGCCCCTGCGGAGTGGGACCTGCTGGTCAAGCATCTGCGCGGGCTCGGTTTCACCGCGGCGGAGATGGAGACCGCGGGCCTGGCCCGGGCGGCCCGGTCGGGCAGCCTGGTGGACCGGTTCCGCCGCCGCCTGCTGTGGCCGATCCGGGACGTCTCCGGCGACGTGATCGGCTTCGGGGCGCGCAAGCTGTTCGACGACGACGACGGCCCGAAGTACCTGAACACCCCCGAGACGCCGCTGTACAAGAAGTCGCACGTGCTCTACGGCATCGACCAGGCCAAGCGCGAGATCGCCAAGCAGGGCCGGGCGGTGATCGTCGAGGGGTACACCGATGTGATGGCCTGCCACCTGGCCGGGGTGACCACGGCCGTGGCGACGTGCGGCACCTCGTTCGGCGCGGACCACATCGGGGTGCTGCGGCGGCTGCTGCTGGACACCGACGCGTACGCCGGAGAGATCATCTTCACCTTCGACGGCGACGCCGCGGGGCAGAAGGCGGCACTGCGGGCGTTCGGCGACGACCAGCGCTTCGTCGGGCAGACGTTCATCGCGGTCAGCCCGGACGGCATGGACCCCTGCGAGCTGCGCCTGGCCCGGGGCGACCTGGCCGTGCGCGACCTGGTGGCCCGGCGCGAGCCGCTGATCGCGTTCGCGCTGCGCTCCACGCTGGCCCGCTACGACCTGGACACGGTCGAGGGCCGGGTGGCCGCGCTGCGGGCCACCGCACCCATGGTCTCCAAGATCAAAGACAGGTCGCTGCTCACCGGGTACGCCCAGAAGCTGGCCGGTGACCTGGGCGTCGACGTCGACCAGGTGCGCACGGCGATCCGCAGCGCCGACGGCGCGAACGTGCCCGCGCCCCGGCCCGCCGCGGCCTCCCCCGACAGCCCGCGCCTGGTGGTCGAGCGGGAGGCGCTGAAGCTGGCGATCCAGCAACCGGTGCTGGCCGGGCCGGTGTTCGACGCGGTCGACGAGACCCTCTACGCGCACCCGCCGTACCGGGACATCCGGATGGCGATCGCCGCGGCCGGCGGGGCCTGCGCCGGGGTGGCCGGGGCCGGCTGGGTCAACAGCGTGCGCGACGCCTGCGCGGATCTGGCCGCGCAGATGCTGGTCATGGAGCTGGCCGTGGAGCCGGTGCGCTACGACGGCGAGCCGGACTCGGGCTACCTGCACGTGGTCCTGGCCCGCCTGCAGCTCGCCGGGCTGAACCAGCGCATCGGCGAGGTGAAGTCGCGGCTGCAGCGCATCAACCCGGTGACCGAGTCCGACGAGTACCGGGCGCGCTTCACCGAACTCGTCGCCCTGGAGCAGCACTCCCGGGCGCTCAAGGAGAAGGCCGCCGGAGGGCTCTGATGAAGATTCCACTGTTCGGCGGGCGGCGCGTGCTGCCCGCGGAGCGCCGCCCCAAGCTGGCGGCCGACGAGCGGGTGCTGGCCTGGGCCCCGGCGGGCGAGGACACGGTCGTGGCGACCAACCTCGGGCTGTGGTGGGACGGTCGGCGCACCGGCTGGCACCGCGTCGACAAGGCGGTCTGGGACGGCGCGGTGCTGGTGGTCACCCCGGCCGTGGTGGTCACGGAGCGCGTCGGCTACGAGGTGGTCGCCGACGGGACGCCGGTGCGCCTGGGGCTCACCGACCCGCACCACCTGCCGCACCAGGTGCGCCTGCGGGTGACCGGCTCGGTGCAGCAGCCGCAGCACCACGAGCTGCCCGGCGGCGGCGCGTGGATCTTCGCCCGGCGGGTGCCCGGCGTCGACGGCCTGAGCTGGACCGTCCGCTACGACCACGGCACCGACGGCGAGGACCCGGCGGTCGTCGCCGCAACCGACCAGCTGATCGCCGCCGCCCGCAGCGACCTCGGCGACCTCTGATCCTAGCCATCAAGATCGTCGGTTGGTGTCAAGATCTGCGGTCGGATCGCAGATCTTGACACCGAACAGCGATCACGGGCCGAGATCGGCCAGCGGGGGCGGTCGATGAATCGGGGAAAAGGCCGCGAGATTGTCGGGGCTCGGGGATAGGGTCGCCGCGTGAGTGACCAACGACCCCCGATGATCTATGCCCGCGGCCTGGTCAAGCGGTTCGGCGACTTCACCGCCGTGGACGGCATCGACCTGGAGGTCGCGCCCGGCGAGGCGTTCGGTTTCCTGGGCCCCAACGGCGCCGGCAAGTCCTCCACCATGCGCATGATCGGCTGCGTGTCCACGCCGACCGCCGGTGAGCTGCGCATCCTGGGCATGGACCCGGTGCGCGAGGGGCCGGCGATCCGGGCCCGGCTGGGCGTGTGCCCGCAGACCGACAACCTCGACCCCGACCTCACCGTGTTCGAGAACCTGACCACCTACGCGCGCTACTTCGGCATCCCGCGCGCCGAGGGCCGCCGCCGCGCCGCCGAGCTGCTGGAGTTCGTGCAGCTCACGGAGAAGTCGGGCAGCACCGTCGACCCGCTGTCGGGCGGCATGAAGCGCCGGCTCTCCATCGCGCGCGCCATGATCAACGAACCGGACCTGGTGCTGCTCGACGAGCCCACCACCGGGCTCGACCCGCAGGCCCGCCACCTGCTGTGGGAGCGGCTGTTCCGGCTCAAGCAGCGCGGCGTGACATTGGTGCTGACCACGCACTACATGGACGAGGCCGAGCAACTGTGCGACCGCCTCGTCGTGATGGACGCCGGCAAGATCGTCGCGGAGGGCTCGCCGCGGCACCTCATCGAGACCTACTCCACCCGCGAGGTCGTCGAGCTGCGCTTCGGCGACGACGCCCCGGCGACGTACGTGGAGAAGCTGGCGGGCATCGGCGAGCGCCTCGACCCGCTGCCGGACCGGCTGCTGCTCTACAGCGCCGACGGCGACGCGGCCGTGAACGAGGTGCACCGGCGCGGCTTCACCCCGTCCAGCGTGCTGGTGCGGCGCTCGACGCTGGAGGACGTGTTCCTGATCCTCACCGGCCGGACGCTGGTCGACTGATGGACGGCACCCTGGCGGTGTTCAACCGCGCGATCGTCTCGTACCGGCGGCTCTGGCAGGCCTCGGTCTTCTCGTCGTTCATCCTCCCGGTGCTGTTCGTGCTCAGCATCGGCATCGGCGTCGGCGGCTACATCAGCGGCGTCGACGGCGTCAGCTACCTCGACTGGATCGTGCCGGGCGTGCTCGCCTCGACCGCGTTCCAGATGGCGGTGGGCGAGTCGACCTTCCCGATCCTGGGCGACTTCAAGTGGACCCGCGGTTTCCACGCCATGCGGGCCACCCCGGTGCGCATCGGCGACATGATCAGCGGCTACCAGCTCTACATCATGTTCCGGGTGATCATCGCCGCGGTGGTGTTCCTCGGGGTCAGCGCCGCGTTCGGGGCGATCCACTCGCCGTGGGTGGTGCTGACGCCGTTCGTGTGCGCGCTGCTCGGTGTCGCGGTCTCCGCGCCGACCTCGGCGTTCGCGGCGACGATCGAGAACGACAGCTACTTCGCGCTGCTGTTCCGCTTCCTGGTGATCCCGTCGACGCTGTTCGCCGGGGTGTTCTTCCCGGTGTCGCAGCTGCCCGAGCTGCTGCGGCCGCTGGCGTACGCGTCGCCGCTGTGGCACGCGGTGGAGCTGTGCCGCGCGGCCACGCTGGGCGTCGCGCCGCCGTGGCCGGTCGCCGCGCACGTCGCGTACCTGCTGGCCTGGGCCGGTCTGGGCTACCTGCTGGCGCTGCGCGCCTTCCGTCGACGGCTCTCGGACTGAGGGGACTGACCATGGTCACCACGTATGCCGTCGCGCGGGTCGCCCGCGGCAACCGGCTCTCGCCCGCCCGGGTGGGCGCGGTCATCAACCGCAACGTCGGCGCGCTGCGCTCCGGCCCCGCCTACTGGCTGGTCCTGGCCTCTGGTTTCTTCGAGCCGGTGCTCTACCTGCTGTCCATCGGCGTCGGGGTCGGCGCGCTCGTCGGCGACCTGACCCTGAAGAACGGCGAAGTCCTGCCGTACGCCGACTTCGTCGCCCCGGCCATGCTGGCCGTCTCGGCGATGTCCGGCGCGCTGGCCGAGACCACGTTCAACTTCTTCTTCAAGTTCAAGTACGTCAAGACGTACGACGCCATGCTGGCCACCCCGCTGCGCCCGATGGAGATCGCGACCGGCGAGCTGACCTGGGCGATGATCCGCGGCTCGCTCTACACCGGGGCGTTCCTGATCGTCATGGTGGCACTGGGCCTGACCACGCCCGGCTGGGCACTGCTGGCCTTCCCCGCGACCTGGCTGGTGGGCCTGGCGTTCGGCGCGGTCGGCATGGCGGTGAGCACCTTCATCCGCGGCTGGCAGGACTTCGACCTGATCAGCACCGGTCAGTTCGCGCTGTTCCTGTTCTCCGGCACCTTCTCGCCGGTGCAGGACTATCCGCTGCCGGTGGAGATCCTGATCGCGATCACCCCGCTCTACCACGCGGTCGAGCTGATCCGGGGCATCACCACCGGCATGCTCACCTGGTCGATGCTGGGCAACGTGGCATACCTGCTGGTCATGCTGGCCGTCGGTCTGTACGTGGCGAGCCGCCGCCTTACCTCGGTGCTCTGTCGTTAAACCTGTTCGGGCGTGAATGAGCGCGTGAACTAGATCATGCTCACGCGCTCATTTGTTAAGTTCTATTTGTCTGATGTGGATCAGGCAGGTACGTTCTCGGCAACACGCCGCCGGGCGGAGGTGACCCATGCGCCTACGACATCCCGACGGACAGACTGTGCACGTGGCGACCGTCGTGTCCGTCGAGAACGTCAAGGACGTGCGCGCACTCCTGAAGACGCTCGACGCCCGGGTCGTGCCGCAGCGCCAGCGCCTGTTCGCCGACGTGCTCAGCGTGAGTCTGCGATTGGGCCCCGTCCTCGCCGCCACGCTCGCCTCCTCGCTCGGGCTGCGCCAGCGGCTGCGCCACGAGCTGGCCACCCGACGGCTGGAGGTGGTCACCCTCGACACCGGCCCCGACGTCACGCCGGCCGACGGCAGCTGGCGCACCTGGTGGATGCACACCCTCGACCTGGCGCGGGTGCTGGTCGACCTGCTGCCCGAGGACAGTGCCCACGGCTCCATCTCCACCACGCTGCCGCGCTCGGCCGTGCCCGCGCTCACCGCCACCGGTGACGAGGCCGACGCCGAGACCGACTCCGCGGCCGACGAGGCCCGGCGGGAGCTGCGCGAGCGCGAGTGGCAGGTGGCGACCCGGCTGATGGCCGACCTCAGCGGCGGCCTGACCGAGATCGCCTGGCACACCGGCCGGCTGGTCCGGGTCGCGGTCGAAGCCGCGCCGAAGACCCTGGTCACCGGTTCACAGGACGTCGTGCGGCTGCTGGAACGCGCCGACCCGGCCCGGATCGGCGCCTGTCTGAGCGCCGCGCAACTGGCCGACGCCAAGGAGAGCCCGGCCCAGGCGCTCACCCGACTGCGCCGCGCACGGCTGTCCGTGGTGAAGCTGCGGCTGGGGCACCACGCCGACGACGATCTCGCCGCGGTGGCCCGTTCGATGCTGGCGGCCGTGCTCGGCGGCGTGCACGCGGGTTGCGACCACCTCGAGGTCGACGGCACCGAGGAGCTCGACGCCGCGCGCGACGAGCTGAGCGTGGTGGGACTCGACGGCGCGGCCGACCGCCCGATGCCGGGAGTGGGCCGCGCCGGTTAGGTCCGCGCGAAGGGGCTTCAGGCCTGCTGGTTCAGCTTGCGCAGGCCCTCGTCGTACAGCTTCGCGGCCTGTGCCTGGACCAGGCCCGCCGCCTCCTGCACCGTGGGGTGCTCCATCACCTTGCGGGTGGTGGCCACCAGGTCGTCGTAGGTCTGGCGTCCGGCACGGGTGCCGAACACGAACCCGACGGCCGCACCCGCGGCGAACCACACCAGCTTCCCCATCGTGCCTCCTTGACCTCGATCGCGTGATACGTCCCATCCTGCCTGCTGCGGGCACGCCGCGACACCAGACCGGCCAGGGTTACCCGTTTGCCATACCCGGGGGATGGTCCTGTAGTCTTGTCGAGGCGCGCCGCTGAGGAGAGATCCGCAGGGTCGCCGAGAGCACATTCCCCTGTAGCTCAATTGGCAGAGCAGCCGGCTGTTAACCGGCAGGTTCTTGGTTCGAGTCCAAGTGGGGGAGCCACAGGGAAAACCCCGGCCCTAGGGCCGGGGTTTTTTGCTGCTCTCACGCTTGTGAAATGCGAATAAATAACGGGTATGACGGTTTTGCTGCATTTCCTACCGTTCGCGAACATATGCTCCGTCTCGGTGTTTTCGCACCTCACAGGCCATCTCGCGCAGGAGGCAAATGCGCATGCGAACCAAACGACCCAACCCGACGACCCGCCAGGCGTCTCGCCGCGCGCTGCGCAGCCTGGCGCTCCTGACCGCAGCAGGCGCCGCCTTCGGCGTGCAGGCCGGCCCCGCCATGGCCCACGCCGGCCTCAACAGGGCGGCCCTGGCGACCCTGACCACCTCCGTCGCGGACCCGGAGGTGACCATCGGCGAGACGGTCAGCGACACGGCCAACCTGGCGGGCACCGTCAGGGGCGAGACCGGATCCATCACGTTCAGGCTGTACGGCCCGAACGACGCCACATGTATGAACCCGCCGGTATTCACCTCCGCGGCGATTCCGACGACCGTCGACGGGCCGTACGGATCGGGCACGACCACGCCGACGGCTCCCGGGACCTACCTGTGGCGGGCCGTGTACACCCCCACCGTCGGCATGGCGGTCAGCACCGCGTGTGGCGAGGCGAACGAGCAGGTGGTGGTCAATCTGGCCTCGCCGACCGTGACGACCGACGCCTCCGACGACATCGTCATCGGAGCCGTCGGAGGTATCTACGACGACGCGACCCTGGCCGGCGCCTTCGAGCCGACCGGCACCATCACGTTCAACCTGTACGGGCCGGACGACGCGAACTGCCTGGGCACGCCTCAGATCGACGCCGTGGACGTCGACCCGGAGACCACCACGTACCGTTCGGCCGGGTTCAACCCGACCGCAGCCGGCACCTACCGCTGGACCGCGGCTTACAGCGGCGACGACAACAACAACCCGTTCACCACACTGTGCAACGACGCCAACGAGAGCGTCGTGGTCGATCCGGCCTCGCCGACCGTGACGACCGACGCCTCCGACGACATCGTTCTCGGGGCCGCTGGCGGCATCTATGACGAGGCGACCCTTGCCGGCGCCTTCGAGCCGACCGGGACCATCACGTTCAACCTGTACGGGCCGGACGACGCGAACTGCCTGGGCACGCCTCAGATCGACGCCGTGGACGTCGACCCGGAGACCACCACGTACCGTTCGGCAGCGTTCCACCCGACCGCGGCCGGCACCTACCGCTGGACCGCGGCTTACAGCGGCGACGACAACAACAACCCGTTCAGCACCAAGTGCAACGACGCCAACGAGAGCGTCGTCGTCCACGCCGCGCCGGTGACCCCGAGGCTGGCCACCTACGCGTCGCGCGACACCTTCGTCGGCAAGACGGTGTTCGACACCGCCCTCCTGACCGGCGGCAACAACCCGACCGGCACCATCACCTTCAACCTGTACGGGCCCGGCGACGCGACCTGCTCGCGGACCCCGGTCTTCACCTCCGTCGTGGATGTCGACGGCAACAGCAACGGCGACAACAAATACAAGTCCGGCGACTTCCGGCCCCGTGTTCCCGGCACCTACCAGTGGGTCGCCGAGTACAGCGGCGACGAGAACAACGAGGGCGTCGTGACCGCCTGCGACGACCCCAAGGAGCAGGTCGTCGTGAAGAAGAAGAAGCCCTACGGCGGCGTTCCGCGGCCGTAGTTCCTGAACACGTCCGGTGGGCCCGACAGCTGTCGGGCCCACCGGTGCTGTGTACGGATCACGCGGGCGCGGTCGCGGCCCGCCAGGCCCCGGCGAGTTCGGCGACGGTGACATGGCGGTGCTCGGGGCGAGCGTCCGTCGCCGTGGTGATGACGGCCGTTTGACGGTCCGAGCCACGCCAGGCGGCCTCGACGTCGCCGGCGTCCAGTAGCAGCCGCAACGTGCGGCCCAGGTTGAACACCGTCGTCCGCTCGTCGATCACCGCGCCGCGGCGGAACTCCTCCGGCGCCATGAACCTGGTCGAACCGGGCAGCCGGGCCGCCTCCAGCGTGAACGGCCCCGGCCGGTACTCGTCGACGTCGACGACGTGCATCCGGGACGCGGCGAAGTCGTAGAGCAGGCAGCCGTCGTAGAAGTCCACCGCCACGAACCCCGCCGCCGCCACCGCGACGTGTGCGTCGAGGACCGCGTCCAGCGCCGCTTCGACCCGGTCCAATGGCAGCGCGCGGAACCTGGCCATCGCCCCGTCCGGATCCGTGCGCACCGCGGCCCCGCGGGGATCCGCCGGGTACAGCACACCGCCGTCCAGCCACGGATAGACCAGCGCATGCTCGCCCGAGCGCAGCCGGAATGCGCCCACCGGCGCGGCGATCGCCTCGTGCGCCACGGCCCCGTGCACCGCCAGGGCCCGGCGCAGCGAGTCGTGCCCGGCCTGGAAGGTCTTCACGAATCGCCGCCCGGTCGGAGTGGCCACCCCGTACGAGACGCAGCCCGAGCCCTGCAGCTCGAAGGTGGCGAAGCGGGTGCCCAGGGCGTCGATCCAGGCGGGCAGGTCGCTGTCGACGGGGGTCGGGATCGGCGGGCGCGGCATGTCGCGACGGTAGGGGACCGTGTCCGCGGCGTCGATCGGATATCCCGCCCGGCCCGGGCGGGCATGCCTGACCGGCCAGGAGTGTCGCACCGATATCGGGCGTGTGAGCAGCGGCGCAGATTCGCTACGCTATGCGCGCCGGGATCATCCGGCGCGGGGCGGTAGCTCAGCAGGTTAGAGCAGGGGACTCATAATCCCTCGGTCGCGGGTTCGAGTCCCGCCCGCCCCACCGACGGCCACCGTGCCGTGATCCGGGAGCGCCGGGTGTCGTCCCGGGTCGAGGTCGAACGGCGCTGGCGCGAGCGTTACCTGCCCGCCCAGCAGTTCTACTTCGCCACGGTCCGCCCGACCGATCAGGTCGACATCATCGTGCACAACGACGAGCCCCGGCAGCCGGTCTGGGAGACCCGCGCACGCTGAACGCGATCACGCGGGTCAGTGCTGGTCGAGCCAGATCACGATGCCGGTCAGGTCGTTGAGCACGGCCGCGACGCCCGCCCGGATGGCGGCCGCGCAGCGCTCGGCGGTGAAGGAGGCGGCGTCGTACGTCGAGGACATGCCGAGTCCTTCGCCGCGGAATGAGGCGCCTGACCAGTCGACCGCGGTGACGTTGTGCGTGGGCTCGGCCAGTTCCGCGCC
Organism: Catellatospora chokoriensis; assembly: GCF_011297315.1. NCBI lineage: Bacteria > Bacillati > Actinomycetota > Actinomycetes > Micromonosporales > Micromonosporaceae > Catellatospora > Catellatospora chokoriensis. The sequence continues at coordinate 194,914 of NZ_JAAOTI010000015.1, forward strand.
GACCACCAGGAACTGCTGGGACAGGTGGCTCGCGGTGACCAGCGCGAGCGGGTCGATGAGGTCGTTGCCGGCGCTGACGATGAGGTCCGGGGCCATCTCCAGGGCCCGGGTCACCGCGTGCAGGAGGTCGTGGGGCCCGTCGGGAGTGACTGTCCGCAGGTCGACGTGCTCCTCTTCGGCCCACTGCTCGACCGCCGCCACCAGGGCCTTGGTCGGGGCGTCGGCGCCCGCGGTCAGCAGCACCACGCGGTAGTCCGCTGACGGGTGGACGCTGGTCCAGGACCCGGGCCGGGGCGTGATGGTCGCCTCGGGGGCGGGCCGGGCGGAGGGGTCGACGAACCCCGGGCCTAGGGCGCCGACGGCGGTGGGCTTGGCATGCGGCTGGGACCAGTCGTCGCCGGAGCTGCATCCGGTGATGAGCGCGGCGACCGCGGCCAGTATGGCGACGGCCCGAAGCGGAGGGCGCAAGGTGATCGTCCTGGGAGTGGGGAGGGGCTCGGTTCCCCGTATTCCTACCTCAGCGAAAGGCGCTTCCGGCCGGTCGGAGGCCGTCGCGGGCGTTTGTTCGCCAGCGGTTCGCCGCTCGTCGGGCTGGTGTTCACGCGTGCCGTGCAACGTGCACTGGCCAGCTAAGGAGCACCATGTCACGGCACATCCGCCATACCCTCACCGTCGCCGCCGGCATCGCCGCGGCGGTCCTCACTTTCCTGGGCGCCGCCCCGGCGTCCGCCCACGGTTTCTCCTCGACCGCCTACGTCGACCTCGCCTCGGGCGGGCAGGGCCACGTCCGGACGCAGCTCGGTCTCGAGTACGACCTGCTCGTCGTGTCCGCCGCCGACTTCGGGCACGTCGACGCCCTGTTCCGGGAAGGCACCGCCGCGTTCGAGGGCGGCGACGCCGCAGCGCAGGCCGCGGTGCTCGACGCCCACGCGGAGCCGGTCGTCGCGTACGTCACCAAGCATCTGTCGGTCACCTCGGACGGCGCGGTCTGCGCCCCGGCGCGCGTCGGCGGCTTCACGGTCGGCGAGCGGGAGGGCGTGCCGTACGCCGGGCTGCTGCTCGACTGGGCCTGCCCGGACCGGGCCGGCGGGCACGAGGTGCGCAGCGACCTGTTCCCCGACGGCGAGGGCTTCGTCAAGGACACCAAGACCATCGTCACGTACGACCTGGACGGCCACTCGGGCAGCGCCGCGCTCGACGCCGCGAGCCCGTCCTTCTCGACCGCGCAGACGTGGTATCAGCGGTTCGGCGAGTTCTTCGGCCTCGGCGCCGAGCACCTGCTCGGCGGCATCGACCACATCCTGTTCCTGCTGGCGCTCATCGCCGGGTCGCGCCGCCTGCGCGAGATCGTGCTCACGGCCACGAGCTTCACCCTCGCCCACTCGGTGACGTTCCTGCTCGCCGCGCTCGGCCTGGTGCAGGTGCCCGCGGCGATCGTGGAGCCGGTCATCGCGCTGTCGATCGCGGTGGTGGCCGGCTGGCACCTGTGGCGTATCCGCCGCCGCGGCGAGCACGCCGTCGACCTCGCGGAGTCCGGCCGCGGCCACTTCAGCCTGGACCGTTCCGGGTGGCTGCGCCTGGCCGTGGTGTTCTGCTTCGGACTGGTGCACGGCCTGGGCTTCGCCGGCGCGCTGGGCATCGACGAGGCGTGGTCCTGGACGCTGCTGTGGTCGCTGCTGGTGTTCAACGTCGGCATCGAGGTCGTCCAGCTCGCGATCATCGCGGCCGTCTTCCCGCTGCTGATCGTGCTGCGCCGCCGCGCGCCGCGGGCGGGCCTCTGGGCGACGGGGCTGGTTTCGGCCGGAGTGGCCGTGATGGGGCTGGTCTGGTTCGTGCAACGGGTGTTCATGTCCTGATACCGAGTTGGTCTTGCGAGAAGGGTTGCCGAGCCGCCCGACGGGGTTCACCGCGGGTTCATCCGGCGGGTCAAGCGTAAGGACCGATCCACCAGTTGGGGGTTGCACCTCCGCGCCCCCACAAGCAAAGGAACAGAACCTTGAACCACTCGACACGGGCCTCCGGGCTTGTGCGGCACCGCATGGCCGCCGGGGCCACCGCGGCAGTGCTGGGCCTCGCCGTCGCCGTCGGCAGCGGCCTGGCCAGCCCGGCCGCGGCCGCGGACGGCGCCACGCTCACCGGCATCGTCCTCGGCGTCGGCGCCGACCAGTCGCAGCGCGTCGTGAACTGGTACTCCTCCGCGGACACCGCGCAGAAGGTCCAGCTCGCCCCGACCGCCGCGATCGTCAACGGCGAGTTCCCGGCCGACGCCGTCAGCGTTGACGCCGTCGGTGCGGCCAACACCTCCACCACCGGCTTCAACCGGCACGCGACGCTCACCAACCTGCGGGAGAACGTCGCGTACTCCTACCGGGTCGGCACCGAGGGCAACTGGTCGCCGGCGTACTCGTTCAAGACGCAGGACTTCGAGGGCGACTTCGACTTCCTGTTCTTCGGCGACCCGCAGATCGGCTCCTCCGGTGACCGGCTGAAGGACCAGGCCGGCTGGGAGGACACTCTCAAGGTGGCCACCACGGCCAACCCGAACGCCGAGCTGCTGGTGTCCGGCGGCGACCACGTCGAGAGCGCGAACGACGAGGGCCAGTGGACCTCGTTCCTGGCTCCCGACCAGCTGCGCCAGTACCCGCTGGTGGCCACCATCGGCAACCACGACGTGGGCGGCAAGTCCTACGAGCAGCACCACTTCACCCCGAACACGGACCGCACGGCCCCGTACTACGACAACGGGAACCCGGCGGGCACCAAGTCCGGTGGCGACTACTGGTTCGTCTACAAGGACGTGCTGTTCATCGACATCAACAGCAACAGCTACAAGGTGCCGGCGGGCGGCGGCAACGTCGGCGACGAGGCGCACGTCTCGTACATCACCGACGTGATCAACAAGCACGGCGCCGAGGCCAAGTGGAAGGTGCTGGTCTACCACCACTCCATCTACTCCCCGGCCAGCCACGCCACCGACACCGACAACAAGGACCGTCGTGAGCACTTCACGACCGCGTTCTCGAACCTCGGTATCGACATGGTCCTGCAGGGCCACGACCACAGCTACTCGCGCAGCTACGCCATCAAGAACGGCCAGAAGGCCAATCCGGCGGAGCAGCCCGGCGCGGCCGAGGTGACCCCCGGCCCCGGCGGCGTCATCTATGTGACGGCGAACTCGGCCTCGGGCTCGAAGTACTACGACATCAAGACCCCGGACTCGACCGGCACCGGCATCCGCGGCAACGGCCCGGACCCGCTGAACCCGGGCAGCTACTGGTACAACTCCGTGCAGAACCAGGAGCACGTCCGCAGCTACGTCAAGGTGCAGGTGAAGGCCGACAAGCTGGTGCTGGAGAACCTCCGCAGCGGCACCTGCGCGGCGCCGAACTCCTCGGTCGAGGGCGGCAGCTGGTGCAACAACACCACCGCCGCGCAGCCGGTCGGCTCGATCGTCGACAAGGTCACCGTGCACCCGTACCAGGGTGACGGCCAGTCCATCCAGGTCAACGTGCCCAACCCGGCGCCGGGCGAGTTCGGCTGGACCATCGACGGCTACAACGGCCTGGTGAACCTGGGCACCGCCCAGGAGCGCAACGGCTCGTTCTTCCAGGCAAGCGGCAAGATCAACCCGATCCTGGTGTCGGACAGCCGCCGCTCGCTGGCGCCGTGGTCGATCTCGGCCAGCGTGGGTGACTTCCGGGACGGCGACAAGTCGTTCTCGGGCGCCAACCTCGGCTGGACGCCGTACGTGCTCGACGCCGGTGCGGGCGCCCAGGCCAACGCCCAGGTGCTCTCCGGCTTCCAGGACCAGGGGCAGGGCCTGTCGGTCTCCCGTGGCCTGAGCTGGGCCGACCAGGGTCACCCCCGTGGTTCGGCCAAGATCGGTGCTGACCTGGATCTGCAGATCCCGGACAGCGTCGCGAAGGGCAGCTACCGCGCCACCCTCACGATCACTGCGCTGAGCAGCTGACCGATCCGCTCCACCGTGGCGGGGTGAGCGCCTTCCGGCGCTCACCCCGCCCGATCGCTCCACACTCGCTCCACTTCGCGCAAGGACCCGACATGCACTCACCTGACCCGCGCCGCCGCTCCGCCACCGCCCGACTGCTGACCGTCGCGCTGACCCTGCTGGGCGCGCTCGCCCTGGTCGGCCTGGGCGCCGACCCCGCGCTGGCGGCCGAAGGCGACGTCGCCTGGACGGTCCGCACGGCGTCGAACAGCTACGGTGCCGACCGGTCCAGCTACAGCTACGCCGTCAACCCCGGCGGCACCGTCGAGGACGCCCTGGTCGTGGCCAACCGCGGCACGGCCCCGCTGGACCTCGCGGTCTACGCCGCCGACGGCTTCACGACCGGCGCGGGCCAGCTCGACCTGCTCCCCAAGGACGGCAAGTCGGTCGCGGTCGGCGTATGGGTCCACGCCGACCGCGGCAACGTCGTCCTCAAGCCGGGCGAGTCCGTCCAGGTCCCCTTCAAGGTCACCGTGCCCGCCAATGCCACGCCCGGCGACTACGTCGGCGGGATCGTCAGCTCCCTGACGCAGTCCGGCGACGCGGCGGGCATCAACGTCGACCGCCGCCTCGGCATCCGGGTGAAGCTGCGGGTCGGCGGCGAGCTCAAGCCGAGCCTCGCCGTCGAGGAACTGCGGGTCGACTACGCGGGCACGGCCAACCCGCTGGGCAAGGGTGACGCCACCGTCACCTACCGGATCCACAACACCGGCAACGCCATGCTCTCGGCCCAGCAGGCGGTGTCCGTCGCAGGACCGTTCGGCTGGCTGCGGGCCGAGGCGGGGCAGCTCGCCCCGTCGCCGCAGCTGCTGCCGGGGGAGAGCTGGGAGGTGAGCGTGCCCGTGCACGGCGTGGCGCCGACGGTCGGGCTCACCGCCACCGTGACCCTCACCCCGCTGCTCGTCGACGCGTCGGGCACCACCTCGCCGCTGGCGCAGGTCGAGGCGACGGCGGGCGGCTGGGCCGTCCCGTGGACGCTGCTCCTGCTGATCGTCGTGCTGGTCGCGGTCGCCGTCGGGGTGCGGGTGCTGTCGCACCGCGGCCGCGCGCAGCGCAAGCAGCGTGAGGACGCCCGCGTGCAGGAGGCCGTCGAGCAGGCGCTGCGCGACAAGGAGACGGACGAGAGCTGACCACCGGTTGCGGAACTCCGCGGGAAAGCGTGGGCACCGTCGGCATCCTGACCTGCGAGCGGGACATCCTCGCAGCTCAGGATGTCGGCAAAACCGAGTGCGGGCACCACTGTTGGCGCGCCCTTAGGAACCTGGGCTATTGTGCCGCTCGGCGGAAATGAGGTCTCGGGTGCTTGCGGATAGGTTGGCGCTGGTGAATGGCTCGGGACACCGGGCATGGCAGGCCGAGGACTCACCCCGGCTTTCTGGTTCTGGCGCAGCGCACGGCGGTGTGCGTCCGTGAGAGCCGTGATCGTCGCGGCGGCGGTGGCCTTCCTGCTGTCGCTGCTGGGAACGCCGTTGCTCGTCAGGATTCTGAACCGGCTGAAGGCCGGTCAGCCCATCAGAGACGAGCTGGCCCTCAAGTCCAACGAGGGCAAGCGCGGCACGCCGGGCATGGGCGGGTTGGCGTTCATCCTGGCCACCATCATCGCCTACGTGGCCGGGCACATCGCGCTGCGCGGGCTGCCGGAGGCCCAGATCGGCCAGGTCCGCCCGACCATCACCGCGCTGGTCGTGCTGGGAACGTTCGTCTTCTGCGGCGCGATCGGCTTCGTCGACGACTACATGAAGGTGATCGGCAAGAGCAGTGCCGGGCTCAGCGCCAAGGGCAAGCTGGTCGGCCAACTGCTGGTGGGCAGCGCCTTCGGCATCATCGCGATGTACTACCCGTCGTCCAACGGGCAGACGGTCGGCTCCACCAAGCTGTCGTTCGTCAAGGACATCTCCTGGCTGGACCTCACCAAGGTCGGCGCGGTCGTGCTGTTCGTGCTGATGGTGATGTTCATGAGCAACGCGGTCAACCTGGCCGACGGCATGGACGGTCTGGCCACCGGCGCGTCGGTGCTGGTCGTCGGCGCGTACGCGATCATCGGTTACTGGCAGTACCAGCACTGGTGTGCCGACACCACCGGTTATGCGGCCAACCCGAACGCCTACTGCTACTCGGTGCGGGATCCGCTCGAAGTCGCGATGATCGCCGCCGCCGTCGCCGCGGCCTGCGTGGGCTTCCTGTGGTCGAACACCTCGCCGGCGAAGATCTTCATGGGCGACGCCGGTGCGCTCGGCCTCGGCGGGCTGATGGCCGCCCTGGCCATGGCCACCCACACCCACCTGCTGCTGCCGCTCCTGGCGTCCCTGTTCGTGATCAGCCTGATGTCGGTGGTCATCCAGGTCATCTCCTTCCAGACGCGCGGCAAGCGGGTGTTCCGGATGTCGCCGATCCACTACCACTTCGAACTCGGCGGCTGGACCGAGGTCAACGTCGTGATCCGGTTCTGGATCGTCGCGGCGATCAGCGTCGGCATCGGCCTCGGCTTCTTCTACGGCGAGTTCCTGCAGAACGTGCAGCGGTAGCTTCGCGCCGATCGGCGGGGCGGATCAGCGGAGCTCATGACGCGGTGACGGCACGGTGCCGCCCCGGCGAACCTCGGTTCGCCGGGGCGGCACCGGAAGCCGGCGTCAACCGGTCGTGGTCAGGCGCGCTTCATGAACGTGGCACGCGCCCACAGGTAGCCGACGAGCGCGATCACGACGCACCAGGAGACGGCGAGGATCACGTCGGTGCTGTCCGGTGCTCCGTTGATCAGCCCGCGCATCGTCTCGATGATGGGCGTGAAGGGCTGGTACTCCGCGAACTGCCGCAGGCCCGGCCCCATCTTCTCGGCGGGCACGATCGCGCTGCTGAAGAACGGCAGCATGACCAGCGGCACGGCGGCCAGACCCGCCGTCTCCGGCGACTTCGCCGACAACCCCAGGGCGACCGTGATCCAGCCGGCGGCGAACCCGAGCAGCACGACCACGCCGGCGACGCCGAGCCAGTCGAGCGGGCTCGCCGACGGGTTGAATCCCAGCAGGAAGGCCACCCCGAGCAGCGCCGCGATGGCGACCACGTTGGTCAGCACGCTGGCGACGACGTGCCCGGTCAGCACCGCGCCACGGGAGACGTCCATGACCTTGAACCGGTTGATGATGCCCTTGGTCATGTCGGAGTTCACCGACGTCGCGGTGGCGCCCAGCCCGTAGCAGACCGCCAGCAGCATCAGTCCCGGCGTCGCGTAGTCGATGTAGTCGACGCCGACGTCGAAGGCGTCTCCGAACATGTACACGAACATCAGCATGAGGATGATCGGCATCAGCACCGCGTTGAAGACCGAGGTCGGATTCCGGGCGATGTGCCGGAAGTTGCGGCGCAGCATGACCAGCGAGTGCGACTTGGCGCTCATTTCGCGTCCACCTCCGTGGTGTGGCCCGTCAGGGCGAGGAAAACGTCGTCGAGGTCGGGGGTGTGCACCGAGCACTCCTCGGCACTGAGCGAGTACTCGTCGAGCCGGTCCAGCAGCGCCCGCAGCGACTTCGTGCCGCCGTCGCCAGGCACCCGCAGGGTCAGCGCCTCGGGGTCGGGAGTGGAGTCGGTGAGGACCCGCGCGGCCGCGTCGAGTTCGGCGGCGGTGGCGAACCGGAGCCGGACGTGGGTCCCGGGGATCTGGCGCTTGAGCTCGTCGGCGGTGCCCTGGGCGACCAGGCGGCCCTGATCGAGCACCGCGATGCGGTCGGCGAGCTGGTCGGCTTCCTCGAGATACTGGGTGGTGAGGAAGATGGTCACGCCGTCGGCGACCAGGCCCCGGATGATCGACCACATCGTGCGGCGGCTGCGCGGGTCCAGCCCCGTCGTCGGCTCGTCGAGGAAGATGATCCGCGGGTTGCCGACCAGCGTCATCGCCAGGTCGAGCTTGCGGCGCATACCACCGGAGTAGGTCGACGCGGGTTTGTCCGCCGATCCGGTCAGCTCGAACCGTTCCAGCAGGTCCGCGACGACCTGGTGGCCGTCGCGGGGCGCCGCGCGGTTCAGGTCGACCATCAGCTGCAGGTTCTCCCGCCCCGTCAGCAGCTCGTCCACCGCCGCGAACTGGCCGGTCACGCCGATCGCGGCGCGCACCGCCTTGGCCTCGGTCGCGAGGTCATGGCCTGCGACGCGGACCGTGCCGCCGTCGGCGCTCATCAACGTGGTCAGCACGTTCACCGTCGTCGTCTTGCCCGCCCCGTTCGGCCCGAGCAGCGCGAACACCGTGCCCGCACGGACATCGAGGTCGATGCCGTCGAGCACGACCTTGTCCTGATAGGCCTTTCGCAGTCCGGAGACCGCGATCGCTGAAGTCGTCATGCGGACGACTATCGGGAGCCGGCCTGTCACCGGCCTGACGTGACCCTGACGCGGCCGCTGACACGGCCGTTCGAGCGCCGGCACACCGGGGTCGACCGACGCTCCGTCGCGTCGCCCCGGTGAACGGTGGTGCGGCTCAGTGGCGGTTCACGAAGTCGAGCACCCGTTCGGCGACGAGCGCGCCGGCGTCGGCGTCGTAGGTCGCCAGCGAGCTGTCGGTGAACAGGTGCCGGTCGCCCGGGTAGACGAACAGCTCCCCGTCGACAGCCTCCTTGACCAGCGCGCGAGCCGCGTCGATGTCGCCCTCCTCGGCGAAGAACGGGTCCGCGTCCATGCCGTGGACCTGCACCGGGACGTCGGCCGGCCAGCTGCCGCCGAACTCCGACGGCGGAACGCAGGATTCCAGCAGCACCGCGCCGCGGGCGCCGGGCCGGGTCTGCGCCAGCTGTTGCGCGGGCATCACGCCGAGCGAGAATCCGACGTACACGAGCTCGGCGGGCAGGGTGTCGGCGGCGCGTACGGCCCGCTCCCTGAGCTCGCCGAAACCGACCTGGCGGGCGTAGGCCAGGCCCTCGTCCAGCGTCGGGAACGTGTTGCCGTCGTACACGTCCGGGGTGTGCACCGTGTGCCCGGCCTGCCGCAGCCGGTCGGCGAAGGCCCGGATGCCCTCGGTCAGCCCCTGCGCGTGGTGGAACAGCAGCACTTCGGCCATGCGAGTTCTCCTTGTCGATCGGGTCGGCGGCGCGGTCGCGCCGGCCGAGGGGTGTCTGCCGGGCACCCTAGATCCCATTGCGGACGTTCCGCGTCCGGATTCGTGCCCCGGACGGTAGCGTTCACCGGCCGGTGGGCGTGGGGGCCGGGGCGACCAGGTGGTAGACGTTGTCGGGGGTGACCAGCTGCGTGACGACCTCGGCGATGCGCCCGGCCGCGTGCTCGGCGGGGATGTCGGTGTCGGCGAGCACCACCAGGGTCGCGTTGCGCTCCGGGATGGCGACCGCCACCGTGGTGTAGCCGGGGATGCTGCCGTTGTGGCCCCACCAGCCGTTGACGTCGAAGACCGCGAACCGGTACAGCGCGCCCAGGCCCGTCCTGTCCACCTGCGCCATCCGCTCCCGCTGGAGCTGCGGGTCGAGCAGCGTGCCCTTGGCCAGCGCCAGAACCCAGGTCTTCAGATCGGCGACGGTGGACACCATCGCCCCGGCCGCGCCCGCCCACACCGGGTTCCACAGCGAGGCGTCCATCTCCTTGCCGTCCGGCGCGAGCGTGTAGCCGTGGGCGTACGGGACGGGCAGCTGCCCGTCGGCCGGGTAGCTGGTCCGGGTCAGCCGCAGCGGGTCGAAGATGTGCTGCTGGAAGTACTCGGCCAGCGGCTGCCCGGTGACCTTCTCGACCACCATGCCGAGCAGCACGAGGTTGACGTTGGCGTACTGGAAGCGGCTGCCCGGCGCGAAGTTCAGTGGGTGCCGGGCGGTGATCTCGAGCAGCTGCTGCGGGGTGGCCGCCCCGGCGGTCGGGCCCTTCGGCAGCTCGTCCAGCACCGTGGTGGCGAACTCCGGGTCCTGCTCGAACGAGTAGAGCCCGCTGTGCATGTCGCCGAGCATGCGCAGCGTGATGTCGTCCCCGGAGGGCACGCCCGCGACGTACTTGCCGATCGGGTCGGTCAGCGCGATGCGTCCCTGCTCGACGAGCTGCAGGACGGCCGTGCCGGTGAAGGTCTTGGTGACGCTGCCGATCCGCATGTGGTCGTCGACGCTCATCGGCGTGCCGCGGGCCTTGTCCCCGGTGCCGTAGGCCCTGGTGTGGTCGACCACCCCGGGCACGGAGACGCCGACGATCGCACCCGGGATGCCGAGCTCGCGCATCACCTGCCGCACCGCCGAGTCCAGCCGGGCGGTCAGGTCGGTCGCGGCGACGCCGGGGGAGGGCGCGGGTGTCGGCCGGTCCGCCGGTGTGCCGCGTGCCGCCGTCCCCGACAGGGCCATCAGGGCGGTGCACACGACGACCAGTACGGCTCTCCTGACCGGCACAGGCTTCACCCTATGCACGGGCCCGGGCGCGCCGCGCCGATTGGCCGGATGTCCGGTTCGCCGGGCCGGCGCGGCTCAGCGCGGTGGCCACAGGGCGTCGATGCGGGCGACGGACCGGTCGATCCGCGCGGCGGTGATCTTCCCGGCGCGGATCAGCCCGAGCACGTGCTCGACGGTCTCGGTGACGATCGCCGGGTCGTAGACCGCCTGGTTGCCGAAGATGAGCTGGTCCACCCCGGCCTCCAGGGCGAACGTGGTCGCCTCGTCGCGGGCGTACCGGCTGGTGATCGCGACCGCCTGCATGTCGTCGGTGACCACCACGCCGTCCCAGCCCAGCTGCCCACGGAGCAGGTCGGTGACGACGGCGTGGGACAGCGACACCGGCCGGTCGGGGTCGAGCTTGCGGTTGAGGAAGTGGGTGACCATGACGGTGTCGGCGGTGCCGGACTGGATCAGGCGCTGGAACGGCACGATCTCGGCCCGCGTCCAGGTGTCGGTCACGTCGACGGCCTCGAAGTCGGTGTTGCCGGTGGCGCTGCCGAGCCCGGGGAAGTGCTTGATCGAGGTGCGCACCTGCGCCTTGCGGTAGGTGTCGATGGTGTCGGTCGCGCAGGACACCACGACGTCCGGGTCGGCCGAGAAACTGCGGCCGAGCAGGGCGATCGCCGGGTTGGACGGGTTCACCGCGAGGTCGGCGACGGGGGCGAAGTTGAAGTTCACCCCGATCTCGACCAGGGTCTGCGCCATGCCGCCCGCCCAGGCGCGGGTGGCCGGGGGCGAGTTGAGCGCGCCGATCTCGGCCTGCGACTTCGTGGCGGGGAAGCCGTTCTGCGGCCCGAGCCGCGCGATCTTGCCGCCCTCCTGGTCGATGGAGACGATCAGGCCGTGCGGCGCCGCACCCTGCAGCGTCTTGATCAGCGCGGTGACCTGCGCCGGGGAGTTGATGTTGCGGCTCTCGCCGGTCAGCTGATCGCGGTCGAACAGGATGACGCCGCCGAGCCCGCGCTGGCCGATGTCTTTCATGATCCAGTCGTCGGGGCCGACCTCCGCGCCGCGGAAGCCGACGATCAGCATCCGGGCGATCTTCTTGCGCAGCGCGGCCTCGTCGAGGGCGGGGCCGGCCGCCGCGGGCGTGGTGGGCGCGGCGGCGGACGCCGCCGGATCCGGCCGCCTGGCGCATGCGCCCAGGCCCGCGGCGGCCACCGCGGCCCCGGCGCCGGCGAGCAGGCCCCGGCGGGAGATTCCGTCCCGTGTCACCCCGTCCACGTTACTGAGCCTTTTACCTGCTCAAGCCGATTATCGGCGGACCCCGCCGCCCGTGGGCGACGCCCGGCCCGCTCAGCAGATCATGGCGTCACCGGCGGGCCCGCTGCCGTGCACGAAGTCGCGGACCGCGGCGGCGAAGGCGGCGGGCTGCTCCGCCCAGGGCAGGTGCCCGGCGTCCAGGCTGATCCGGGTGGCCTGCGGCAGCGCGCGGGCCAGGGAGTCCACGCAGCGACGCGGGCGGATGTCGTGTACGCCGTCGATGATCAGCACGGGGGCACGGATGGTCGCGACGGCGGCGAGCGCGGCTCCCGAGTCGACGTACTCGGCGGTCTGCCGGCCCATCGCGGCATGGTGGGCGAGGTTGACGCCGAGGAACGGGGTCGCCGCCCGCTCGGCGAACTCGAGCGCCGTCGCGGGGTCGGCGAAGTCGGCGGTCCACTGCAGCACCGCCAGCTCCCGGTCCTCGTCGTGGCTGCGCTCGCGGGAGCTGAGCTCGTCGAAGCGGGCCCGGTGGGGTTCGAGCCGGGCGTGCAGCCCCGCCTGGTAGTCGGCCCGCCAGGTGGCAGCGGGGTCCACCCCGACGCCGGACACGTACACCAGGTGGCTGACGTGGTCGGGGTGGGTCAGGGCGTAGCGCAGCGCGAGCAGGCCGCCCCAGGAGTGGCCGAGCACGGCGACCGGCGACCGACTCGTGCTGCGGACCACGGCGTGCAGGTCGGCCACGTTCTGCTCGATCGAGTACGGCCCGGGGGACGGGGACCGGCCGCAGCCGCGCTGATCCCACTGCACGACGGTGCAGTCACCGCCGAGCAGCGCGGCCGGGTCGTCGAAGTAGTCCCACAGCCCCGGCCCGCCATGGCACAGCACCAGCGCAGGGCCGTCGCCCGTCCGCCGCGTCCACAGCGACACCCCGTCGTCCGCGCGCACCGTCTCGATCATCCCGACATTGTCCGCCACGGCCGGGGTCTGGTGTGGACGCTGTGCTGGTCATGCAAAGCATTGCGCTCACAGTCGAGGAATTTGCGTAAACGCTGCTGTCGGCAGACCGCCACAGGGCTAAAACGCGCTTCGTGGTGTAGCTATATATGCCCACTGCGATCGCGAAAAGTGCTGGCTTACCAGGGATTATGTGTCACCGGCCGACTGGTGCGGGGACGCAAGAGAATCCTGGACGTTTGTTTGAATTTTGCGTAAGACCCTGGACGTGGCGACGGTCGCGGACCTAATCTGCTGACATCTTCGGAACACGCTCGCGACGTGTCCGAAACAGCCGCCGAACACCGCCCGCGACGCGTGCCGGCCGCGATCCCATACCCCCGAATCCTTGAGCGCGTCTCCATCCGCGCGGATCATCCCGATAGGAGCCATTGATGAAGCTCCGCACCGCCCTGTTGGCCGCGACGACGGTCGCCGCGGCCGGCGTGCTGGCCGCGACGAACGCCACGGCCGCCGTCGCCGGTCCGGCCCTGCCGACCGTGCCGACCCTGCCCGGCACCGCCCTGCCGCTGCCCGTCCTGTACGGCGCGCGCGGCGCGGCCGTGCCCTTCACCGAGTACGAGGCCGAGCACGCCCGCACCGACGGCCGGGTGCTCGCCGCGACGCGCGCGTTCACCCAGCTCGCCGCGGAGGCGTCCGGCCGCCGCGCGGTCGCCCTCGACGCCGGCGAGTGGGTCGAGTTCACCCTGGCCAAGCCCGCCAACGCGGTCGACGTGCGCTACTCCGTGCCGGACGGCACGAGCGGATCGCTGACCGTGACAGCGAACGGCAAGACCGCCGGCCAGCTCGCCCTGACCTCGAAATACGCGCACGTGTACGGCAACTACCCGTACACCAACGACCCGGCCGACCGGGGCCGGCACCACTACTTCGACGACGCGCGCACGATGTTCGACCGCACCCTGGCCGCGGGCACCAAGGTGCGGCTGAAGGCGAGCGCCGCCACCGTGGTCGACCTCGCCGACTTCGAGGTCGTCGCCGCCGCCCCGGCCGCGCCCGCGGATCACCTGAACGCGCTCGACTTCGGCGCGGACCCGACCGGCGCGGCCGACTCCGGCGCCGCCCTGCAGACGGCGATCGACGCGGCCCGTGACGCCCAGCGCGGCCTGTGGATCCCGCCGGGCGACTACACCGTGACCCGCCACCTGCAGGTGGACCGGGTGACCGTGCGCGGCGCGGGCCCCTGGCACACCGTGCTGCGCGGCGTGGGCGTGGGCGTGTTCGGCAACGGCGCGCCGAACCCGAGCACCGATGTGCACCTGTCCGACTTCGCGGTCTTCGGCGAGACGGTGGTGCGCGACGACGCCACCATCGACAGCGGCTTCGGCGGCTCACTGAGCGGCTCGACCATCAGCAACGTCTGGGTCGAGCACGTCAAGGCGGGCATGTGGTTCGACGGCCCGTCCGAGGGCCTGACCATCGACGGCGGCCGGATCAAGAACGTCTGGGCCGACGGCCTCAACCTGCACGACGGGGTCAGCCGCAGCACGGTCAGCAACCTGTTCGTCCGCAACACCGGCGACGACGGCATGGCCATGTGGTCGGCGACCAACGCCGACACCGGCAACACCTTCAACCGCAACACCGTCTCCGTGCCGCTGCTGGCCAACGGCTTCGCGGTCTACGGCGGCCGGGACAACACGGTCCGCGACAACGTCGCCGCCGACACCGTCACCCAGGGCGGCGGCGTGCACGTGGGCAACCGGTTCGGCGCGAACCCGCTCGCCGGGACCACCACCATCAGCGGCAACCTGCTGGTGCGCACCGGCAGCCTGGTGCCCAACGAGCCGACGCAGATCGCCGCGCTGTGGTTCTGGGCCGCCGACGCTCCGCTGACCGGGGCCGTCCAGGTCCGCGACACCACGCTGCTGGACAGCTCGTACGGGGGGATGCAGTTCTTCGGCAAGTCCATCACGAACGTGTCCGTGGAGCGGGTGACCGTCGCCGGGGCGGGCACGGTGGCCCTGCAGTTGCAGGCGCCCGGCGCGGCCTCGTTCGCGAAGGTCGTCGCGTTCGGACTGGGCGACACGGGCGTGCACGACTGCGCCAGCGGCTTCGCGGTGACCCGCGGCGCGGGCAACCTCGGCTGGAACGGGACGCGCTGCGGCTTCGCCCCGGCCGGTCAGCTGGAGATCGCCCAGGCCACCGGCGTCGAGTACGGCTTCCAGCCGATCGGCACGCAGGCGGTGCGACCCGTCGCGATCACCAACCCCGGCCCGAAGCCGATCACGATCGAGTCGGTCGTGCCGCCGCGCGGCTACACGGTGGACAGCGGCTGCGCCGTGATCGCGGTCGGCGCGACCTGCACCCTGCAGGTGCGGTTCGCTCCGGCGGCCTCGGGCAACTACGCGGGTCTGCTGACGATCCACAGCACCTCGCCCGCCGGTCCGTACGTGGTCGGCCTCAAGGGCATCGGATTCGACCCCGCCGGCAACCTGGCCCTGGGCCGCGACATCACGTCCAGCTCGCAGGCCGGCTGGTGGATCGCGCCGCCGAACCTGGTGGACGGCGACCAGTCGACATATTTCGAGAGCCTCAACGGGGCCTTCCCGCAGACCGTCACGCTGGACCTGGGCCACCAGGTGTCGGTGAGCCGGATCGTGCTGAAGCTGCCCGCCAACTGGGGCGGCCGCCGGCAGACCATCGCCGTGTCGGCCGACGGCGCGCCGCTGGTCGACGCGGCCGAGCACCTGTTCGCGCCGGAGACCGGCAACGTCGTCACCATCGCCTTCCCGGCCGTCACGGCCCGGGAGCTGACGCTGACGTTCACGTCCAACACCGGCTGGCCGGCGGCGCAGATCTCGGAGTTCGAGGTCTACGCCCGCTGACCCCGCACCGCGTCCGTCGTGCCCACACCGGCACGGCGGACGCGGCGGTCACGGGTTCAGGGCCGCCGCGGTCTGCGTCTGCACCGTGGCGGGGCCCCGGCGGGTGGCGGGTTTGAGCGTGGTGCGCGCGGTGTCCTGCGCCTTGCGGATCTCGGCCATGAGCGCGTCGGCCGGCACCGGGTAGGCCAGCGCGAAACCCTGCACCTGGTCACAGCCCAGCTCGTCGAGGATGGCCAGGGCGGTGAGATCTTCCACGCCCTCGGCCGTCACGAACATGCCGAGGTTGTGCGCCAGCTCGATGGCGCTGCGCACCAGGATGGCGTCGCCCGGGTCGGTGGCCAGGTCGTGGATGAAGGTCCGGTCGATCTTCAGCTCGTCCGCGGCGAGCAGTTTGAGCTGGCTGAGCGAGCTGAAGCCGGTGCCGAAGTCGTCGATCGAGACCTGCACGCCGTCCCGGCGCACCCGGCGCAGCGCGTCCCGTGCCCGCCCCGGGTCGGTGGTCATTCCGCTCTCGGTGATCTCCAGGCGCAGCAGGGTGGCCGGCAGCCCGTGCTCGGCCAGCGCGGAGCGCACCTGGCCGACGAAGGCGTCGTCGAGCAGGCAGTTCGGCGACACGTTGACCGACACGGTCATCGGCCGGCCCTGGGCGCACCAGTGCGCGGCCTGCTTCACGGCGATGCGGAGCAGGTGGTAGGTGAGCGGGATCTCCAGCCCGCCGGTCTCGGCGACGCCGAGGAACGCGCCGGGCGACAGCAGGCCTAGCTGCGGGTGACGCCAGCGCACCAGCGCCTCGGTGGCGCCGACGGTGGCATCGGCGAGCCGGACCTGCGGCTGGTAGTACAGCACCAGTTGTTCGTCGGGGTCGCCGTCGGTGAGCAGCGCGCGCAGGTCGCCGAAGAGCGCCATCCGGCCGGGCTGGTCGGTGTCGACCTCGGGGTCGTACAGGGCGACGCCCTTGCCGCTGGTCTTGGCCCGGTACATCGCGGCGTCGGCGTGGCGCAGCATGTCCTCGGCGCACGTGCCCGGACGGCCCAGCACCATGCCCACGCTGCCGCTGACGGCGGCGGACCCGGCGGGCAGCAGGTAGTTGCGCCGCAGCGCGCCGGTGGCCCGCTCGGCGATCTCGATGGCCCCCTCGGCCGACGCCACGCTGGGCAGCAGCACGGCGAACTCGTCGCCGCCGAGCCGGGCGACGGTGTCCCCGTCGCGAACCACCTTGCGCAGCCGGTGCCCGGTCTCCACCAGCACGTCGTCGCCGGCCTGGTGGCCGAGAGTGTCGTTGACGGCTTTGAACCCGTTCATGTCGATCAGCATCACGGCGAGCTGTTCGGCGTCGGGCCGGGACGGGTCCAGCGCGTCCTCCAGCCTGCGCTGGAAAAGCAGGCGGTTGGCCAGCCCGGTGAGCGGGTCGTGCAGGGCCTGGTACTGGCTGACCTCGGCGTGCTGGAGCACCCGGCGCTGGTAGCCCAGCATGACCCGCCAGATCGCGGCGACCAGGGCCAGGCCGACGGCGAACCCGACGATCGTCGCGGCGAACATCCGGGTCTGCACCTTGCGCAGGTCGGCGACCAGCTTCTGGGCCTGGGTGTGGTGGTTTCGGGCGACCTCGGTGATGTCGTGCTGGAGTGTGTAGTACGCCGGAGTGACCTCGAGCCGGTCCTGCTGGACGGCGTCGGGGTTGCGGTCGGTCACCATGATGATCAACTCATCTGCGGCCTGCCGGTATGCCGACTGCTCGGCCTGCAGTCGCAGCGCGTCCTCCAGTGCCGCTCCGGTGCTCAGCTCGACCGCGCGGCGCAGCGTGGCGTCGGCCTGCGCGGCCGACTCCAGGTAGCGGGCGCGGCTGGCGACCGAGGGTTCGAGCTGGTAGTGGCGGGCCTGCATCTCCTGCACCGCCACGGCGGCGCTGGCCTCGCTGAAGATGGCGTCGAGCACGAGCGCCTGGCTCTGCACCTCGGTGGCGCGGGTGGCCTGGAGCGTGCCCCACAGCGTGAACGCGCCCAGCCCACAGAGCACCGCGGCGAGCGCGGCGGTCATGCCGAGGCTGCGACGCGGCCGCAGCACCGGATCGGCCCGGCGGGCGGCCCTGCCCCGCCTGCCGAGCCGTTCGACGGCCCGCCTCCAAGACGGCCAATGCATCTTTCGGGGGTCCTCCTCCGAGTGGCCGGGCGGCCGCTCCGTTCGGGTCTTGTCCGGTGGGTCAACGCGATCTTCCACGCGGCAATTCCGGCTTATCCCGCGAACTCTGATAATAATTCACGATATGGACATCCTCCACGGACCGCGAATGCCGCGGCGGCTGCGCTCGCTGGTCGCGCTGCTGGCCACGCTGCTGCTGGGCGGCGTCGCCGCCTGCAGCCAGCCGGAAGAAGCGGACAAGACGCCCGATGTCATACGACTCGGCGCACTCGTCCCGCTGACCGGCGACAACGCGCCGACCGGGCAGCGCCTGCTGGAGGCGTTCCAGATCGCGATCAAGGACGTCAACGACGCGGGCGGGGTGCTCGGCCGGAAGGTCGAGCTGGTCGTGGGCGACGACGCCTGCGACCCCGGCACCGCCGTGGTGAAGGCCAACGAGATGATCGGCCGGGACATCACCGTCTCCGTCGGCGGCGGGTGCAGCGTGGCCGCCGTGCCGACGCTCAAGGTCTTCCGGACCGCCGGTATCCCGATGATCATCCCGGCGGCCAACTCGATCGACCTGCTCGCGCCCGGCTACGACAGCGTCTTCCTGCTCGCCGGCACCACCACGATCGAAGCCGAGCGCGCCGTCGACGCGATGGAGAAGCTCGGCCGGCGCCGGCTGCTGGTGATCGACGACGGCACCAGCTTCCCGCAGACCGTGGCCGCCGCCGCCGTCGCCAGCGTGCAGAAGAAGGGCGGTCCGCTGAAACTGGCCGGGCAGATGAAGATCAGCCAGGGCGCGACCAGCTACCCCCGAGTGCTGGACAAGGTCAAGGAGGTGGACGCGGACCTGGTGTTCTTCACCGGGTACTACCCCGAGGCCGGCCGGATGATCCGAGACCTGCGCGACGGCGGTTACCAGGGCACGATCATGCTGTCCGACGCGGGCACCGACCCGACCCTGTTCGACGTGCTCACCGACAAGCAGGAAGAGGGCGTCTACGGGATAACCCTGCCGCTGGCGCAGTTCGAGCCCAAGGCCAAGGAGTGGGCGGCGAAGTACCGGGCCTCCTACGGCCACGAACCCGGGCCGTTCACCATGCAGGGCTACGACGCCGTCCGGCTGGCGGCCAACGCCATCCAGCGCGCGGGCACGACCGATCATGAGGCGGTACGCAGGGCGATCGCCGACACCAAGCCCGGCGACATCGAGCTGCTGTCGGGTCCGGCGCAGTTCAGCGCGAACGGCACCCAGCCGAATCCCACCTTCATCCTGCTGCAGATCAAGAACGGCGCCTTCGTGCTGGTCCGCGAAGTCAGCTGAGTCGAACGGCGGTCGTATTCTCGATCGCGTGACGGATGTCTGGGCGGTCGGCCACGCGTACGAGGTCTACATGGGCCGGTGGAGCGCCCCGCTGGCGGACGCCTTCGTGCGCCTGCTGGCCCTGCCGCCCGGTCGCAGCTGGCTGGACGTGGGCTGTGGCACCGGGGCGCTGACCGCCGCCGTGCTCGCGGCGGCGGAACCGTCCCGGGTGACCGGCGTCGACCCCGCGGAGGGCTTCCTGGCCCACGCGCGGGCCCGCGTCGGCGATCCTCGGGTGACGTTCTACAGCGGTGACGCCCGCTCGCTGCCGGTGCCCGACGGCGCCTTCGACGCCGTCGTCAGCGGCCTGGCGCTCAACTTCGTGCCCGCTGCCGACCTGGCGGTCGCCGAGTGCGTGCGCGCCGCGACGCCCGGCGGCACGGTCGCGGCCTACGTCTGGGACTACGCCGAGGGAATGGCGATGCTGCGGCACTTCTGGGACGCGGCCGTCGCACTCGATCCGGCCGCCGCCGACCTCGACGAGGGCCGCCGCTTCCCGCTGTGCCGGCCCGAGCCGCTGTGGGACCTGTGGACCGGCGCCGGTCTGGCCGACGTGCTGGTGCGGGCGATCGAGACGCCCATGGTGTTCGCCGACTTCGGCGACCTCTGGACGCCGTTCCTCGGCGGCCAGGGCCCGGCGCCCGGTTACGTCGCCGCCCTGCCCGCCGACCGCCGCGCCGCCCTGCGCGACCGCCTGCGGGACGGCCTGCCGCTCGCCGCGGACGGCTCCGTCGCGCTGACCGCACGCGCCTGGGCGGTCAGCGGCGTACGCCCGCGTTGACCCCTCGCGCGACTTGCCGGAATGTCCGCTCCGGACGGCGGTTAGCGCATCGCCGCACGGGTATCCGGTTCGCAGCGGGCCGCCGTTCCTTCAGGCGTGCTCAGCGCGATAGGAGGGCAGCTCAATGGCTAAGAACAGCAACGGAGTCGCCGCTTCGGCGGAGCAGCTCAAGCAGAGCCTGGCCGAGTCGGGCCGCACGGTCGCGGCGCAGGCCGGCGAGGTCGGGCACACGCTGGCCGCGTCCGGCCGCACCGTCGCCGCGCAGGCCGGCGAGGTCGGGCACACGCTGGCCGCGTCCGGCCGCACCGTCGCCGCGCAGGCCGGTGAGGTCAAGGACCAGGTCGCCGCGACGGCGGTGCTGGCCAAGGACAGGGCGGGCGAGGTCGTCCACGACCTGGCCGACCGGATGCCGTCCAGCTCGCAGGAGTGGGAGGAGATGGGCCGCGACGTGATGGACCGTGTCCGTCGCAACCCGCGACCCTGGCTCATCGGCGCGGCGGTGGTCACCGTCGTCTGGTGGCTGGGCCGCAAGTCGAAGCGGTCCCACTGACCACGAGCAACACCGCACCGGGCGGGCGGGCCGTGTCACCTGACACGGTCCGCCCGCCCGGTTTTCGGCGTACACGGCCGCCGTCGCCATAGGACAGTCGGACGTGCGACGCAAGTCCACAGTGACGGACAACGTGTGCGATTCGCCGAGGTGGAACGTGCGTAACCTGCCGAACGGTCGGGGGTCGGCGCAGTGTCCCTCGGCATCCTGCCGTCGGACCGTCTATATACGACTTCAATGACCCTTTCGGGCAGAAGTTGCGAACGAATAGTTTTCAGCTGAAACATCTTTTATCGCGGTCACCTGCTGTAGTCTTCATCGAGCTACCCGTTACCACCACAGCGTTTCCAGGCGCTCTCGGTGGTGGCGCGAGCCGTGGGTGGCGTCATGTTCTTCCGGGGAGCGGGTGTGCTTGACATCGACGACTGTCTTCACCGTCTGATGGCCCTCCAGGGCGTCCACGGCGCCAGCCTCATCGACTTCCCCAGTGGCTCGATCATCGGCGCGGCCGGGCGCGGGCCGGGCAGCCGCGACGACACCCCCGCCGACGCGGTCGGCATGATCCACGCCACCATGCAGACCGCCGCTTTCGCCACGGTCGGCCAGCCCGCACACGTCGAGGACATCGTGATCACGGCAGGCAACGGATACCACGTCATGCGCCTGCTCTCGACGGACGTCGAAGCGCGCATGGTCCTCTACGTCTGGCTCGACCGCGCGGTCGGCAACCTGGTCATGGCGCAGCGGCAGCTCAGCGTCATCGCCGCCCAGTTCAGCGCGAACTGATCAGGCGCATGTCGAAGAGCTCGCGCCCGCCGCTGCTGCGGGAGTCCCTGGAACCGTGGTGCGCGGCCGGGGTCACCGGCGCGCTGCGCATCCTCGACCCGCCCGGCGGCGTGGTGTACGTCGTCGACGGCCGGATCGCCTACGCCGAAACCCCCGTCGCCTCCGGAGTGGAACGCCTGCTCACCGCCTCGGGCCGGCTGCCCGTCGACGCGTGGCGCGCCGCCGTGACCGCCGGGCGGGCCCAGCACCGCATCGGGCCCGAACTCGTCGACGCCGGGCTGGTCACCCAGACCGAGCTGGAGGCGCTCGGCGTGATCGCCCTCTACGACGCGGCGTTCTTCCTGTTCGACCTGGTGGTGTCGGCGCACTTCGAGCACCGGGCCCGCCACCCGGTCGGCCACCTGCGCACCGTCGACCTGCGTACGGTGTGCCAGGAGGTGGACCGGCGCAAGCGGCTGCTCGCCGACGCCTGGCCCGACGCGGCCATCGACACCGCGGCGGTGCTGCCCCAGCGCCGGCTGCGCTCGCAGTGCGTCGCGCTCACCGCGCTGCAGTGGGAGGTGGTGGCCAACGCCGACCGCCGCCGCAGCCCCATCGACCTGGCCAGGCTGCTCGGCCGCGACACGTTCACGGTCATGCTCGAGGTGCGCCGGATGGCCCGCACCGGTCTGGTCGAGCCCGGCCGCCCCGGCGGCTCCGCGGCCGCGGAGTCCGTCGCCACGGTGCGGGCCAGGGCCGCCGCGGGTCTGACCGCCCCGCCCGCGGCGCAGCCGGCACGGCACGCGAAACCCGTGGCCGAACCCGCGCCGGACCCGCCGCCGGAACCGGTCGGCGAACCGCCGCCGCACATTCCGCTGCCGCGCCGCGCCATCCGGCAGGAACCCGCCCGGCGCACCGAACTCGCCGGCACGCCCGACACCCGCGTGTCCGAGCAGATCCTCACCCGCCTCATCGCCGGGCTGGGGGCCCTGTGAAACGAGACCTTCTGAGAACGCTCCTACGCGGTAGGAAGAGAGGAGTCATCCCCTTGGCCCCAGACAGTCCGGTGCTCGCCGAGATACGCGAGCTGCGCGTTTGCCTGCCACACGTGGTCGGTGTGCTCGTGGCGAGCGTCGACGGGCTGCTCATCGCACAGGACGCCGACGGCATCGAGCCGGAGGTCTTCGCCGCGATGTCGGCCGCTCAGCTAGGCCTGGGGCAGCAGATCATCGCCGCGGTGCGCTCGGGAGAGTTTCGCGAGACGGTCACCACCGCCACGAACGGCTACGTGGCGGTCTTCGCCGCCGGAGCGTCGGCACTGCTCACCGTCATCGCGGGCCGGGAGCTCAACGTCGCCCGCCTGCACCACGAGGCGCGTCCCGTCGCGGCGCGCATCGGAGAACTCATCCAGCACGTAGAGACCCGCTGAACAACCGACCATCCCTTCGTCGAACGAAAATGAGGATCCACCATGGCTGACATGGAAAGCTCGCTGCAGGAAGCGATGCAGATCGAGGGCGCGGTGGGCGTCGCGCTCGTTGACTACACCAGCGGCATGGCGCTCGGTGCGCTCGGCAGCTCCAAGGAGATGGACCTGACCATCGCCGCGGCCGGCAACACCGACGTGGTCCGGGCCAAGCTGCGCACCCTGGAGATGCTCAAGCTCAAGGACACGATCGAGGACATCCTGATCACCCTGGGCGTGCAGTATCACGTCATCAGGCCACTGACCAGCCGCAACACCCAGGGCCTCTTCCTCTACCTGGTGCTCGCCCGGTCTCGCGCCAACCTCGCCATGGCCCGGCACAAGCTCAAGGCCATCGAGGAGGGTCTGCAGATGTGACCACCGCCGATCTCGTCGCCGATGGCCGAAGGCGTTGCGGGCCAGGCCATCGGCGGTGGGGCGGTCGTGATGGGACGTGATTCACTTTAATGTTCGTTCAAATCTGCCATACCGCAGAGTGCGGTATGGCGATCAACGTGTGTCCATCCCATACTGGGCGGTAAGGAAGCATCACGTTTCCTGGAACAGGAACAGCGCCCGGCTGGCACCGAGCGCCGTTCTTGGCCTCGTCCCACGCAGGGAAGGAGGACTGTCTCATGTCATCTATACCCCGCCGACTCCCTCCCTGCAAGGGCTGTTCAAGGGAGAGGGAGGATGCCCGTCTACTACCGAGGTCCGTCGGCGCACATCGACCACCGGTACCTCCAGGTGTACGTGCCTGAACCCCGCCGGTTCGCGCTCAGCGGACTGCACGGGGTGCACATCGTCTGTGTCCCGTCCAGCCGGGGCGGCGGTGGTGGCACCACCACCCGGCTCTACGCGACGGGCACCGCCGGCGTCGCCGCGGCGACCGCCTGGCCGGTGCTCGGCACGGGTGCGATGTCGGTCGCGGCGACGATCGCCGCGGCGTTCCTGGTCGGCGCCCGAGGCTGCTGGGGGGCCAGGACTCACTCGTACGAGTTGCGCGGGTTCTACCGAGGGATGTGCCAACTGCTGTTCTCGACCACTGACGAGCGGATGTTCGAGCAGGTCAGGCGCGGTTTGGTGCGGGCGATGGAGTATCGCGCGGACACGAATTGACATCGCTTTTCATCGGTGGTGTCCAACCGGGATGCCGCGGTGTAACGTCTGTGCGTTGCATCACACAGCGGCATCCCACTCTGCTGTACAGCTAGATCACGGAACGGGAGACGATCGGGAGGGCCGCCATGGTCTCAGGTGATCTGCCTGCTGTGGCCCGCCGTCGACTCCGCCTCGCGCTGCGTGGTGGTCGTGATGCGCGGGGGCTGACCCAGGGCGAGGTCGCCGAGGCGCTCGACTGGTCGCTTTCCAAGGTGCAGCGCATCGAGAGTGGCGAGGTGACCGTCTCCGGCACGGACCTACGCGCCCTGCTGGAAATGCTCGAGGTGAACGATCCGGCCACCGTCGCCGAACTCGTGCAGGACGCCAGGACCGCGCGCCGTCGCGTCGCCGGCTGGTGGGACACCCCCCGTTACCGCTCTCAGCTGACACCGGCGCTGATGCAGCTCATACAGTTCGAGAGCCAGGCCACGACGATCCGGGCCTTTTCTCCGGCTCTCATCCCGGGAGTGCTGCAGACGCCACGACACGCCGAGGCGGTTCTGAACTTCTGGGCAGGTGAGCTTGGGGTGATCACAGACGATCAGCGTGCGGCGCGGCTGGAGGTTCGGCTCCGTAGACGCGAGCACATCTTTGATCGCGCTGAACGCCCGACGTACTTGCTGACGATCGACGAGTCGGTGCTGTCTCGCATTGCCGGTGGTCGTGAGGTCGCGATCGAACAGCTCCAGCATCTGATGCGACACGTAGCCGATGGAACGATCGTCTTGAGGATCATTCCCCTCTCGCTGGCAGGGATGATCTTGACTCTCGGATCGTTCAGCGTTCTCGAACTCGGCAGTGAGAAGGATGCGGTCCTGTATCGCGAAAGCTGGGCTAAAGACGAGATCCTTCACGAATCGGACGAGGTTTCGAGACATCGCCGAATCCTCGACACGATCGAGCGAAGATCGTACAGCGCCGAGCGCTCCAGTCGCCTGCTCGCAGCCCGTATCGCGGCCTTGCTGGCGGAGTTCGACAACTAGACGGAACGGCGTATGTAGGCCATTCCGATGAATACCAGAAGGGATCCGTGTTACCGCGTGTCAAATGTCGAGACTCAGGTCAGTTGGCAGAGGAGCAGCCGCTGCAACGATGCGGCCTGCGTAGAGGTGGCGCAGTTCGGCTCCGAGATCGGATTGCGAGACGCCAAGGATCCTCAGGGTCCGGTGCTCCGGGTTACCCGTCAGGACTTCGCCGCGTTCATAGCGGGCATTAGGTCAGGGGACTTCATCGCCGACTGACGTCGACCACAGCGGGTCCGTTCCCGTCGCGGACGGACCCGCTGCGTTGTGCCAACTTGTTTCGCGGAATCCGTGACGGCGTTTTCACCTTGTACGCTGGGCTGCCAACTACCGATGAGGGGTCAGCCCATGACATCGGAAGAGCGGCACGTCGAATGGCGTGTGCCGTCCAGCTGCGACTCCAATACCTGCGTCGAGGTGGGTATGGCGGACGACGAGGTGCGGGTTCGCCGGGCCCGCACGACCGAGCCCGTCGTCGTGTTCAGCCGTGCGGAGTGGACGGCCTTCCTGAGGTCGGCCAAGGACGGTGAGTTCGACCTCTGACCACCCGGGATGGGTAGGTCGAGACCCGGCGGATGACGGCGCGGTCGCCCGCCGGCTCTCACATGGTTTCAGCTGCCGTGCGTCACCAGCTCTTCCAGAACTGGAAGAGGTAGTTGCCGTAGGCGGCCAGTTCGCGGGGCACGCCGGAGACGTCGAGGAAGAAGACGGTCGCGTCGCCGAACAGGCCCCGGGCCAGCGGGAAGTACAGCAGGGCGAAGACGATCAGGATGCCGAACGGCTTGATCTTGTTGCCCGCGTGGCGTGCGCCGGGGGACAGGTAGGGCTCGATCATCCCGTACCCGTCCAGGCCGGGCACCGGCAGCAGGTTGAGGATCGCGGTCGCGACCTGCAGGTAGGCGAGGAACGTCAACCCGGCCCAGAAGGTCAGGTGCGGCGCGTCCCAGTTGAGGAAGGCCGGGCCGCCGAGCGCCACGGCCGCCAGCAGCACGATGGACGCGACGATGTTCACGGCCGGACCCGCCGCGGAGACCAGCGCGTCGCGGAAGCGGTTGCGCAGCCGGTGAGTCTCGATCATCACGGCGCCGCCGGGCAGCGGCAGCCCGCCGATGAGCAGCCACAGCATCGGCAGCAGCAGCGTGAGCACGGGGTGGCCGTACTTGCGCGGGTCGAGCCGCAGGTAGCCCTTCTCGGCGACGGTGTGGTCCCCGCCGCGGTGCGCGGTCAGCGCGTGGGAGAACTCGTGCAGGCAGAGGGTGACCAGCCAGCCGGAGAGCACGAAGAAGAACACGACCAGTGACGGATGCCCGACGCCGGTCCACGCCGCCACGGCGCTGACCAGCATGACGACGACGAGCGCGACGAAGATGAGGGAGATTCCGCCCCTCGGTTCGCGGTCGCGCCGGGGTCGCGGTGTGCGCGCCGGTCGCAGCGACGGCATGCGCCGTTCGCGTGCCACCTGGTTCTCGACCGCCTTGGCGCGGCGGCTCCAGTCCTCTTCGGCCGCCAGTCGGTCGAGTGGATCGTCGTGTTGCCCTTGCCCACCGCTCATGGCGGGCAAGGCTACCCGAGTCGACCGCATGAACGCTGTACGCGCGTCCCGCGCCCTGGCAGCATCGGGGCATGAGCGAAGCGGTCCTCACCCGGCAGCAGGCGTCCGATGCGGTCACCGGTCACGGCTGGCGGTTCGTGCTCGGCTCGCTGTGCACCGCCGTCGAGGTGTCGTCGCTGGCGCAGGCGGCGGAGGTGGCCTCGCTCGCGGTGGCGGCGGCCGGTCCGGGGGCGGAGCGCCGGCTGCTGCTCGACCTGCGTGGCGATCGAGTTCTGCTGACGGTGCAGGTGCCCGGCGCGATGCGGGTGACCGGCCGGGAGACCGAGCTGGCGGTGCGGGTGTCGGCCGCGTTGACCGCGGCGGGGCACCCGACCGATGCCGCCGGCGGGTCGCCGCGCGCCGTGCAGTTGCTGGAGATCGCCATCGACGCGCTCGACATCGCCGCGGTGCGCCCGTTCTGGCTGGCGGTGCTCGGTTACGCCGCGGTGGACGACGATCCGGGGGCCGCTGTCGTCGATCCGTACGGTCAGGGTCCGACGGTGTGGTTCCAGCAGATGGACCGGCCGCGCACCCAGCGCAATCGCATCCACCTGGACATCTCGGTGCCACACGACGAGGCCGACCGCCGGGTCGCGGCGGCCGTCGCCGCCGGCGGGCGGGTGGTCTACGACAAGGAGGCGCCCGCGTTCCGGGTGCTCGCCGACCCCGAGGGCAACGAGGCCTGCGTCACCACCTGGCTCGGCCGCGACTGACCCACCGCGCCGTCGGCCGTCGGCCCGGACGGCTTCGCTGAGCAGATCACGTGATGGTCATGCCGCGCAGCGTGGTGAGGATGGACGGCGTCGGGTCGAAGTCCGGCTCCGGGCAGGCGAGCTGGATGGCCACCAAGCCGTCGAGCAGGGCGAGCACGGTCAGGTAGTCGGCCTGCGGCGCGGTCGAGCCGAACTGCGCCAACCACGGTTCGCCCCAGGCCGCCAGCCGCTGCCGGGCCGCCCGGATCCTCTCCTGCAGGCCCGGGTGGAACGCCGCCTCGTGGAAGATCGCGTGCCGGGCCAGCGTCAGCGCCCTTGCCGGGCCGGTGACCTCGCGCACCATATCTCCGATGAGCTGAGCGAACTCGTCCAGCGAGCCGGGCGGGCGCTGGCCGGCCAGGCGCTGCCACACCACGGTCTCGATCTCCACGAGCCGGTCGAGGATGCCGCCGACCAGGGCCTCCCGGGTGCGGAAGCTGTTCGACGTAGAGCCTTCCGGCAGTCCGGCCTGGGCGTCGACGGCGCGGTGGGTCAGCGCGCGCAGCCCTTTCGTGCCGAGCACGGCGATGGCGGCGTCGAGCACCTGCTCCCTGCGATCGGACATGAGATCCATACTACAGCTGTAGTCGTGGACACTACAGATGTAGTACGTTCGGGGCATGACGAGAACGGCGGCCGTCGTGGGTGGCGGCATCGGTGGTCTGGCGACCGCCATCGGGCTGCGGGCGGCGGGGTGGCAGGTCTGCGTGTACGAGCGCGGCGACACGTTGCCGGCCACCGGCACCGGTCTGGGCATCTGGCCGTCGGCGCTGCGCGCGCTCGACGAGCTCGGCGTCGGCGGGGCGGTGCGCGCGGCCGGGCTGCCGCAGCGCAGCGGCGCGATCCGCCGGCCCGACGGGTCGCGCATCGTCGCCCTCGACATGGACAAGGTCCGGGAACGCCACGGCGAGCCGGTCCACCTGGTGTCGCGGCCCGCGCTGCTCGGCGTGCTCAGCCAGGCGCTGCCCGCCGGCGTGGTCAGCTTCGGCTGCCCCGTCGACGACGTGACCGCGCTGCGCCGCGACCACGATGTGGTGGTCGCGGCCGACGGCATCGGCAGCCGGATCCGCACGGCGCTGTTCGGCGACCGGCACGGCCTGCGTTACGCGGGCGCGACCGTCTGGCGCGGCACGGCCGACCTGGACACCGAGGTGGGTGGCGAGACCTGGGGAGTCGGCGCCCGGTTCGGGGTCACCCCGCAGGGTCCGGGCCGCACCAACTGGTACGCCGTGCTGACCGCGCCCGAGCACCACCGTCCCGCCCTCGACGACCCCGACGAGCTGCGCCGCGTCTTCGGTCGCTGGCACGATCCGATCCCGGCGGTGCTCGACCGGTACGCCACCTCGCACGTCATCCGGCACGACATCCACCACCTCGCCCCGGCGCTGCCGTCGTACACGGCGGGCAACGTGGCGCTGCTCGGCGACGCGGCACACGCGATGACACCCGACCTGGGCCAGGGCGCGTGTCAGGCGATCATCGACGGGGTCGCACTGGCCCGGTGCCTGTCCGGCGGCGACGTGGCGGACGGGCTGCGGGCCTACGACCGCGAACGCCGTCGCCCCACCCAGCGCATGGCCGCGACAGCCCTGATGGTCAACCGCATGTCCCAGGCCAGGCGTCTCCTGCCGCTCCGCGACGCCGTCCTGCGCCTCGCCCTCTCCCTCGGTCCGCCTGCCTGACCCACCGTGAGCTGGGCGTTCCTGAGCGTGCAACGGGTTGCGCAGGACGTCTTGGTTTTTGCACTACTTGCTGTAAGATCCCGGAGGTGACGACGAGCAGGCTTTCGGCGGTGGCGAAGTTCGCGGGCGTGTCCGAGGCGACCGTGAGCCGGGTGCTGCGGGGCAAGCCCGGGGTGTCCCAGGCGACCCGCGACGCGGTGCTGACGGCGCTGGACGTGTTCGGCTTCGCCCGGCCGGAGCCCGTGCGCAGCGAGCGCGCCCGGCTGATCGGGCTGGTCGTGCCCGACCTCAGCAACCCGATCTTTCCGGCGTTCGCCGAGGTCATCGGGGTGTCGCTGATCCAGCGCGGGCTGGTGCCGGTGCTGTGCACGCGCACCTCCGACGGGGTGTCCGAAGCGCACTACATCGAGATGCTGCTGGCCCAGCAGGTCGGCGGGATCGTGTTCGTCGGCAGCAGCTACGCCGACGCCGGGCCCGCCGCGATCAAGCAGCTGACCGAGCGCAGGCTGCCCATAGTGCTGATCAACGCGGCCGACGAGAACCTCGGCGTGGCCCGGATCTGCGTCGACGACACCGGCGCGGCCGAGCAGGCGCTCGCGCACCTCGCGGGGCTGGGCCACGAGAAGATCGGGCTGATCCTGGGGCCGGTCGGGCACGTGCCGTCGGCCCGCAAGCTGGCCGGGTTCGCGAAGTTCTGGGAGGAACGCGGCGAAACCCGCTGGCGGCGCTGGGTGGACCACACGGTGTTCACCGTGGAAGGCGGCCGCGGCGCGGCGAACCGGCTGCTGGCCGCCGGTTGCACCGGCCTGGTCTGCGCGAGTGACGCGCTGGCGCTCGGCGCGGTGCGGGCGGTGCGCAAGCAGGGCCTGGAGGTCCCGGACGACGTGTCGGTGGTCGGCTTCGACGACTCGACCTTCATGGGCGTGACCGACCCGCCCCTGACGACGGTGCGCCAGCCGGTGCGGGCCATGGCCGGCGCCGCGGTGATCTCGCTGCTGTCCCAGCTGGAGGGCCGTCCGGCGGCGGCAGAAGAGGTGCTGTTCGACCCCGAGCTGATCGTCCGCAGCACCACCGGCCCGTGCCCGGTGCCCGCCTAGGCCCACCCGTGCACCCCGGTCCCCGCCCGCAACGCCGCCGGCGGCAAGCCCCGACCACCACGCACCCGCCCCCCGTGCGCGTCACTGCCCCGCGCCTGCGCCCGGAACGCACCGTCACCACAACGTCGACCAAGCCCGTCGGCGGCCGACTTCTGGCCTCCCACCTGCCGCAACTCTTAAGGAGTCGCGCCCTCACGACCCTCGTGAAGGCGCGCCTCCTTAAGAGCTGCGCCCGGGGATGGGTGCGGGTCCGGGCCCGGGGGTGGGTGGGTGATCGTCCGAGTTGCCTGGTGCGTGGGCTTGTGGGTGTGCAAGATGCGCACAACTGCTGGGCAAGTCGGGAGATCTTGAGGCGGGGCGGGCTCGGCGGGGCGGCGGCGATCTAGGGATCGCGCAGGTCGCGCCCTTCTTGAGTGATCATATCGATGAGTCACGAACTTGCGGGACTGTGCAAGTGGATGGCAAACAAGCGATCACGTTTTTGCGTCATCCTCTGGACTTCCGGGCGCGAGCGCGCCTATCCTTCTGCTCACGCCACGGCGCTGTAACCCCCGAGCGACGCGGCCGCAATGCGCGATTAACAAACCCGGAGCGCTCGCCGCTGCCGGAGCCGCCGGGCCGGCTGAGGTCCGGAGTGTGCATACAGAAGGGATCGGAGAACCGATGAACCGACGTTTGCTCGGCAAGTCGCTGGCGCTCGCGCTGGTGGCCGGCACGACGATGCTCGGCGCGGCCTGCGCCGGCGATGAGCCGGAGACCCCGAGTGGTCCGGTGACCATCACCGTCAACGGGATGCCCCCGGCGACGGACGCGGTCAACCGCGCGAATTTCGAGGCCGACGTCAAGGCGTTCGAGGCGAAGTACCCGAACATCAAGATTGACGCCAAAGAGGGGTTCATGGACCCCCAGACGTTCGCCACCAAGCTGGCCGGCGGCCAGCTGGAGGACGTCTTCTACGTCTACCTGACCGACCCGGCGGCCCTGATCGCCAAGCGCCAGGTGCAGGACATCTCGGCGCAGCTGGCCGACTTCCCGTCGATCAAGGACGTCAAGCCGGACCTGATGAAGGTCTTCACCGGCGGCGACGGCAAGATCTACGGCGTCCCGGTGGCGAACTACTCGCTGGGCCTGGTCTACAACCGGACGCTGTTCACCAAGGCCGGCCTCGACCCGGCCAGCCCGCCGAAGACCTGGGAAGAGGTCCGTGAGGCGGCCAAGAAGATCACGGCACTGGGCAGCGGCACCGTCGGCTACGGCGACTACAGCAAGAACAACACGGGTGGCTGGCACTTCACCGCCGAGATGTACTCCGTCGGCGGCGACGTGGCGGTCAAGGAAGGCGACGCCTGGAAGGCCGCCTTCAACAACGACAAGGGCAAGCAGGTCCTGCAGCAGCTGAAGGACATGCGCTGGACGGACAACACGATGGGCCAGCGCCAGCTGCTCGAGTGGGCCGACCTGCTGCAGATGATGGCGTCGGGCAAGCTCGGCATGTACATCGGCTCGGCGGACAACTTCCCCGTCATCGTGAACCAGTACAAGGCCAAGTACGAGGACTTCGGGCTCGGCGGCATCCCCGGCGGCCAGGGCACCCTGGGCGGCGGCGACGGCTACATGTTCAAGGCCGGCCTCAGCCCGGAGAAGATCAAGGCTGGCCTGACCTGGCTGTCCTTCAAGGGCGGCGCGCTCGACCCGGACCGCATCGCGGCCGACAACGAGAAGGCGGCCGGCAAGGGCCAGCCGGTGGGTCTCCCGCAGCCGAACATCTGGACCGGCGCCTCGCTGGCCAAGTGGGAGGAGGCGACCAAGAAGCACGCCAACATCCCGTCGGAGAACTTCGGGCCGTTCCTCGCCACCGCCACCACCATCCCGCTGAAGCTGGAGCCGCCGCTGGCGCAGCAGATCTACGCGGTGCTGGACACGGCCATGCAGAAGGTGCTGACGGACCAGAACGCCGACATCAGCAAGCTGCTGGCGGACGCCGAGAAGCAGGTCAACCAGATCCTGTCGACCGTCAAATGACGCGGTAGGGTCCCGGGCCGCGGGGGCGCCGGTGGGAGTCCGGCAGGACGACCACCGGCGAGGGTCCGGGACCCACCTGCCCGAGGTTCAGCGCAGCAGGGAAGGAAGCACGACGATGACGGTGATCGCGCCGCAGAGCTCGGCAGCGGTGACACGGGGGACGGGGCGCGCCGATGCGCCCGGTGGGCCGGGTTCGGCCCGCGCGGCGCGGTTGCGCCGCAGGATCGGGGACAACCTCCAGGCGTACGCCTTCCTGGCCGCCGGCCTGCTCTGCTTCGCCCTGTTCTCCTGGTATCCGCTGGTCAAGGGCATCATCCTCAGCTTCCAGCAGGACAACTTCGTCACCGACCCGATCTGGGTCGGCATGGACAACTACACGGCCGTGCTCGACGACCCGCTGTTCGCCACCGCCTGGCTGAACACGCTGGAGTTCACCGGCCTGGCGCTGCTGTTCGGGTTCGCGGTGCCGTTCGTGCTGGCGCTGGTCATCAACGAGTTCCGGCACGCCAAGGGCTTCTTCCGGTTCGCGGTGTACCTGCCGGTCATGCTGCCGCCGATCGTCAGCGTGCTGCTCTGGCAGTACTTCTACGACCCCGGCAACGGCCTGTTCAACGCCGTGCTGTCGAGCGTCGGCCTGCCCACCTCCGACTGGAACCAGTCGCCGAAGATGGCGATGATCTCGCTGGTGCTGGTCTCGACCTGGGCCAACATGGGCGGCGCGACCATCATGTACCTGGCCGGCCTGGCCGGCATCCCGGGCGAGCTGTACGAGGCCGCCGAGCTCGACGGCGCCTCGGTCTGGCAGCGCATCCGGCACGTGACCATCCCGCAGATGCGCTTCATCATGCTGGTCCTGCTGCTGCTGCAGATCGTCGCCACGATGCAGGTCTTCATCGAGCCGTTCCAGCTCACCGGCACCACCAACCCCGAGACGATCACGGTGATGGTGCTGATCTACCGGTACGCCTTCACCATCAACCACGACTTCGGCATGGCCGCCGCGATGAGCGTGCTGCTGTTCATCGTGCTCGGCGCGTTCTCGGCCCTCTACCTGCGGCTCACCCGCAAGGCCGACTGAGAGGATCCCCGATGAGTTCCCTGACGCGATCCCTGATCTCCGACGCCGACCTGCGCCGCGGCAACGGCCGTCTCGTGTACCGCCTGGTCCTGGGTGTGATGGCGGTGCTCTTCCTGCTGATCTTCATCTTCCCGCTGTACTGGATGATCACCGGCGCGATGAAGACCCCGATCGAGCTGGCGCAGCCGTCGCCGACGCTGTGGCCGACCGAGTGGCACCCGGAGACCTACCTTGAGGCGTGGAACCGGCTGGAGATCGGCCGCTACCTGGTCAACACGGCGTTCTATGCGCTGGGTGGCTGGCTCATCCAGCTGATCGTCGACGTCGCAGCGGCGTACGCCCTGTCGAAGTTGCGGCCCGTGCTGGGCAACGTGGTGCTGGGCGGCATGCTGGCCAGCCTGATGCTGCCCGCCGCGGCGCTGCTGGTGCCCGCCTACCTGACCGTGGCCGAGGTGCCGGTGTTCGGGGTGAACCTGCTCAACACCCCGTGGGCGCTGTGGCTGCCGGGCGCGGCGAACGCGTTCAACATCTACGTGCTCAAGCGCTTCTTCGACCAGATCCCCAACGACCTGCTGGACTCGGCGGGCATCGACGGCGCGGGCCGGCTGCGGCTGCTGTGGCACATCATCCTGCCGCTGTCGCGCCCCGTGCTGGCGGTGGTCTCCATCTTCGCGATCATCGGATCGTGGAAGGACTTCCTGTGGCCGCTGCTGGTGCTGCAGGAGGCGGAGGGCCAGACGATCAGCGTGGCGCTGAGCCGCCTGGCCAGCACCGGCCGCGTCACCAACAACGAGATGTTCGCGGGGCTGGCCATCGCCAGCATCCCGATGGTCGTCATCTTCATGGTCTTCCAGCGCAGCATCCTCAACGGCCTGTCCGCGGGAGCCATCAAGGGCTGATCCGGCACAGCTGAGACTTCCGGCCGCCGCTGCCCGGCGGCGGTCCGGAGCGAGATCCGCTCACGCATCGCCGCCCGGCTCCGCCATGCCCGGGGGCCGGTCGGTGCTGCTCCGCCACGGGGGACACACCGACGCAAGTGAAGGGAGTACGCAATGACGCTGCACCATCGCACCGCTCCACGCATCCCCGCTCGCACCCTGCTGGCCGCGCTCGCCGCGGCCGTGCTCACCCTCGGCGCAGGCCTGCTCACGGCCCTGCCCGCGTCCGCCGCCACCACGACGTACCAGGCCGAATCGGCCGCGCTGTCCGGCGGGACCGTGGTCGCCACCGACCACACCGGCTACACCGGTTCCGGGTTCGTCGGCGGTTACACCGACGGCAACAAGGGCAATGCCAACCTGACGTTCACGGTCAACGTGTCGGGGACGGCCAACCGCACGCTGACGCTGCGCTACGCCAACGGCACCACGGCGACCAAGACCCTGTCGCTGTACGTCAACGGGGCCAAGGTCAAGCAGATCAGCCTCAACGCCACCGCCAACTGGGACACCTGGGGCGCCCAGGTCGAGACCGTGTCCCTGGGCAACGGCAACAGCACGGTGTCGTACAGGTTCGACAGCACCGACTCGGGCAACGTCAACCTGGACAGCCTGACGGTGGCCGACATCGCGGCACCGCCCGCGGGCCAGTACGAGGCCGAGTCGGCCTCGCTGTCCGGCGGCGCGACCGTCGCCACGGACCACCCCGGCTTCACCGGCTCCGGTTTCGTGGGCGGTTACACCGACGGCAACAAGGGCAACGCGAACACGTCGTTCGCCGTGAACGTCGCGAGCGCGGGCACCGCCACGGTGACCGTGCGCTACGCCAACGGCACCGGCGCGAACATGACCCTGTCGCTGTACGTCAACGGCGGCAAGCTGCGCCAGATCAACCTGCCGGCCACCGCGAACTGGGACACCTGGGGCACGGTCGCCGAGGCCGTCACCCTCAACGCCGGGAACAACGCGGTCGCGCTGAAGTTCGACAGCACCGACTCGGGCAACATCAACCTGGACCACGTCACGGTGTCCGGGACGACCCCGCCCAGCCCGACGCCGACCCCGAGCAGCAGCCCGACCCCGCCGCCCACGGGCGTGAGCTACGAGCTGGAGACAGGTTTCCTCTCCGGTGGCGCGTCGGCCGCGACCAGCACCGGCGGCTACACCGGCAGCGGCTACGTGTCCGGCCTGACCACGGCCGGGGCCCGCGTGATCCGCACCGTCAACGCCACCACCGCGGGGGCGACCACGGTGACGCTGCGCTACACCAACACCAACGGGGCGGCCCGCACCGTGTCGGTCTACGTCAACGACCTCAAGACCGGCCAGCTGTCGCTGCCCGCCGGTTCGGGCTGGCTCAACGCCGCGCAGAGCCTCACCCTGCGCGCCGGGCTGAACATCATCGGGTTCCAGTACGACTCCGGCGACTCCGGCAACGTGCTGCTCGACAACGTCACCGTCGGCAGCGGCACGGCGCTGGCCACGCGCGGCGCGACCCTGCCGTACACCGTCTACGAGGCGGAGTCGGGCAGCACCAACGCGGCGCTGATCGGGCCGAACCGGGCCTACCTGTCCGAGCCGTCGGAGGCGTCCGGCCGCCGCGCCGTGAAGCTGTCCTCGACCGGCCAGTACGTGCAGGTCACGCTGACCAAGCCGGCCAACGCGTTCGTGATCCGCTACTCGATCCCGGACAACGCGGCGGGCACCGGCAACACCAACCCGCTGGCCCTGTACGCGGGCAGCACGAAGATCCAGGATGTCAGCCTCAGCTCGGTATACAGCTGGGTGTACGGGGCGTACCCGTACAACAACAACCCGGCGGGCGGCGAGCCGCACCGGTTCTTCGACGACGTGCGGGTGCTGCTCGGCACCACGTACCCCGCGGGCACGGTCATCAAGCTGCAGAAGGACGCCTCGTCGAGCGCGGCCTACTACACGATCGACCTGATCGAGGCCGAGGTCGCCCCGGCGGCGCTGTCCGCCCCGGCCGACTTCCTGAACGTGACGTCCTACGGGGCCGTCGCCAACGACAGCGGTGACGACACCAACGCGTTCAACAGCGCCATCTCGGCGGCGCAGAGCC
This sequence comes from Catellatospora chokoriensis, assembly GCF_011297315.1. NCBI lineage: Bacteria > Bacillati > Actinomycetota > Actinomycetes > Micromonosporales > Micromonosporaceae > Catellatospora > Catellatospora chokoriensis. The sequence goes on from NZ_JAAOTI010000015.1 coordinate 230,846, forward strand.
AGGGCAAGGGCCTGTGGGTGCCGGCCGGCTCGTTCGTCACGAACGCGCGGCTCAACATCCAGAACGTCAGCCTGCGCGGCGCGGGCGTGTGGCACACCGTCATCAAGGGCACCAACGGCAAGGGCGGCTTCTTCGCCACCGGGTCGAACGTGCGGCTGGCCGACTTCACCCTGGCCGGCGACGTGCGCTACCGCGACGACAGCGCGTTCGACGCGGGCATCGAGGGCAACTTCGGCACCGGCTCGCTGGTCAGCAACGTCTGGCTGGAGCACACCAAGGTCGGCATGTGGCCGTCCACCGGCACCAACGGCCTGTACGTCGTCGGCACCCGGCTGCGCAACATCTTCGCCGACGGCGTGAACGTCAACGGCGGCGCGACCAACGTGCGCGTCGACCAGAGCACGCTGCGCAACACCGGCGACGACGCGCTGGCCATGTGGTCCAACTCGGCACCGGTCACCAGCAGCGCGTTCACCTTCAACACGGTGGCGCTGCCGATGCTGGCCAACGGCGCGGCGATCTACGGCGGCAACGGCAACCGCATCGAGGACAACCTGATCAGCGACTCGGTGTACGCCGGGTCCGGCATCGCCATCAGTACCTGGCACGGGGCGCTGCCGTTCAGCAACACCACCACGGTGGCTCGCAACACGCTGACCCGCACGTCGAGCTTCGAGCGCAACTGGAACTCGTCGCTGGGCGGCCTGTGGATCTACGCGGAGGCCACCGACATCACGGCCCCGGTCCAGGTCTTGGACGTCGACATCATCGACTCCACGTACCAGGGCATCCTGCTCAGCTTCCAGCGCAACATCACCAACCTCACGCTCGACCACGTCACCGTCAACGGCGCCGGGACGTACGGGATCGAGCTCAACGCCGCGGGCAGCGCGTACGTCACGTACGTCACCGTCTCCGGCGCCGCGAGCGGCGGGTTGATCAACCGGCTGGGCTACACGCTCAACCGCGGCCCCGGTAACAGCGGTTTCTGACCGGACCCACTGCGAATCACTGAAGGCAGGTACCCGTGTTCCACAACGACACCCGCGACTGGTGGCACCACGCCGCCATCTACCAGGTCTACCCGCGCTCCTTCGCCGACGCGAACGGCGACGGGGTGGGCGACCTGGCGGGTATCCGCGCCAAGCTCGGGTACCTGCACCAGCTCGGGATCAACGCGATCTGGTTCAGCCCCTGGTACCCGTCGCCGATGGCGGACGCCGGCTACGACGTGGCCGACTACCGCGACATCGACCCGTCCTTCGGCACCCTCGAAGAGGCGGAGCTGCTGATCGCGGAGGCGCACGAGCGCGACATCCGCATCATCATCGACATCGTGCCCAACCACTGCTCCGACGCCCACGCGTGGTTCCAGCGCGCGCTGGCCGAGGGGCCGGGCTCACCGGCCCGGGACCTGTTCTGGTTCCGGGCCGGCCGGGGGGAGCACGGCGAGCTGCCGCCCAACGACTGGAACTCCATCTTCAACGGCCCCGCCTGGACGCGGGTTCCCGACGGCGAGTGGTACCTGCACCTGTTCGCCCCCGAGCAGCCCGACCTGAACTGGGAGAACCCGCTGGTACGGGCCGAGTTCGAGGACATCCTGCGGTTCTGGTTCGACCGCGGCATCGACGGCATCCGCATCGACTCCGCCGCGCTGTGCGTGAAGGACCCGACGCTGGCCGACTTCGACCCGTCCGCGCCGCCGACCCCGCACCCGTTCGAGGACCGCGACGCCATCCACGACATCTACCGGTCGTGGCGCGTCATCGCCGACTCGTACGACGCCCCGCGGGCGCTCATCGGCGAGGTGCTGCTGGCCGACATCGACCGGTTCGCGCTGTACCTGCGCCCCGACGAGATGCACGCCGCGTTCAACTTCCACTTCCTGGGCTGCCCGTGGGACGCGAAGTCGCTGCGCCACTGCGTGGACGCGACGCTGGCCTCGCACGCGCCGGTCGGCGCACCGAGCAGCTGGGTGCTGGCCAACCACGACGTCACCCGTACGGTGACCCGCTACGGCCGTACCGACACCGGCTTCGAGCACGCGCTGCGTCAGGCCCGCCACCTCATGCCCACCGACGCGGCGCTCGGCCTGCGCCGGGCCCGCGCGGCGGCGCTGCTGACGCTGGCCCTGCCCGGCTCGGTGTACGTGTACCAGGGCGAGGAGCTGGGCCTGCCCGACGTCGAGCGGCTGCCCGACGACACCCGCCAGGACCCGATCTACCACCGCTCCGGCGGCACCGACCCGGGCCGCGACGGCTGCCGGGTGCCGCTGCCCTGGTCGTCGTCCGGAACGTCGCACGGGTTCAGCCCGTCCGGTGCCGCCCCGGCCTGGCTGCCGCAGCCCGACTGGGCGCACCTGACCGTCGAGGCCCAGCAGGCCGACCCCGGCTCGATGCTGCGCCTCTACCAGGCGGCGCTGGCCATCCGGGGCAACGAGTCCGGGCTCGGTGACGGCCCGATGACCTGGCTGGACACCCCCGAAGCGGTGGTGGCGTTCACCCGGCCCGGCGGCTTCACCTGCGTGGTGAACCTGTCCACCGAGCCGGTCGACCTGCCCCCGCACACCGAGGTGCTGCTGACCAGCATCGACCTGACCGACGGCCGACTGCCCGCCGACGCCTCCGCCTGGCTGCGCACCGCTTGACAGACCACCCGCGGCGGCGGTTGAGCGGACCGCCGCCGCGGGTCCTTCCCCGACCCGCCCCACCCGCCCGGTCGACCCGCCCTCCCGACCCCGCT